>JBBIQY010000088.1:0-15722 GCA_037442085.1 Anaerolineae bacterium
TCTCTGAATAGAGCACGGCAAAGGCATCTTCATTAACCCGGCTGAAGAATTCCTTGTAAAAAGTACCTGCCCATGAGTTTTCCAGCCGTTGGCGTTGTTTCTCGGGCAACTCACTGGTGGCGCTAATCAGCGCAGGTTGTTGGTGTTTGATGTTTTTCTTGAACATGCGCCTATTGTATTAAACTTTTGCCCTTTTGAGGAGGGTAGAAGTGCCTTTTTGCAGTGGACTCATCTATAGTAGTCGCTTGCTCGAAACATGACCGACACGTCTCGCTCTGAACGCCGCGCGGCGCGGCGCGCCGAGTTGCGCCAGACGCGCAGCAAACTGCCGCTGCTCACCCAGCCCTTCCGCCAACCGCGCAATCCCCTCTCGCCGCTGGAAATCCTCGACCCGGAGCAGGTCGAGCACCTTCACCGGGCCTCGCTTCACATTCTGGAGAACGTCGGCGTGCAATTCCAGGATGCCGAAACGCTCAGCCTGTGGGAGAAGGCCGGCGCGCAGGTGGATCACAAAGCACAGCACGTCCGGCTCGACGGCGGGCTGGTGATGGAACTTATCGCCCAGGCGCCGCGCACCTTCACCTGGCGTGCGCGCAACCCGGAGCGCAACCTGCTCATCGGCGAGAACGCGCTGACCTTCGGGCCGTGCGGCGGGATGGTGTACGTGAGCGACCTGGAAGGCGGGCGGCGCGCGGGCACGCTGGCCGACTACGAAAACTTCGTGCGTGTCTCGCACGTCGCGCCGCAGCTCCACCTGGCCGGCTGGGGCCAGGTGGAACCGAACGAGCTGCCGGTCTCCGTCCGCCACCTCTATCGCCTGCGCTCGAGCGTGCGCCTGAGCGATAAGGTCCTGGCCGAGGTCGCGCACGGACGTGAGATCACCAACGACTGCGTCGCAATGGCACGCCTGGTCTTCGGCGACATCGAGACGGGCGGGCCGGTGATTGGGGAAGTGATCAACGTCAGCAGCCCACTGCGCTTCGATGCGCGGATGTTGGGCGGGCTGATCACTTACGCGCGCGCCGGGCAGTGGACGTGCCTGACGCCCTTCATCCTGGCCGGCGCGATGAGCCCCATCAGCGTGGCCGCCGCCCTGGCCCAACAGAACGCGGAGGCGCTGGCCGGCGCGGCCCTGACGCAACTGGTGCGGCCCGGCGCGCCTGTGCTGCTGGGCGGCTTTACGACCAACGCCGACATGCGTTCCGGCTCGCCGGCCTTCGGCACGCCCGAGGGGGCGTGGGCGCTGCTCGCCGGCGCGCAGCTCGCGCGGCGTTATGGCCTGCTATCGCGGCTCCGGCTCGCTCACCACTTCCAAAGTTCCGGACGCGCAGGCAATGACCGAGACGCAGTGGACGCTCTGGCCGGCGGTGCTCTCACACTCGAACTTGATCTTTCACGCCTGCGGCTGGCTGGAGGGCGGGCTGACTGCCTCGGTCGAGAAGTTCGTGCTCGACCTGGAAAGCCTGGGCCAGTTCCAACATTTCCTGCAGCGCTTCGTGATCAACGACGACACGCTGGCGCTGGACGCCATCCGCGAGGTCGGCGCGGGCGGCCATCACTTCGGCACGGCGCACACACAAGCGCGCTTCGCCACCGAGTTTTACGCGACGACGCTGCACGACCGGCTGGGCTACGAGACCTGGGCCTCCGCCGGAAGCCGGGACGCGCCCAGACGCGCGCACCAGGTCTGGCAGGAGATGCTGGCGGCCTATGAGCCGCCGCCGCTCGACCCGGCCATTCGGGAGGCGCTGGACGATTACGTGGCTCGCCGCGAACGCGAGTTGCAGGGCAAGAACCTGTATGAGTGAAAAAGGGACACAGAGACTCAAAGACACGAAGAACCCCCGTGACTCCGCATCTCTGTGACAGAGAAGCATATGCCTCTTGAGACTACTCGCTCCGATCGGCGCTCGTCGCGGCGCGGCCAGCGCGTCGAGTCGCCGCTGCTCAAGCTCCCGTTCCGGCAGTTGCGCAACCCGCTCAAGCCGCTGGAGATTCTCACCCCCGAGCAGGTCGAGAAGCTGCACGAGGCCTCGCTGCGCATCCTCGAAGAGATCGGTCTGTTGATGATGGACGCCGAGGCGCTCAGCCTGTGGCAGGCCGCCGGCGCGCAGGTAGATCACCGCTCGCAGAATGTGCGGCTCGACCGGGGGCTGGTGCTGGAGCTGATCGCCAAAGCGCCGCGCACCTTCACCTGGCGCGCGCGCGACCCGGCCAAGAGCGTGACGGTGGGTGGGGACTACCTGACCTTCGCGCCGCAGGGCGGCGTGGCCTACGCCACCGATCTCGACCACGGGCGACGACGCGGCTCGCTCAAGGATTATCAGAATTTCCTCAAGCTGGTGCAGATGAGCGCCCCCCTGCACTACAGCGGCGAACAGGTCATGGCGCTGTACGAGGTCGAGAACAACGTCCGCCACCTGACGCGGCTCTCAGCCGCCATCACCCTGACCGACAAGGCCCTGTTGGAGGCCGCCCACGGTCGCACCATCGCCACCGATTCGCTCAACCTCGCGCAACTGGTCTTTGGCGATCTCGAAACCGGCGGGCCGTGCCTGGGCGGCATCATCAATGCCAGCAGCCCGCTGCGCTACGACCAGCGGATGCTCGGCGGCCTGATCACCTACGCGCGCGCGGGGCAGGTTAACATCATCACGCCCTTCATCCTGGCCGGCGCGATGAGCCCGATCAGCATGGCCGCCGCCCTGGCCCAACAGAACGCGGAGGCGCTGGCCGGCGTGGCGCTGACACAACTGGTGCGGCCCGGCGCGCCCGTCGTGTACGGCGGCTTCACCACCAACGTGGACATGAAGTCCGGCAGCCCGGCCATGGGCACGCCCGAGGGCGCCTGGGCCATGGCCGCCGGCGCGCAACTGGCGCGGCGCTATGGCCTGCCCTATCGCGGCAGCGGCAGCCTCAACACCGCCAAAACACCGGACGCCGAGTCCGTCATGGAGACGTTGTGGACGCTCTGGCCGGCGGTGCTGGCGCACACCAACTTCATCATGCACGCCGTCGGCTGGCTGGAGGGCGGCTTGTGCGCCAGCTACGAGAAGTTCATCATAGATCTGGAGTCGGTGGCGATGTTCTATCACTTCCTCAACGGCTTCGAGATCGGCGCCGAGACGCTGGCGCTGGATATGATCGCGCAGGTCGGGCCGGGCGGACATCATTTCGATACGCCGCACACCCAGGCGCGCTATGCCACCGAGTTCTACCAATCCTTCCTGGCCGACCGCTCCGGCTACGAGACGTGGCAGGCGCAGGGCGGGCTGGACGCGGCGCAACGCGCCAACGCCCTGTGGAAGGAGATGCTGGCCGCCTACCAGCCGCCGCCGCTCGACCCCGGTGTGCGCGAGGCCATCACCGACTACGTCGCCCGCCGCACGCGGGAGCTGGAAGGGAAGAGCCTGTATGAGTAAGCCGTGCTAAACTTGGCACTGGAGCAACAGAACCAGGCGCAACCGGAAGACTCTATGGGCACCGCCCTGACCGCCATCGCGTTCGCCGGCGCCACCGGATATGCGTCAGCTTGCTCTATTCGCCGGCTGTTCGATCTCTGATCGTTGTATCGAAAGGAACCTCCATGAATCTCTTCGACTTTCTCATTGACGAACTGCTGGAGGCCCTTCGCCTCGCGATCTATCGCCGCGCCAACCGCAGCGCACCCCCGCGCCGATCGCGCCGCTCGGAAACGGCCGCGCCGGCGGAAGCCAAAGTCGCGCGCCGGGGCGGGCCAAATCCGCTGCTGCTCATCGCCATCATCGTCGTGGGCGGCCTGGTGCTGCGACGCCTGCTGCAACGCCGCAGCTGAGAGAGGCGCCCCAGACGACGCGCCACGCAACATGTCGCTCATCGTTCGTGGCGCGTCGCTCATATTCGCTCACCCAATCCGTGTCCGGCTCAACTCACACCATCAAAGCCGCCGTCTGCTACGAATTTGGCAAGCCGCTCGTCGTTGAAGACTTGTATCTCGAACCGCCGCACGCCGGCGAGGTTCGGGTAAAGCTGGCCGCCGTGGCTATCTGCCACAGCGACGTGCACCTGATCCGGGGCGAGTGGCAGGGCTGGTCGCAGGAGACGCCCGTCGTCGCCGGACACGAGGCAGCGGGCCTGGTCGAGGCCGTGGGCGCAGGCGTGACCGGCATTGCACCCGGCGACCCGGTCGTCGTCTCGCTCCTGCGCTCATGCGGGCGCTGCTTTGCCTGCACGCAGGGTGCGCCCTTCCTGTGCGAAGCAAGTTTTCCCATCGCCGGCGAACACCGCCTGCGCCACCCCACCGGGACGCCGATCAATCAGGGCATCAGCGTCGGCGCGTTCGCCGAGGCCGTGGTGGTGGATCAATCGCAAGTGATCAAAATTCCGGCGGATATTCCGCTGGACCGCGCCTGCCTGCTGGCCTGCGGAGTCATCACCGGCTACGGCGCGGCCGTCAACACCGCCCAGGTGACGGCGGGCAGCAGCGTAGTGGTCGTCGGCGCGGGCGGCGTGGGGCTGAACACGATTCAGGGTGCGGCGCTCTCCGGCGCCTTTCCCATCATCGCTGTGGACGTGCTGGACCACAAGCTGGCCGCGGCGCACCACTTTGGCGCCTCGCACACGCTCAACCCACAGACGCAAGACCTGGCCGCCGAGGTGCGGGCGCTCACCAGCGGACGCGGCGCCGATTACGCCTTCATCACCGTGGGCAGCCCGGCAGCGCTGGCGCAGAGCGTCAGTTACGTGCGGCGCGGCGGCGTCATCGTTGCCGTCGGGATGCCGAGCGCAGGCGCGACGGCGCCCATCAACGTCGGCGAGTTTGTGCACAACAGCTATCGGCTACTGGGCAGCAAAGTCGGCTCGGCGCGCCCGGCGGTGGACCTCCCGCGACTTGCAGAACTGTACCGGCAGGGCCGCCTCAAGCTCGACGAATTGATCACGCGCCGCTACCCGCTCGACCAAATCAACGCCGCCATCGAAAGCATGGAGCGCGGCGAAGCCCTCCGCAATGTGATCGTGTTCTAACGCCGCATCGAATGGCGCGAGATCCACACAGAGAACATGTGCAGCGATTTACGAAATTCGATGCCGCTTCCCATATGAAGATAAAAGCTGCCGTCTTCCACCAACCCGGCCAGCCGTTTCGCCTGGACCGCCTCGACCTCGAACCGCCGCGCGCCGGCGAGGTGCTGGTGAAAGTCAGCGCCGCCGGCGTCTGCCACAGCGACTGGCACCTGATGACGGGCGCGACGAGGCATACCACGCCCGTCGTGCCCGGCCATGAAGGCGCCGGCATCGTCGAGGCCGTCGGGCCGGGTGTGAAGAAGGTCAGGCCGGGCGATCACGTGGCGCTCAGTTGGGCGCCCGCCTGCGGCGAATGCTTCTACTGCCTCAACGACCGGCCCTCGCTGTGCGAAACCTACGTCGGCCCGATCTGGGACGGGGTGATGCTGGATGGCACCACGCGCCTGAGCAAAGGCGGACAGCCGGTCTATCACTTCAGCGCGCTGGCCTGCTTCGCCGAGTATTGCGTCGTGCCGCAAGTGTGCTGCGTGCCGCTGAGCCGGGACATACCGCCGGAGATTGCCGCGCTGATCGGCTGCGCGGTGACGACGGGCGTCGGCGCGGCGCTCAACACGGCAAAGGTGAAGCCCGGCAGCAGCGTGGTCGTGTTTGGCGCGGGCGGCGTGGGCCTGAGCGTCATCATGGGCGCCAAGCTGGCCGGCGCAAGCCGCCTCATCGTCGTGGATAAGGTCGAGGGCAAGCTCGACATCGCCAAAGCCTTCGGCGCGACGGAGGTGGTGATGGCCGGGCCGGGGGCGGTCAACGCAATCAAATCGCTCACTCAGGGGCGCGGCGCCGATTACGTCTTCGAGGCCATCGGGATCCCGGCGGTGCAGGAACAGGCGCTGGAGGCGACGCGCAAAGGCGGCATGCTCGTGCTGGTCGGCATCTCTCCGATGGGCAGCGCCACCAACCTGCCCGGCGCTATCATTGCCCGTCAGGAGAAGACCATCACCGGCAGCTACTATGGCTCGGCCAACCCGGCCCGCGACTTCCCGCTCTACGCCGAGTTCTATCGCAACGGCCAGCTCGACCTCGGGCGGCTGGTCTCGCGCCGCTACCCGCTGGAGAAAATCAACGAGGCCTACGCCGATATGCTCGGCGGCGAGATCGCGCGCGGGGTGATTGTGTTTTGAGTCATCGGTCATGGCCGATGACTGATGATTGTGTCCATCACACAAGCCAGGCTCTCAATTGTTGTGAGCCTCAACCGTAGGTGATGCCGGCCCCCTCTCCTATGATTCGCACCCGGGCCATGGAGCTGCTCGACAGACACGGCATCACCTATCGCGTGCTGCCGCACACCGAGCCGGTGTTCACGGTGGAAGCAGCCGCCGCCCAGCGCGGCGTGGTCAAGGAAGAGATGGTCAAGTCCATCCTGCTCAAAGACCGCGACGGGCGTTACGTGATGGCGTGCGTGCCCGGGCCGGCCCGGCTCGACCCGCAGGCCGTCCGGGCAGCCCTGGGCCGCGAGTGGAAACGTCTGACTTTTGCCAGCGCCGAAGAGATCCGCGCCGTCACCGGCTATGTGCCGGGCGCAGTCACGCCGCTGTGTCTGCCGGAAGGCATGCCCGTCATTTTCGACGAGTTCTTTGCAACGCGGACGAACGTCAACATCAGCAGCGGCGACCCGCTGGCGGGGCTGGAGCTGCGCGCGCAGGATTTGATCCGGCTTTGCGGCGCCCGGCTCGCTCCCATTACAGCTTCCGGGAGTTGAGGGCGGTTCGCACGAATGAGGTTGCCGCGAGCAAATCCGTTTGAGCGCACCATCCGTATTCATCCGTTGAACGGATTACAGGAATGAAAACCACCTACGACACCATCGTCATCGGCCTGGGGGGGCTGGGTGCTGCGGCGCTGTACTGGCTGAGCCGTGAGCGGGGCGCGGAAGTGCTGGGCCTGGAGCAGTTCGAGCTGACGCACAACCGGGGCAGCTCGCAGGATCACTCGCGCATCATCCGGCTGGCGCAGCATCAGGACAGCTACACGGCGCTGGCGCGGCCGGCCTACGACGCCTGGTATGAAGTCGAAGCTGAAGCCGATGTGAAACTGGTCTACCTCACCGGCGGACTGGTCATCGAGGAGTTCGGCGCGCGCGATACCTCGCAGGTCGGCACGCGCAATCTGGATGGCTACATCGGCGCGATGCGTCGCCACAACATCCCGTTCGAGGAGCTGACCGCCGCCGAGGTCAATTATCGCTGGCCGCAGTTCACACTCAAAGAGAACCAGGTGGCTGTGTATCAGGAGGAGTCGGGCTTTGTGGATGCAGCCAAAGGCATCGCCGTGCACCTGGCGCTGGCGCGCGCTCGGGGCGCGACGGTGCTGGCGAACACGCCGGTGCTCACGGTGACGCCGTACGGCGACTCATCGGTCACGGTGGTTACGGCGCAGGGGACGTTCAGCGCGCGCGCCGTGGTCATGGCTACCGGCATCTGGACCAATGCCATACTGAAAGAGGCGGGCGTGCAGTTGCCGTTCTATGGCACCCAGGAGCAGGTGACGTACTTCGCCACGCCTTACCTGCGCGAATGCTCGCCGCGCCGCTTCCCGGTCTGGATCTTCCACGGCGCACGCTCGTTCTATGGCTTTCCCGTCCACGGCGAGCTGGCGACGAAGATCGGCGAACACCTGGCCGGGCCGGAGGTGACGCCCGAGACGCGCACCTTCGACGCCGACCCGGTGCGCGAGGCGCGCTACGCCGAGTTCCTGCGCACGCACATCCCGCGCGCCTACGGCCCCATCCACCTCACCAAGACCTGCCTCTACCACAACACGCCGGATCAGGAGTTCGTGATTGACACACTGCCGCAATATCCGCAAATCGCGGTGACGGCAGCGGGCGGCCAGGGCTACAAGTTCGCCGGCGTCATCGGCCAGGCTCTGCGCGACCTCGCGCTGCACCGCCGCAGCGATCTGCCCATCGCGCCGTTCACGCTGCGGCGCCCGGCCTTCACCGACCCGAATTTCGAGAGAATCCCTCATCATTAGCGGTTCGATGACTCGAACCAACTCGCATTCCGATCGCCCGACCCCATGACGACCCGCGAGCGCCGCCGTGAGCGCGCCCCGCGCAAGCAGACCAACATCTCTCCGCCCGGCCTGGAGGGCGGCGCCTACCGTCCACTCACCGATGAACAGGTGCAGCGCATTCACGCGGCGGCGCTGACCGTGCTCGAACGCACCGGGATCGAAGTGGTGGAGAGCGAATGCCGCGCGCTGCTGGCTCGGGCCGGCGCGCGGGTGGAAGCGGCGCGCAATCGGGTCTATCTCCCGCGCCGGATGGTCGAGGCCGCGCTCAAGCTGGCGAACCGGGACGTAGTGCTCTACAGCAAGGACGGCAAGAGCGACCTGCATCTGCGCGGCAAGCGCGTCCACCTGGGCACCGGCGGCGCGGCGGTGCTGGTGCTCGACCTGGAGACCGGCTCTGCGCGCCACTCCAGATTGCGCGACATCTACGACATTGGCCGGCTGGTGGACGCGCTCGACAACATCCACTTCTACCTGCGCCCGGTCGTC
The DNA here is from genome assembly GCA_037442085.1 of Anaerolineae bacterium. GTDB lineage: Bacteria > Chloroflexota > Anaerolineae > Anaerolineales > UBA6663 > JANWXR01. The sequence goes on from JBBIQY010000088.1 coordinate 8,563, forward strand.
GCCCGCGACCTCGACAATGACGACATTGATATCAACACGTTTTACGCCGCGCTCAGCGCCACGACCAAACACGTCATGGGCGGCTGTTACTTCGCCTCGAAGGTGGCGGAGATCAAGGAGCTGGGCGCGCTCATCGCGGGCAGCCAGGAGACGTTCCTGGCCCGGCCGTTCCTCTCGCTCAACCTCGGCTTCATGATCAGCCCGCTGCGGTTTGCGCCGGAGACGGTGGAGACGCTGACCGCCGCCGTGCGCGCCGGCCTGCCGGTGGCGCTGGTGTCGGCGCCGCTCAGCGGGGCCACCGCGCCGGCCTCGCTCGCCGGCACGCTCGTGCAATCCATCGCCGAGGAGCTAGCCGGTGTGACTTACGTGCAACTGCTGCGGCCCGGCCACCCGCTGCTGATGGGCGCGATGCCGCTCGTCACCGATCTGCGCACGGGCGCCATGATCGGCGGCTGTGCGGAACTGGCGCTGATGAACGCCGCTGCCGCGCAGCTCAGCCACTTCTACGGGCTGCCGCTCTACAACTCGTGCGGCATCACCGAGAGTAAGCTGCCGGACGTGCAGGCCGGCTTCGAGAAGGGGCTGACGACGGCGGTCACGGCCCTGGCCGGCGCACATTACAACCATCACGCCGCCGGCATGCTAGAGTCGCTGCTGTGCGTCGCCTATGAGAACTACGTGATTGACGACGATATCGGCGGGCAGGTGATGCGGCTGGTGCGCGGTCTGGAGGTCACGGACGAAACCCTCGCGGTGGACGTAATTCATGAGATCTGCACCGACGGCCCCGGCCATTACCTCGGCCACGCGCAGACCATTCAACTGATGAACACCGAGTATCACTTCCCGCACACCGCCGACCGCAACACGCGGCAGGCCTGGGAGGCGGCCGGGGCGCTCGACATGCGCGAGCGGGCACGGCGCAAAGCGCGCGAGATGCTGCAAGCGCATTTCCCTCGGGTGGTGTCGGCTGAGGCCGACGCCGCGATCCGAGAACGCTTTCATATTGTGTTGCCGCGCGAGGCGATGCGGCCCGGCGGCTATCCATGAGGCGACCACTCCTGGCCGGGACGACGGCGGTTCGGCGATGAAGATCAGCGACGTCAAGACTTTCGTGGTCGGGGTTCCCCCGCCCCATTTCGGGGGCCGCTACTGGGTCTTCCTGAAGCTGACGACCGACCAGGGCGTCGTTGGCTACGGCGAGGTTTACTCGGTGCCGTTTCACCCGCGCGTCGTGACGCAAATGATCGAGGCTGTCTGCGCGCGCGTCGTCATCGGGGCCGACCCTTTCAAGATCGAGCGGTTGTGGCGCATCGTGTATTCCAGCGGCTACACGCAGCGGCCCGACCCTTCGCTGGTGGGCGTCCTCAGCGGAATCGAAATGGCGTGCTGGGACATCATCGGCAAAGAGCTCGACAAGCCGGTGTACGAACTGCTCGGCGGCCAGGTCCACGAGCGCCTGCGCTCCTACACCTACCTCTATTCCAAAGAGACCGATCGAACCAACGTCTATCAGGACCCCGACCTGTCGGCGGAACGCGCAGCCGAGTACGTCGCTCAGGGATTCACCGCCATCAAGTTCGATCCCGTCGGGCCATATTCCGCTTTCGATCCGCGCCAGCTCTCGCTGGAGGTGCTCGATCTGGCCGAGCGCTTTGTCAAAACCATCCGTGAGGCGGTGGGCAGCGCGTGCGATCTGCTGTTTGGGACCCACGGCCAGATGACGCCCGCGGCGGCGATCCGGCTGGCCAGGCGGCTGGAGCCTTTCGACCCGCTGTGGTTCGAGGAGCCGGTGCCGCCCGAAAAGCCCGAGGAGCTGGCGCTGGTGGCCCGGCAGACCCGCATCCCCATCGCCACCGGCGAACGGTTGACCACCAAATACGAATTTGCGCGGGTGCTGGAGGCTCGGGCCGCCTCCATTTTGCAGATGGCATTGGGTCGGGTCGGCGGGATACTGGAGGCCAAGAAGATCGCCGGCATGGCGGAGGCCTACTACGCGCAGATCGCGCCGCATCTGTATTGCGGCCCCATCGCGGCGGCAGCGGATATTCAGGTGAGCGCCTGCAGCCCCAACTTTCTGATCCAGGAAAGCATCCAAACGTGGGGCGGCTTTCATGCAAAGATTCTGAAAGCGCCCATCCGCTGGGAGCAGGGCTACATCCTCCCACCCACCGCGCCCGGCCTGGGCGTCGAGCTGAACGAGGCAGTCGCGGAGCAGCACCCCTATCATGAGGACAAGCTGCACCTGGAAGTGCTCGACCGGCCGGTTTACACATAGCGCGTGGATCCATGCGGAGGGACAACATCACCGAAAGCCCGGTTTCCTGGAAGTCCGGATGACCGAGAACACGTGAGCGGGCGCCCTTCAAGACATACTGCAAGAGGAGATCATCATGCTTGGCGGCGTCCACGGCAAAATCCTGCACATCAACCTCACCACAGGTCAAACCCAAATCGAAAATCCGCCCGCCGATCTCTATCGCCTGCTCGTCGGCGGGCGCGCGCTGGTCGCCTATCTACTGTTACGCGACCTGGCGCCCGGCACCGATCCGTTCAGCCCCGATAACCTGCTCATCTTTGCGCCCGGCATCCTGCAGGGCACCAACCTGCCCGGGGCGGGGCGGCACGGCGTAGGCGGCAAGTCGCCGCTCACCGGCGCGCTCGGCTCCAGTGAGGCCGGTGGTGGGTGGGGGCATGAGTTCAAGCGCACCGGCTATGACGCGCTGGTTATTCGGGGCCGGGCCAAGAAGCCGGTGTACGTATGGATCAAAGATCAAAGCGTAGAGGTTAGGCCGGCGGATCACTTGTGGGGGCTGGAGACCTGGCCGACGGAAGTCGCACTGAAGAAAGAGCTCGGCGATGCCCGCATCCGCGTGGCTCAGATCGGGCCGGCCGGCGAGAACCGCGTGCGCTATGCCGCCGTGATCCACGACGTAAACCGCGCGGCGGGCCGCAACGGGCTGGGCGCGCTAATGGGGTCGAAGAATCTCAAGGCCGTCGCCGTGCGCGGCACCACGAACGTCCCCGTCAACGCCCGCTCGCGCGTCACCGCCGTCTCCAAGTGGCTGGGCGAGAATTACACAGAGCTGGCCGCCTGGGCCACCGCTCCGGGGCGCGGCACCCAGGACTCGCTGACGTGGTGGGGCCACCTCGGCGCGCTGCCCACGCAAAATTTCAGTCTGCCCATGTGGGACGAGCGCGACAACCTGAGCGGCGAGCGCAACTACAAGATGTTCTTCAAGGACCGCGACACCTGCCAAGCCTGCCCCATCGCCTGCAAACAAGTCTTCGAACATGCGAGTGACCATCCGTACCAGGCGCTGCGCCCCGAGTACGGCGGGCCGGAGTACGAAGGCATGGCCGCGCTCGGCGCGCTCTGCCGCGTCAGTGATAACCTGGCCGTGTGCAAGGCCGCCGAGCTGTGCAACGCCAACGGCCTAGACGTGATCTCGACCGGCGCTTCGATCGCGTTCGTGATGGAAGCCTTCGAGCGCGGGATCATCACGCCGGCGGACACGGGCGGCCTGGCGTACCGCTGGGGTAACGGCGATTTGCTGGTGAAATCTGTGGAGATGCTCGCCCGGCGCGAGGGCTTCGGCGCGGTGCTGGCCGAGGGCGTGGCGCGCATGGCCGAACGCTTCGGCCCGGCAACCCAAGACTTCAACCTGACGGTGAAGAAGCAGGAGTTGCCCATGCACGAGCCGCGCCTCAAACACGCGCTGGGCGTGGGCTACGCCGTCGCGCCCGTCGGGGCCGACCACATGATGAACCTGCACGATACCGACCTCGCTTCCGCGGGCGAAGGGCTGAACCGAGTCAACGCCGTGCTCGACCCGCCCATCGGTCCGCTCCGCCCGAACGACCTCGGCGAAGACAAGCTGCGCGCCTTCCACGCCGAGGTCAACTGGATGCACTTCCAGGATTGCGCCATCAACTGCCACTTTTATCCGTATCGCTACGAGCATCTGGCCGCCGCCCTCTCCGGCGTTACCGGCGTCGCGTACGGCCTGCGCGACATCCTCGACGTGGGCGCGCGCGCGCAGACGCTCGCCCGACTGTTCAACCTGCGCGAAGGCTTCACCGCCGACGACGACAAACTCCCCAGGCGCGTCATGAAGGCGTTCGAGAGCGGCCCGCTGCAAGGAATCGAGATCACGGAGGACGCTTTCAACTGGGCCAGGCGCCGCTACTACGAGTTGATGCAGTGGGATCCGGCCACGGGTGAGCCGACGGAGGCGTGTCTTCGCGAGCTTAGATTGGACGAGCTCTTGTCGTTCCGAGAGGCAACTGCATAATCAGAGGTGACGCACTGGGTTCTGCATTTCTTCAACGGTGACGGTGTTCAGAAGCTCCAGCAATCCGGCAACGAGTGCCTCATCCTGGGTTGGCGAAGGCAATGCCTTCGCCAACCCTCACTGACCAAGCGCTGATTGGTGCAGAAGGTTTGCGCCATCAGCGTTTCTCTTGCACCCGATGAAAATTGACTCCATCGAAATCCGCCATTACCGCCTGGACCTCGACCCACCGTTCCAGGCGGCTTGGGACCCGAACCCGCGCCGCACGTTCACCAACACGCTGGTGCGGGTGCGCGCCGGTGATGATGAGGGCGTCGGCTCGGGCGACGCCCTGCTGGGCTTCGCCGGCCATGAGCATTTATTCCTCGGCCAGGACCCTTTCGCCATCGAGCGCCACGTGCGCCTCCTCGACAACCTGCAATTCCACTATGGGCGCATGTGGCCGCTGGAAGTCGCCTTGTGGGACCTGATAGGCCAACTGAGCGGCCAGCCGCTGTGGAAACTGCTCGGCGGACGCAGCAACCGTGTGCCGCTCTATGCCTCGTGCGGCGAACGGAAACCGGCGGCAGAACGGGCCGAGTCCGCGCGGCGACTCAAGGCGCTCGGTTACCCGGCGCTCAAGATCCGCTTTCACGACCCCGACATCCGCAAGGACATCGCCGTCGTCGCCGCCGTGCGGGAGGCCATCGGCCCGGACATGCACATCCTGGTAGATGCGAACCAGGGTTGGCAGATGCCGTGGGACGCCGCGCCGACCTGGGACTTCAAGACGGCGCTGTGGGCCGCGGACGCGCTGGCCGAGCTGGGCGTGTTCTGGCTCGAAGAACCGCTGCACCGCCACGACTACGGGCGGTTTGCCGATTTGTGTGTAATTTCGTAGGCGCGGCTCTCAGACCCGCGCCTACAGGCCGAATTACACAATTTTCGGCATACGGCCCAAACTTGCGCCGGCGCGCCCGGTTACGGATCGCGGGCGGCGAGGGCAACCGCGAGTATGCCGATCTGCGACAGTACCTCCGACATGGCTGCTTCGACGTGTATCAGCCGGACGTGGTCTGGTGCACGGGTATCCTGCGCGCGCGGCAGATCGCGAGCGAGGTGCAGGCAGTGGGCTGCCTCTACACGCCGCACACTTGGGGCGACGGCCTGGTGCTGCTCGCCAACCTGCACGTCTGCGCCGCGCTCTCCAGCGCGCCCTTCGTCGAATTCCCCTTCGATCCGCCCACCTGGACGCCCGAACGCCGCGACTTTATCCTGCCGCAGCCGCTGCTGCCGTCCGGCCCGGGCTACATTGACTTGCCGGAGACGCCCGGCCTGGGCGTGCGGATTGACTGGGAGGCGCTCGAGCCCCGGCGCATTCAATCCGGCACTATGAAGGCAAGTTAAGCCTAGTTAGCAATAGCACGCTCAGGAAAATCAAACAGCTCGGATCCCGCCCACTGCCGCCCCCACCACCATTTCCCCGGAGTCAGCTATGTCCATCCCCCGCACCGATGTCGTCGGCTCACTGCTCCGCCCGCCCTACCTGCTCGAGGCCCGCGCCGCTTACGCCGCCGGCCAACTGTCGCCGGCCGCATTCAAGGCGCTCGAGGATCGCGCCGTGGACGAAGCCATCCGGCTACAGGAGGACACCGGCCTGGCGGTTGTCACCGATGGCGAACAGCGGCGGCTCTCGTTTCAGAGCCAGCTGCCGGAGGCCGTGGAAGGCTTCGGCGTCTGGGACCTGGACGCGTTCTTATGGGGCGACTGGAAGGGCGGCGCGGGCGTGGGCGATCAAAGCACTACGCGCCCGCAGCAGCTTGGCGTGGTGAGCAAGCTGCGCCGCAAGCGCCACCTCTCCGCCGAGGAGTTCGTCTACCTGCGCCGCCGTACAAACCGCATCCCGAAAATCACGCTCACCAGCCCCAGCCTGTACGCCAACTTCTGGTCGCCGCATCTCTCGACCGGCGCATACCCCACCCTCGACAGCTTCCTGGCCGATGTGGTGGACATCCTGCGCGATGAGGTGGCCGAGCTGGTGCGCCTGGGCTGCGAATACATCCAGATTGACGCACCGCACTACCCATTACTGATTGATCCGAAAACGCGCGCCTTCTACGAGGCGCAGGGCTGGAACCTGGAGCAGTGGCTTCAGCAGGGCATCGCGCTGGACAACGCCGTCATCGGAGATTGGCCCGGCGTCACCTTCGGTTTTCACCTGTGCCGCGGCAATCAGCACAGCCGCTGGCTGGTCCAGGGCGGCTACGATCTGATCGCGAAGCCCATCTTTCAGGGCATCCGCGCGCACCGGCTGATGCTGGAGTATGACGACGAACGCTCCGGCAGCTTCGACCCCTTGGCCCTTGTGCCCGAGGACAAGGTCGTGGTGCTCGGTCTGGTCACCACCAAGACGCCGCGCGTCGAGACCGTGGACTTTCTCAAAGCTCGCCTGGCGGACGCCGCGCGCTATGTGCCGTTGGAGCGCCTGGCCCTCAGCCCGCCGTGCGGCTTCGCCACGTCCATCGGCGGCAACGCCCTCACACCGGCAGACCAGTTCCGCAAGCTGTGTGTGTTGACGGAGGCCGCACGGGACGTGTGGGGCGAGCAGGCGCTGCCCGCCTGAAATGCCGCCGCCTGCGCCGACAATTTCTTACGCAAGACTCACCTCAGCCGCCGGCCCCGAAAGATAAAATCTGCGGCTCATGTATAGAACAAGTGCAGGCTGGCTGAACTTGTGGTATCGTCCGCCGCATGGACTTTCCCATTGTCGAACTCCTGGACGACCAGGCCAGTTTGGCTTGGCTGCTGAAACACTTTCACCCGACGGGTTTACGCTGCCCCCAGTGCCAAGCCAGCGTGGAACACGCCCGGCCCTTCCGCCAGACC
>JBBIQY010000089.1:0-15416 GCA_037442085.1 Anaerolineae bacterium
GGTCTGGCGGAAGGGCCGGGCGTGTTCCACGCTGGCTTGGCACTGGGGGCAGCGTAAACCCGTCGGGTGAAAGTGTTTCAGCAGCCAAGCCAAACTGGCCTGGTCGTCCAGGAGTTCGACAATGGGAAAGTCCATGCGGCGGACGATACCACAAGTTCAGCCAGCCTACACTTGTTCTATACATGAGCCGGATCCGTCAATGAGATGGGAAGTCGTGGCACGAACGCTGGTGGCCATATACGTGTCGTTGAGTGGTCTGAGTCAAAGTGCGCCCCGCGCGCTGGCGCAGGACGGGACGGAGCCGGATGCGGCGGCGCAACCGGAGGTGTCGGTCGGCGCTGCTCCGCTGTCTTTCACCGACCAGATCATTGTCAAGTATCGCGAGAACGCCCAACCCGAAGCGGCCGCCTTCGCGGCGGAGGGTGACCGACTGCAGGCGTTGAGCGCAGCAGCCGGCGTCAGCCTGAGCTATTTCCGCGAGATGTCCGGCGAGGCACACGTCTTGCGTTTGCCGCAGGCGCTGCCGGAGAGCGAAGTGGCTGTCATCGCTAAGAGGTTGGCCGCGCTGCCGGAGGTGGAGTACGCCGAGGCGGACCGGCGCAACTACCCACTCCTCGTCCCAGATGATCCCCGTTACAGTGAGCAATGGCACTACGTTTCGCCCATCACCAATTCCTATGGGGCGAACCTGCCGGGCGCCTGGGACATCATCACCGGCTCGGTCAACCTCCGGGTCGCCGTGCTGGACTCGGGGATTCTGTTCGACCACCCCGACCTGCTCAACCGGACAGTGGCCGGCTACGACTTCGTGAGTGACTCGATCGTCGCCAACGATGGTGACGGCCGCGATGCGAACGCCGCCGACCCCGGCGATTGGGTCTCGAACAGCGATAAGACCAATCATCCAGGGCTCTTTGGCACCTGTCCGGTTGAAGACAGCACTTGGCACGGCACCCATGTGGCCGGCACGATTGGCGCAGCGACCAACAACAGCGCGGGCGTCGCCGGCATCAACTGGGTCTCGCCCATCCTGCCGGTGCGCGTCCTGGGCAAGTGCTTTGGCTACACGTCCGATATCGCCGACGGCATCCGCTGGGCGGCGGGACTGGCGGTGACGGGCGTTCCCGCCAATCCTACCCCGGCCCGCGTGATCAACCTGAGCCTGGGCGGCAGCGGTGCATGTGATGCCACGTATCAGAGCGCGATTGACGCCGTCGTGGCGGCCGGCTCCGTCGTCGTGGTGGCGGCGGGCAATAGCGGTAGCGATGCCTCTGGGTTTCGTCCAGCCAACTGCAACAACGTGATCACTGTGGCGGCCACCAACCGGGACGGTAACCGCGCCAGCTACAGCAACTTCGGCTCGACGGTAGAGATCAGCGCGCCCGGCGGCCAGGGCGGCACCGGCAGCGCCAATGCCGTCCTCTCCACCCTCAACCAGGGCACGACGACGCCCGTGCCGAACAATGCCTTCTACGAGTTCTACAACGGCACCAGCATGGCCGCACCGCATGTAGCCGGCGTCATCTCGCTGATGCTGTCGGTCAATCCCAGCCTGACCCCGGCCCAGGTGCTCTCGCTGATCCAAGCCACCGCCACGGCCTTTCCTAGCGGCAGCACCTGTAACACGTCCATCTGCGGCTCCGGCATCCTCAACGCAGCGGCGGCGGTGCAGGCGGCGCAAAACGCACCCATTCTCCAGCGCGTCTATCTGCCACTGATCAACCGCGACGCGGGCGGCGGCGGGGGCGGCAGCCTGGTGCCCAACGGCGACTTCGAACAGGGCGCAACGATTTGGATACAGTCATCCAGCAATGGCCGACAGCAGATTCGCAATAGCTTCGCGCCGAACAGCGTGACGCCCTATAGCGGCGCCTGGGGAGCCTGGCTGGGCGGCGCCCTCAATGAACAGGGCTACCTCCAACAAACGGTGACCGTTCCTGCCGGCGCGCCGTATCTCTACTTCTACAATTGGATCGGCTCAGCAGATCTTCTGGGTTTTGACTTTGGCTATGTGATGATCAACGGCACGCCGGTCTCGACGGTGGACCTGTACAGCGGCGCAAACACCGGTGGGTGGGTCAAGCGCGTCACGAACCTGAGTGCTTACGCCGGACAAACGGTGACCTTGCGGATTGCGATCGCCACCGACGATTCGCTCAACAGCAACTGGTTCATTGACGACGTCGGCTTCCAGAGCACACCGTAGGTGCTTCAGCCGGCACCTTCACAACGGAGCAGGCTAAGACAGCCTGCTCCGTTTTATTCCTCGATCCGGCGGATATGCCCCTCGGCAGCGCGCTTCAGCCGGTCGCGCACCGCCCAACCCAGGCCCGGCGCAGCGGGCAGGCGTGCAATGATCACATCCACGCCGCGCCGATCCAGCTCGCGCAGCGCGGCAAACAGGCGACGGCCCATCTCGTCCGGCGCTGCTTCCGAGCCAAGCGCGGCCATTTCGAGGGGAAGGCGGGCGAACGTCGGGGCGTCGCCCTCCAGCGCCAATACACCGACGCGCCTGCCGGCCCCGGCCAGGGCGCGCGCCGCCGACTCCATGGCCGCCAGCACGTGCTCGCGCGGGCCGTCGTACAGGCGCAGTTCGGCGCGCGGCGCATAGTGCTTCAGAAACATACCCGGCGCATCCGCCGCCGTGCTCTCGCTCAAAAAGTGTTCCCCGGCCACGACCTCCGGGGCAAGCTGCCGGATGGCCTCCAGCGCCAACCCGCCCGGGCGCAGGATGACGGGCGGCGTGCGCGTCACGTCCACAATCGTGGACTCCAGGCCGATGGGCGTCGGCCCGGCGTCGAGCACACCGTCAATCAGGCCGTCCAGATCGTCGAGCACATGCTGGGCCGTGGTGGGGCTGGGGCGGCTGAAGCGATTGGCGCTGGGCGCCGCAATGGGCATACCGGCTGCCGCGAGCAACGCCTGCGCCACGGGGTGACTCGGCGCGCGCACGGCCACGGTGTCTTTACCGGCCGTCACCTCGAGCGGCACGCCGGGCTGGCGCGACAGCACGAGAGTCAACGGGCCGGGCCAAAAAGCCCGGGCAAGCCGCCAGGCCAGCGCTGGGACGAGTCGCGCCACCTGTTCCAGTTGCTCCACGCTGGGCACATGGACGATGAGCGGGTCGGTGGCTGGACGGCCCTTTGCAGCAAATAACCGGCGCACAGCCTCGCTGTCGAGCGCATCAACACCCAGGCCATAAACGGTTTCGGTCGGAAACGCAACCAGGCCGCCGGCCCGCAGGCAGGCAGCCGCGGCTTCGATCATCGCAGGATCGGGCTGCTCTGCCTCCACCGGCCAGATCCGAGTCCGTCTCATTCGCGGATTATACCGACGCGCCGGTTTGGAGCGAGCAGTAACCCCGGTGGCATGATTTGGGTTTGCGAGTAAGATTGACCTAAACTGACTCTTGGCGGGTGCTTGCATGCAATTAGATGAGACCCAACGTCGCTGGCTGATCATTGGCTTGATCGCTCTGGCGCTGACCATCTGTGCCGCGGGCGCGGTCTTCGCGCTCGGCCCACTGTTGCTCTCGGCGGCGCTCGACCTCGAGCCGGTGCCAACGGAGGTTGGCGCTCTGCCCACCGCCACCCCCACGGACACACCCATCCCGCCTACCCCGGTGACCACCGGGAACCTGGCCGGGCGCGTCTGGCTGGATCGCTGCCCGCCCGGACAGGAGGCGACAGCCCGCTGCACCACCGACCCGACGACCGGCCGCGCACGCGGCAACGGACAACTGGAGCCGGACGAGGCCGGCCTGGGCGGCATCACGCTCAGGCTGGGCGCCGGCCTGTGTCCGGCCATCGGCCTCAGCCAGGTCGTCTCCAGTCCGGACGGCATCTTCCGGTTCGACGGCCTGCTCCCCGGCATCTATTGCGTGCTGATTGACCCAGCGGAGAACGGCTCGCTGACGACCGGCGACTGGACCGCGCCGCTCCCGGACGCCCGCAAGCGCGCCCTGCAACAGGTAGAGGTGAAATTAGGCGAAACGGCCATCGTCAACTTCGGTTGGGATGATACCGTGCCGCCGACCCCGACCATCACGCTCACGCCGACCATTACGCCGACCCCAACCATCACGCCGACGTTCACACCCACCCCTCGCCCGACGAACACGCGCACGCCGATCACCCCTACCCTTACCAACACGCCCACCGCCACGTTGACGCGCACGCCCACGCCGACCGGCAGCGTCACCGTCACGCCTACGCCGAGCCGCACTCTGACGCCGACGCTTGTTACGGCTACGGCCACCGCCACGATCACGCCGACGCCTTCGGTCACCCCAACGGCAACCAGCACGCCCGTGCGCGGGGTGGCGATTGGGCCATCGCCGCAGACTCAGTCTGGCAACCCCGGCGCGGTGGTGACTTATACGCTGACGGTCACCAACACCGGCAATGCAAGCGACTCGTTCAACATCACCGTCGTCCCGCTCAGCGGCAGTTTTTCGGGCGCAGCGAACCCGACCACGATCAACAACCTGGCTGCCGGCGCCAGCGCAGCCATCAACGTGGCCGTGACGATCCCCGGCAATGCGCTATCCACGGATACAAGCGCTCACTCCGTCATTGTCACCTCACAGGGCAACCCGAGCGTCTTTGCGACAGCGACACTCAACACGGCGGTCAACCCGGTCACGGGCGTTTCGGTCTCCGCTTCGCCGAGCAATACCCTCAGCGGCCCGTCACCCGGTGTGGTCACGTACACACTGACCGTCACCAATCAGGGCAACGTCGCCGATATCTTCGATATCAGCGTCTCCGGCGGCACAACTTTCACGGCCGTGGTGAATCCGCCGACCGCGACGCCGAGCGTACCTGCCTTTGGCACGACCCCGGTCACTGTGGAAGTGACCATCCCGAGTGGGCAGCCAACCGGCGCGACAGACACGGTCACCCTGACATTCACCTCCCGGACCGACCCGGCAACGACATCTTCAATCACGCTGACGACGACCGTTCAATAACGCCCAAGAAGTTTTCCAGGCCGAACGAACAGCGCCGGCCCTAAGCCGGCGCCGTTGCATTTCGCTCACGGTCTTTGGCGCGAGTCCGCGCTGCGACTAGCCGCCGCGCTGATAGTTCGGCGCTTCGCGCGTGATGGTAACGCTATGGGCGTGGCTCTCGATCAGCCCGGCGTGGGTGATGCGGGTGAGCCGCGTCCTGGTCCGCAGGTCATGGAGCGTCGCCGCGCCGGCGTAGCCCATTCCCGAGCGTAATCCGCCGACGAGCTGATAGACGGCGTCGCGCAACTGGCCCTTGTACGGCACCAGGCCCTCCACGCCTTCCGGCACCAGCTTGCCGCCGCTGCGCCCCTGCCCGCTGGCGTAGCGGTCCTTGCCCAGGCCCTGCATCGCGCCCAGGCTGCCCATGCCGCGATATTCCTTGTAGCGTTTGCCCTCGTACAGCACCACGTCACCCGGCGCTTCATCGAGGCCGGCCAGCAGGCTGCCGAGCATCACCGCCTCCGCGCCGGCCACAATCGCCTTGACGATGTCGCCGCTGTACTTGATGCCGCCGTCGGCCACCACCGGCACGCCGCGTTTACGCGCCGCGCGCGCGCACTCGAAGATGGCCGTCATCTGCGGCATGCCCGCGCCGGAGACGATGCGCGTGGTGCAGATGGAGCCGGCGCCCACGCCGACCTTGACCACGTCGGCCCCGGCTTCGATCAAGGCTTCGGTCGCTTCCGCCGTGACCACGTTGCCGGCCAGCACCGGCAGCCTGGGCCAGGCCGTCTTGATGCGGCGGATGGCGCGGATCACGCCCGCCGAATGGCCGTGCGCGGTGTCCACCGCCACGGCGTCCACGCCGCGCGCGACGAGCAACTCCACGCGCTGCTCGAGATCGGTGCCAACGCCCACCGCCGCCGCCGCCAGCAAACGCCCGCGCGCGTCGGTGGCCGCATTCGGATAATCGCGCTTCTTCTGAATATCCTTGACCGTGATCAGGCCCTTGAGCACGCCGGCCTCGTCCACCAGCGGCAGCTTTTCGATGCGGTGTTTCTGCAAAATGGCCTGCGCCTCGGCAAGCGTGGTGCCGACCGGCGCAGTCACCAGTTCGTGGTCGGTCATCAGCTCCGTCACCGGGCGGTCCAGATCATCCGGCGAAGCGAAGCGCGTGTCGCGATTGGTGAGGATGCCGAGCAGTCGGCCGCTGGCCGGCTCGGTGATGGGCACGCCGCTGATGTGGAACTGCTCCATCATCTGCTCGGCGTCGCGCAGGGTGGCGGTCGGCGGCAACGTGACCGGATCCACAATCATGCCGCTCTCGGAGCGTTTGACCTTTTCGACCTCGGCAGCCTGCTGTTCGGGGATCATATTGCGATGGATGATGCCCAGCCCGCCTTCGCGCGCCAGCGCGATGCTCAGACGCGACTCCGTGACCGTATCCATCGCCGCCGAGAGCAGCGGGATGCGCAGGCAAAGGCCGTCGGCCAGGCGTGCGCTCACGTCCACCTGATCCGGCAACACCTCGCTATAGCCGGGGACGACCAGCACATCGTCGAAGGTGAGCGACTCGAAAGTGTCGAAGAGTTTCTCGTTCATTCCAGCTCCTTCGGATAAAAATCACCCGGCCTCGTTCGGAGGCCGGGTGTCGGCGTCGGTTCGCAATCATGCGCTCGATGACTGCGACGCGGAAAGGTCAGACAGGGAAGCAACCGCATGAAAAAATTATAGCTCAGACTCCGAGCCAGGCCCTCAATGGCGGAAGTGGCGCACGCCGGTGACCACCAGCGCCATGCCCGCCGCCTCCGCTGCCGTGAGCGAGTCCGCGTCGCGCACCGAGCCGCCGGGGTGGATGACGGCGGTGACGCCGGCCTGCGCAGCGACCTCGATCGAATCGGGAAAGGGGAAGAAGGCGTCGGAGGCCATGACCGCGCCGCGCGCCTGTCCGCCCGCCCGTTCCACCGCCAGCCGCACGCAGTCCACGCGGTTGGGCTGCCCGCCGCCGATGCCGACGGTGGCCACGCCGCCCGGTATCTCCCGCGCCAGCACAATGGCGTTCGATTTGACGTGCTGGCAGGCGACCCAGGCAAAGCGCAGCGCCGCCCATTCGGCCTCGGTTGGCCCCCGCCTGCTTGCTACTTTCCACTCGCTCCCCTCCGGGTCGCCAAAGTCCACGTCCTGCTTCAGCAATCCGCCCGTGATCGTGCGCAATTCGTAGCGTGGTTGAATCTCCAGCGTCGGCATCTCCACCAGCCGGCAATTCTTCTTCTTCGCCAGCGCCTCGCGCGCTTCGGGCGTGAAGCTCGGCGCGGCGAGGCACTCGACGAACAGGTCGCCGAGCGCCGCGGCGGTCGCGCCATCGAACGGGCGGTTACTGGCGATCACGCCGCCGAAGGCCGAGCGCGGGTCGCAGGCGAAGGCGGCGCGGTAGGCCTCGGCCAGAGTCGTGGCGGAGGCGATGCCGCAGGGAGAGAGGTGCTTGACGATGCAGACGGTCGGGGCGGCGGCGAAGCCCACACTCACCGCGCAGCGCCAGGCGGCGTCGAGATCGAGCAGGTTGTTGTAGGAAAGCTCCTTGCCCTGCAGCACCACGCCGCCGAGCGGCCCGCCGCCCGGCTCGAAGCTGTACAACGTCGCGGCTTGATGCGGGTTCTCGCCGTAGCGCAGGGATTGAACAGGATAGGCGGTCAGGCGCAACGGGACGGCTGGATCGAGATAGGCTGCGATGGCGGCATCGTAGCGCGCGGTCAGGGCGAACCCCTTGACCGCGAGTCGCCGCCGCAAATCGTCGCTCACCCGCCCCGCCGTCCGCAATTCCTGCAACACCCCTTCGTAGTCGCGCGGATCGCCCACCAACGTCACGCGCTCATGATTCTTGGCGGCTGCGCGGATGAGCGTAACGCCGCCGATGTCAATGTTCTCGATGGCGTCGGCCAGGCTGACGCCGGGCCGGGCGATCGTCTGCTCGAAGGGGTAGAGGTTACAGGCGACCAAGTCAATGTAATCGAAGTCGAGCCGCGCTAAATCGGCGCGGTCGGAGTCGGTGGCGCGCGCCAGCAGGCCGCCGTGGATGGCGGGATGCAGGGTCTTCACCCGCCCGCCGAGGATCTCCGGCGAGCCGGTGTAGTCGCTCACCTCGGTGACGGGCAGGCCATGCTCGCGCAGGAGCTTCGCCGTGCCGCCCGAGGCAATGAGCTGCCAGCCCAGCGCGTGCAGCCCGCGCGCGAAGTCAACCAGGCCGGTTTTGTCGTGGACGGAGAGGAGGGCTTTGGGCATAAGTCATCCGTGGGGTCTGGCGCTTGTCGCCGCCTGCTTTGACCCGCGAAGAACACCGGGGGAACCTTCGTGTAACTTCGTGTCCTTCGCGGATCCCTTCGGTTGCGGCTGGAGGCCGCGCGATGATGAAGAACGTTTACGAACCATGCGAACTGCGCCTTAGAAGGCGCCGCTTGATTTCTGTGACCAGCGCCGGCCCGGCGTAGATCAGGCCGGTATAGACCTGAACCAGGGTCGCGCCGGCGTCGAGCTTTTCGAGCGCGTCGTCGGCGCACAGGATGCCGCCCACGCCGATAATGGGCAGGGACGTTCGGCGGGCGAGATAGCGCACGACGGCGGTGGCCCGTGCGCGCAGCGGCTCTCCACTCAGGCCGCCCGGGAGTAAGCGGGCATCAGCGGGCAGGCCCTCGCGGCTCACCGTCGTGTTCGTGGCGATGAGGCCATCAATGCCGGTTGAAGTCGCAGCCGCCAGCGCCTCGTCGAGTTCGGCGTCGGTCAAATCCGGCGCAAGCTTGACGAGCAACGGCACGCGGCGTGGCAGCCGGTCGCGTGTCGCGGTCACCGAACGCAACAGTTCCTCGATGAACGCCTGCGTCTGCAACCGTCGCAGTCCTGGCGTGTTGGGGCTGCTGATGTTGACGGCGACGTAATCGGCGCAATCGTAGACGCTTTCGAGGAGTGCGCCGTAATCGTCTGCCGCACGCTCCAGCGGCGTGTCTTTGCCTTTACCGATATTGATGCCGAGGCGTACTGCGCGCGCGGCCACTTTCCACTTTCGACTTGCGATCCGCAAAGCTTCCACACCCCGGTTCGGGAACCCCAGCGCGTTCACCACTGCCCGCGCCTCGGGCACGCGCTGCACGCGCGGCCGAGGATTGCCGGGTTGCGGCAGCCGCGTCACTGTGCCCACCTCGATGTGGCCGAAGCCCAGCGCGGCCAACCCGTTCACCGCCACGCCATTTTTGTCGTAGCCCGCCGCCAATCCCACGCGATTCTTGAACCGCAGGCCGAATGCCTCCACCGCCAGTTTCGGATCACTCACCTCGAACAGCGCGCGCAGGATCACATCGGCGAGCGGCAGACGCAGCGCGGCCAGGGTCAGCGCGTGCGCGTGTTCGGGGTCGAGACGGAAGAAGAGCGGGCGAAGGAAGCGGTACACCACCGATTAGCAGGTGAGCAGGTTGAGAAGGTACACCTGCGCACCCGCTCACCTGCTCACCTGCAAAAACTTCACGACCTCATCGTACTGCTCTGCTGTTACCGCCCCTGCCTCGCGCCACAGTTCGAGCAGCTCACGCAGGGTGACAACGGCGTGGAGCGTGTAGCCGGCGGCGGCCAGTATCTCCTTTGCGCCCTGCTCGCGGTCAATGAGCACAACGATGTCGCGCACCGTCAGCCCGGCGGCCTCCAGTTTTTGAATGGCCTCGATCTTGGTGTCGCCGGTGGTCGCCAGGTCGTCAATCACCGCAATGGTTTCGCCCGCTGCGTAGTCGCCTTCGATAGCGGATTTCGTCCCATAATCCTTCGCCTCGCGCCGCGGATAGAGCAGCGGGCGATTCATCTCCAGCGCCACCGCCGTGCCGATGGGCAGCGCGGCGTAGGGCAGACCGGCGAGGCGGTCGAACTCCAACTTGCTCAGCACTGCCGCATAGGCGCGCGCAGCCTGTTTGAGAATCGAAGGCTTGGAGATGAGCCGCCGGAGATCGAGGTAGATCGGTGACTGAATGCCCGACTTGAGGGTGAAGGTTCCGAACTTGATGCAACCCGCTTCGAGCAACCCGACGGCCAACATTTCGTGCAGGGGGCGGCGCGGCTGGCTGATCGGGGCGTGCGTTCGCTTCTGCGAGAGTCGGACATGCGCGATGGCGTCGCGGTATTCGGCTGCGGCCCGCGCCCAGTTCGGCGCATGCGAGATGCCGCGCGAGACGGGGATCAGCATCCCCATCCCGTCCGGGCGCAATCCGGCAAACAGCGCGGCCTCCAAATCGCCGCCCTGGGCGCCCACACCGGGCGCGAGAATCCATACCTCGGGCGAGAGGGCGCGCACGCGCCGCAGCGCCTCCGGCTGAGTCGCGCCGACGACCAAGCCGACGTTGCCGTTGCCGTTCCACGTTTGTGCCAGCGCGGCCACGTGTTCGTACACCGGCCGTCCGTCCGCGAGCGTCAAGTCTTGCACATCGCTCGCACCGGGGTTCGATGTTTTGCACAGCACAAACACGCCGCGCTCGCGGTCGGCGAGGAACGGGGCGAGCGAGTCCCGCCCGAGGTAGGGCGAGAGCGTGATGGCGTGCGCGCCGAGCGCCCTGAACGCCGAGGCTGCATAGGCTTCCGCGGTCGAGGCGATGTCGCCGCGCTTGGCGTCGAGGATCACCGGTATGAGGGAACCGGTGCGATGCGACTCCTCCTGGACGACCTCGATCACCCGCTTGAGCGCCGCCCACCCCTCCGGGCCATACAACTCGAAGAATGCGGCGTTGGGCTTATACGCGGCGGCGTAGCGCGCTGTCTCGCGCACCAGGCGCACACAGAAGTCGAGCGCAGCCCCGGCAGTTGCCCTCGGCAGGTCGTCCGGGTGCGGGTCGAGGCCCACGCATAGCAGCGAGTGGCAGACCTGGACGTGGCGCTCGAGGAGGGAGAAGAAGGTTTCCATGAATTGTGAACGGGTGACGAGGTGCAGGGGTGACGGCGCGGGCTCGCGCGCCTTCAACCGTTCACCCCGTCACCCACTCACCGCGTTACGCCTTTCCCAGCACCATCGCCAGCAGCGCCATGCGCACGTACAAGCCGTACTCCATCTGGCGGAAGTAGGCGGCGCGCGGGTCGTCGTCCACCTCGACGGCGATCTCGCCTACGCGCGGCAGCGGGTGCATCAACACGAAGCTGGGTTTGGCACGTTTCATCGTCTCGGGAGTGATGGTGTACGTCCCCTTGACGGACTCGTAGTCCTCCATATTGTCAAAGCGCTCTTTCTGCACGCGGGTGACGTAGAGCACATCGGTCTCGGCCAGCACGGCGTCGAGCGCGGTGTGTTCGGCCTGCGGCAGGCCGCGCTTGCGGAGTTGGGCGATGAGCTCGGCCGGCATCCGCAGAATCTCCGGCGAGACGTAGTTGACCCGGACGCGATAGAGCGCCAGCAGCTTGGCGAGCGAGTGGACGGTGCGGCCATACTTCAGATCGCCGAGCATCGTCACGGTCAGGCCGTCAATGCCGCCCAGCTCCTCGCGGATGGTGAATAGATCGAGCAGCGCCTGAGTGGGGTGCTCGCCGATACCGTCGCCGGCGTTGATGATGGGTTTGCGGGCGGCGTTGGCGGCGATGGCCGCCGAGCCGGTCTCGGGGTGGCGCAGCACGATCACGTCGGCGTAGCATTCCAGGGTGCGCACCGTGTCGGCCAGCGACTCACCCTTGGTCACCGACGAGTAGCGCACTTCGTTGATGGGGATGACGCTGCCGCCCAGCCGCTCCATCGCCGCCAGGAACGACGACGAGGTGCGCGTGCTCGGCTCGTAGAATAAATTGGCCAGGATCTTGCCTTTGAGCAGATCGAAGGCGCCGATGTGGGCGACCATGTTGCGCATCGCTTCGGCCACGCCAAAGATGTACTCGAGATCGTCGCGGCTGAACTGCGCCACGCTCAGAATGTCCTTGCCGTAGAAGCGCCCGGTGCGCTGGTCGCCGAGAGGGAGGTGGAGGTTTTGGAGGTGAGAGAGGATGGTCATGGGATTTCAGATTGCTGATTTTGGATTGATATGTGATGTGTGGTTCGTCGTCCGTGAACGGCGCGACAGGCGCTACGTTGCACGCTTTACGTTCCTGCCTGTTCCCGGCAGTGCCAGCACACGCTCGCCGTCGTAAACCGTTTCGCCGCGCAGCACGACGCGGGTCACCTTGCCGCGCAGCCGCCAGCCGGCGAACGGCGTCCAGCCGGCGCGCGAATACATCCGCGAGGCGTCCGGCTGCCATTCATCATCCGTCTCCACCTCTACCCACGTCTCCGGCTGCTCGGGCAGGTGGAAGATGCGGCGCGGGTTGGTGACCATGCGGAGGAGGATGTCGTCCAGTCCAAGCTTACCTTGCTGCGCGGCGGTGAGCCAGAGTGCTAGCGCCGTCTCCAAGCCGGGGAAGCCGGGCGGCGCGTTCTCGCTTTCCTTCTCGGCGCGGGTGTGCGGCGCGTGGTCGGTGGCGAAACAATCAATGTCCGCCAGGTGGGCCCAGAGCGCGTCCACGTCGGCCTGGGTCGCCAGACGTGGACGCACTTCCAGGTAGCCGGGCGGCAGGCCGCAATCCGCCAGCGTGAGGAACAGGTGATGGGGACAAACCTCGCAGGTGACGGCATAGCCTTTATCCTTGGCGCGCGCGATTAACTCGATCTCATCCTTGCGGCTGACGTGGCAGAGGTGGATGGAACGCCCGGCCAGGTGTGCCGCCAGGATGACGGCGGCGAGGTTGCAGCCCTCGGCGTGAGCCAGCAGCGGCGACTCCGCCGGCCAGCGCGCGCAGTGCGCGATCAGCAGATCGAGCGCCGCCATCTTCAAATCGCCGAAGGTCGCGTCGAGGTACATCTTCATCCCCGCCACCTGCGGCGCGAAGCGCGCGGCACTTTCCACGTTGCCCGGCCCGGCGCCGAAATAGATGCCGTAGTCGCACCGGGCGCGCGCCTGCGCGGCGGCCTGGTATTGGGCGAGCGCCGCGCCGTCGGTGATGGGCGGCTGCGTGTTGGGCATCGCCAGGAGGGTCGTGATCCCGCCGGCGAGCGCCGCGGCGGTGCACGAGTCCCAGTCCTCTTTGTGCGACTGGTTCAGGTCGCGCACATGCACGTGCGGGTCAATCAGGCCGGGCAGGCGAAGCGTTGACATCCCGCCCTCACCCCCGATCCTTCTCCCGTTGGGAGAGGGGAGATCGCACACAAAAAAGAGCCGACTCATCGTCGGCTCCTGGTCGTGAAAGAAATCGTGCGCGCTGGCGCAACACAGGCAGCAGGTTGTGACCTCGGTTCATCGGCGCGGGATTGTACGCAGACTGAGCGGGCGAGTCAAGCTCACGGCGCAGCCAGCAGCTGATCAATGCGCGCTTTGATCTGATCGTAACTCGGCTGAACCGGCTGCCCATTGACGAACACGCTCGGCGTGCCGGTGATGCCCAGGCTGCGCGCCTTGTTGAGATCGGCGTCCACGGACGACGCCGTGCGGCCCGAGTCGTAGCAGGCGTTGAACTCGCCGACGTTCAGCCCGGCTGCTTCGGCCATTGCGCGCAGCCGCGCATCGCGAAACGAGCCGACGCCCTCGCCTTGCACGTTGGCAAACAGAAAATCGTGATACCGCCAGAACTGTCCCTGCTCGGCGGCGCAGTCGGCGGCGCGGGCCGCATTGCGCGACTCGTTCCCGCCCACAATCGAGTCCACCACCGTGTAATGGTAATACTCAAATCGCACACTTCGGCCCGTCTTGATGTACTCATCCTTGATCCGGCGACCCGCGTCGGAGGCAAATATCTTGCAGCCCAGTCACTGGAAGTCCGAAAACTCCTGGATGATCACGCGCGCGTCGCGCGGGCCGAGGGCCTTGCCATCGGCCATCGAGTAATCGGCTTCGGCCGGCGTGAGGATCTCGCCCACCGGCTGCGCGTCCTGGATCAGGCGCGGCACGATCAGGACCGCCGCCACAAGCACAACGACGATGGTCACCGCCCCCAGCATGATCATTTGGTTGCGGCGTTGTTGCTGTTGCCGCCGCTTGCGGAGTTCTTCTCGTTTGCTCATAGGGCACGATTATAGCTTGACCAGCGCTTCGCGGTAAGCATCCAGCGCTTTCTGCAAACGGCCGGCGCGCATGTAAGCGTCGCCAAGCAGGCGAAGGTGAATGGCGGAGTCGGGGTGGTGCGCCGTGTACGCCTCCAGCTCGACGACGACCTCATCGAGCTTGTGGCCCGAGCGGATAAGATGCTCAAAGCGCGCCAGTGCTTCCGACGACTCGCCGCTTTGTAATGCGGCCTGGGCCTGCGCCAAAACGGCGGTGTGGGTTTGGCCGGGGAAAGCGGTCTTGCGCGACTTGCGGGGGCGGCGCGTCAGGCGTGCGCTGGCCGGCGTCTGGATCACAGTCGGGCGGGTAGTGACCGGCTTCGGCGTCGGTTCGATGGGCGGTGCAGGCTCGGCGGCGGGCGGCGCTTTTTCCGGTTCAGGAGTACGGGTCGAGAGCGCATCGGTGGGGCGGCGCAACGTGCCGGTGCCTGACTCGGCGCGGCGAGCGCGGCGCTCTTCCATACGCTGCTGTACCTCGCGTTGAGCGGCTTCACGCTCGGCGCGCTCGCGCTCGATACGTTCGGCGATCTCCGCTTCTTTGGCGCGGCGACTGGTGGACAAGCGCTCAGCCAGACGCGCCAGCCGGTCGTCGCCGGACAGGGTTGAGGTCGCGGGTGACTCGGGCGGGGGCGGCGCAGGGGTGGCCGTCGGCGCTTTGACCCAATCCGGAGGTTCGATCACGGGCTTGGGCGCTGGTTCTTCTACGAAGGGCGGCTCCGGCTCGGTCACCAGGCTGCGCAGCTCTTCGGCAACTGGCGCCGGGCGCGCGGCCAGGCTTTCCAGCCAACGCATGGCTTCATCTTCATCCAGTTTCGGCTCGGACGGCTGGGCGGCTGCGGGAACGGCGGCTGCCGGCGCTTCCGCCATGACCGGCGGCGGCGTGTCTTCTGCGGGCAGCGGTGTTTCGCTCTCGGCCGTAATCCAGATAGGCGGCCGGTCAGGACGCTCCTCGGGGGTGGTCGTCAATTCTGCCGGATCAGCGCCTTGGCGCGCGGCCAGGCCTTCCAGCCAGCGCAGCGCCTCATCATCGCTGAGCGTGCTGAAGTCGGGCATGGCAGCGCCTAAGGCGGGGGCTTCCGCCTCGATGGCTTCTGTACCGAAGATGTCGGGCAACGTGCCCGTTGGGGGCATCAGAGGGCCGACCGGTTCTTCGATTTCTGCTGCCGCCTCGATGAACAACGGCGAACCGGCCTGGGTGTCTTCCGGCAAGGTCCATTCCGGCGTGACCACCTCCTCAGGTGGCGCGGCCTCAGGCAGCGTGCCGAAGGCGGCGCGCTCCTCGGCGGTGGTCGTCAGTTCCGCCGGATCGGCGCCCTGGCGCGCGGCCAGGCTTTCCAGCCAGCGCATGGCGTCGTCTTCGCTCATGGCGCTCAGGTCGGGCACGGCCCC
>JBBIQY010000090.1:0-15267 GCA_037442085.1 Anaerolineae bacterium
TGTCACCTTCGCCAAAGCCAACGGCCTGGGCGACCTGGTCGCGCTCTGCAATGCCGCCCCCATCGAGATCGGCAATCGCGTCTGGGAAGACACCAACCGCAACGGCGTGCAGGACCCAGGCGAAACGCCTATCAGTGGCGTAACCGTTCGCCTGTACCGGCCAGGCTTCGGGCCGGACGGCATTGCCGGCAACGCCGATGACAATGACCCACTGGAGACGGCGATCACCAGTGCCAGCGGCAACTACTACTTCTCTTCGGCGACGGCAACCAGCACCCCCAGCGCGCGTTACAACGTCAACCTGCTGCGCAACACCGCCTACGAAATCCGGCTGGACAATCCTGTCGACTACGCGAGCGGCCCGCTGACCGGACTAAGCCCCACCGTCCCCAACGCCGCGCCCGAGCAGCGCGATTCGGACGGCATTGCCAGCGGTGGGATTGCAGCAACGGCGCTCAGCACGGGCGGCGCGGGCAGCAACAACCATGACTACGACTTCGGCTTTTCGCCCACACCGCCGACCTCCACACTGAGCCTGGGCAACCAACTTTGGTTCGATGCGAACAACAACGGCCTGCGTGAAGGCGGCGAACTGCCGGTGGTGAACGCTGCCGTGCGTCTGTACCGCAACGACGGCGACGGCGTTTGCGAGCCGGGCACAGGCGATATCTTCGTCAACGAACAAGTCACCGATCCCAACGGCCTGTACCTCTTCAGCAATCTCGGCCCCGGCGATTATTGTGTACGGGTGCCCGAGTCCAATTTCACGTCGGGTGGTGTCCTATCCGGCTACACGAGCAGCACCGGCAGCGGCAGCGAGCCTGCGCCCGACCCGGACAACGATGCAGACAACGACGATAACGGCACGCGCGTCGCCGGCCTAGGCGTGGTCACGACGCTCGTCACACTGGCCGCCGGCAGCGAGCCGCTCAACGAGAACCCGGACAACGACCCCCTCACGCCGGACGCCGACGAGAACCTGACCGTTGATTTCGGTTTCTTCCGCCCGTACTCCCTCGGCAACCGTGTGTGGTTCGATGCGAATGACGACGGCCTGCTCGGCGGCGGCGAGATTGGCCTGGCCGGCGTCACCGTGCGCCTGCTCGACAGCGCGGGCACAAACGTCCTCAGTACCACGACCACCGTCGCCAACGGCTGTTACCGCTTCGATAACCTGCCGGCCGGAAACTATGTCGTAGAGATTGCGGCTAACAACTTCGCTTCCGGCGGGACATTGTTCAACTACACCAGCAGCACGCCGGACGAGACCGATCCGAACTCCGACGGCGACAGCAACGACAACGGCCTGGGCACCGCGCCGGGCGCAAACGGCATCCGCAGCGGCATCGTCACCCTCGGCCCCGGAGATAGCGAGCCGATCAACGAGCCCGACTTGTGCGCCGGCGACCAGGGCGCAGACGATAACCGCGCCAACATGACCGTGGATTTCGGCTTCTATGCGCTGGCGCTGGGCAACCTGGTGTGGAACGACCTGAACAACAATGGCTTGTTCGATGGCGGGGAGGCCGGCCTCGATAACGTGCCGGTGCGCCTGTTCCTCGACACGAACAACGACGGTGTGCCGGACGGCGCGGCCATCCGCACGACGACGACCAGCGGCGGCGGCCTGTACGCCTTCAATGGCCTGACGCCAACGACATATCTGGTCGAAATCACGCCCCTGGCGGGCTTCGTCAGCAGCACCGGCGCGAACGGCGCGCTCATCGGCCCCTTTGAGCCGGCGCCCGACCCGGACGACGACGCCGATAATGACGACAACGGCACTATCAGCGGCGCCGTCATCCGCAGCGCGCCGATCACACTGACGCCCGGCGCAGAGCCAAGCACCATCACCGCCACCGGCCAAACCCTCAATACCACACTGGACTTCGGCCTGTTCCAGCCCGCCTCGCTCGGCAACTTCGTGTGGGACGATCTGAACGGCAACGGCGTGCAGAACGCCGGCGAACCGGGCGTGCCAAACGTGCTCGTCACGCTCTACAACGCCCTCGGCGCGATGATCGTCACGACCACAACCGACGCGAGCGGCATCTACACCTTTACCAACCTGATCCCCGGCAATTACACAGTCGGGTTCAGCAACCTGCCGGCGGGCAGCGCCTTCACGCTGCAAAACCAGGGCGGCGACGACGCGCTCGACAGCGACGCCGACCCGGCCACCGGCCGCACCATCACGACCACGCTCGTCGCAGGCGAGAACGACCCGACCTGGGACGCCGGCCTGATCCGGCCAGCGGTGCTGGGCGACTTCGTTTGGGAGGACCTAAACGGCAACGGCGTGCAGGACACCGGCGAGCCAGGCTTGCCGAACGTCACCGTCCAATTGCTCGACGGCGGCGGCAACGTCCTCGGCACCACCACGACCAACGGCAGCGGCGCCTACCAATTCAACAACCTGCCGCCCGGCGGCTATCGGGTCGAGTTCATCCCGCCCGCCGGCTACGGTTTCAGCCCGCGTGATCAAGGTGGCAACGATGCTCTCGACAGCGACCCGGATCCGGCGACCGGGCGCACCGGCCTCGTCAACCTGATCTCGGGGCAAAACGACCCGACCGTGGACGCCGGCCTGGTCCGCCTGTCCGGCCTGGGTGACCGCGTGTGGCAGGACACCAATGCAAACGGTCTGCAGGACACGGGCGAAACGGGCGTGTCCGGTGTAACTGTGCTGCTCCTGGATGCAGGTGGGAGCACCATCAGCACGACGGTGACGGACGGCAATGGCAACTATCAGTTCATCAACCTCGTGCCGGGCAGCTACCAGATTGAGTTCGTCCCGCTCGCCGGCCAGGCCATCAGCCTGAATGACCAGGGCGGAGATGATAGTCTCGACAGCGACGCCAACCCGTTCACCCGTCGCACACCGCTTATCACCCTGGCTCCCGACGTGAATGACCTGCGCTGGGACGCGGGCCTGCACCCGGCGGCCTCGGTCGGCAACTACGTCTGGCTCGACCAGGACGGCGATGGGGTCTTTGATCCCAGTGAGCCTGGCGTGCCCAACGTCACTTTGCGACTGTATCAGCCCGGCCCGGACGGCCTGCCCGGCACTGCCGACGATGTCCTGATCGCGACCGCCGTCACGGACGGTAACGGCTTTTTCCAGTTCACAGGCTTGCCAACCGGCGCCTACTTCTTCCACGTCACCCTGCCGTCCGGCTTCAGCTTCACGCGCCCCAATCAGGGTGGCAACAATGACAACGACAGTGATGTGGATCCGGCCACGGGCCGCACGCCGATCATCAACCTGCTGCCCGGCCAGAATGATCTGACCTGGGACGCCGGCCTGGTCGCCAGCCCCACCGCCGTAGAGTTGCTATACTTCCGTATCGGCGCAGTGGACGGCGCGAGCGTGCGACTCGAATGGGAGACCGCCGCAGAGATCAACAACCTCGGTTTCAGGCTGTTGCGCGCGCCGGTCAATGAACTGGCGCAGGCGAGCGAGGTGGCCTTTGTGTCGGCAACGGCTAGCGGCGCTTCCGGCGCGAGCTACCGCTACACCGACGTCGTCCCGCAGGCCGGCGTGTGGTGGTACTGGCTCGTGGATGTGGACACGAGCGGCGTGGAAACCTTCCACGGCCCGGTAAGCTCCGGCCTCGACTTGAGCGCTTTGCCCCACAAGGTCTTTCTGCCGATCGTTCGGCGCTAAGAGCTTATCTCTAAACTTCGCCTTGGCGGGTTGATTCGGGTCTGGCGAAGGCAATGCCTTCGCCAGACCCAAGCGGCGCCCTCCCCTCCTTCCCGCCCCCTTCACTCTGCTGCCGGCAGTCGGATTTTTTCCGACTGCCGGCGTGCGGGGCGTTGAGCACAACGGTTCGAGCTGGCACACAACTTGCATCAGCGTTGACCGGCGTCTTAACCGAGTTTATACTCACGGCAGGCGCGCTGGACTTTATGCTCAGTCACCACGCTTTCCACGACCTACGCCCGCAGACCACCGCTCACCTGGCTCAAACCATGACCTACCTCCACATGTCCACGACGGAGCTGGAGGCGGCCCTGCGCACCGAACTCAACGAGAACCCGGCCCTGGAGTTGGTAGAGGAGCTGCGCTGCCCACAATGCGGCAAGCGGCTGACGCGTCTGCCCTGCCCGGCTTGCGCCGCGCCGCGCGAGGACGACCTGCCCGTGGTCTTCCTATCGCCCCGCCAGCCCGCCGGCGAGCGTTACGGCGCGGACGGCGAGGAACGCGACTCCGATTTGGAAGTACGTCAACACGAGCGGCTCGATGAGCATCTGTTGCGGCAGATCGCGCCGATGCTCGAGCCGCACGAACGACCGACCGCCGCCTACCTGCTGGCCCGTCTGGATGAGGACGGCTTCTTCGACGAGCCGCTGGCCGAGGCCGCTGCCTACCTGCGCGTTCCGCTAGCTGCCGTCGAGCACGTCCTCAATCTCATTCAACACGCCGACCCGCCGGGCGTGGGCGCGCGTAGCCGGCAAGAGTCGTTGCTCATCCAGCTCGAGTCGCTGGCCAATGAACACGAGGCGTTTACGTCCGGCGCCCGTCACGCACCGCTGGTGCCGTTGGCCCGCCAGATCATCGAAGGCCATCTGGACCTCCTCGCGCGGCAGGATTACCCGCGGCTGGCGCGCGCGTTGCGCGCTCCGCTGGCGCTCGTCATCCAGGCCGCGCACTTCATCCAGCGCAACCTGACGCCCTACCCGGCCCGCGCCTTCTGGGGCGAGGGCAAACTCCCGCACGACGACTCCGCCGGCTACCGCGAGCCGGATATCATCGTCTCGCAGATGCGCCACAACCAGGCGCTCATGGTCGAAATCACCGCGCCGCTGTCCGGCTGGCTTCGTGTCAACCCGGCGTTCAAGGCTGCGCTGCAGGAAAACGGCACGGCGTTCGCATCGGAGGCCGAGCGTGAGAAATGGGCCCAGGCCGTCGAACGCGCCACGCTCATCGCCAAGTGCCTGCAACAGCGCAACCACACGCTACGCCGGCTGATGGAGATGATCGCCACCGAGCAGCGCAACTTCATCCTCGGCGGCGACGGCGACCTGCGCCCGCTCACGCGCTCGCGGGTGGCGCGCGCCCTCGGCGTTCACGAATCCACCGTCTCGCGGGCGGTGGCGGGCAAATCCATCGCCCTGCCCAATGGCCGCATCGTGCCGCTGGCGAAATTCTTCGACCGGAGCCTCTCGGTGCGCGACCAGGTGCGCCGCATCATCGAATCGGAAACACACCCGCTGACCGACGATGAAATCGCCGCCCGCCTGGCCGAAGAGGGCGTGCAGGTGGCGCGCCGCACGGTCGCCAAGTACCGTAATATGCTCGGCATCCTGCCCGCCCATCTGCGCGGCCTGGCCCGGGCGCGGGTGGCCGCCCCAACCCCGAGCGCGGCCTGCGCCTGAGGGCGTCATGAGCACTGCCCGGCCGAGCACCGCTCCACTCAACCCGCTGCGCGCGCTCTTTCCGCCGCGCAATTACGCCACGCGTTTTCAACACGTCATCGAGCAGATGCCGAGCGCGGCCTGGGTGGTCGTGCCGCGCACGGGGCAATTCATCACCATCAACAGCCGCGCCACGGCGCTCAGCGGCTGGACGCGCGAAGAGCTGCTCAAGCAAGCGCTGGCCGAATTCATCCTGGAGCCGGAGGCCCTGCACGCTTTTCATGCCCTGCAGCCGGGCAACGTCCGCCAACTGATGAACGTGCCCATCCGGGCTTACGGCGACCAGCCGATCTTGGTGGACATTCGTCTGTCCGCCTTTGAAGACGGCGGGGAGACGATTACGCTGGCGCAGGCCGCGCCTGCCGAGGAACGCCAGACGCTGGAGATGGAGAAGACGCGCCAGGCGCATCTCATTCACCACCTCCACCTCATCCTGGAATTGTTCGATGCGCCGACCGCCGAGACACTGCCGCTGGCCCTGGAGCGTGTGGCCGGCGCGTTCAGCGCCGACGCCGGCGGGCTGTACCGCACCCTGCCGGAGACCGGCGAACTGCGGCTCGAAGTCGGCCATAATCTGCCGCGCACCATCCCGCTCAGCCTAAGCGTCGAGCAATCTGCCCCGCTCAAAACGCCGCTGGCCTGGAGCAGCACGCAGCGCGCCGATAACGTCCTGGCGCAGGCCTTCCGCGCCGCAGGCTGGGCCAACCTGGTTGCCCAGCCGCTGGGCAAAGCGCCGACCACGATGGGCGTCCTCTTCGTGGCATATCAATCCGGCAGCCCGCCGCCCACAGCCGCCGCGCCCTACCTCGAAGTCGTCGCGCGCCAGTTCATGCAGTTGATCCGCCAGATTGCGCGGCACGCCCGTCTGCTGGATGCGCAACGGCTGACCTACACCCTCACCAATCAACTGACGGCCATCTACGCCCAGGTCAACGAAGGCGTATTGCTCGTCAACGCCGCCGGCGCCGTGGACGAGCTCAACCAGGCGGCGGCGCAAATGCTCGATTATCGCGCCGAGGATGTGATCGGCCTTCAGGTCGAGGAGGTGCTGGCCGCCGATGAGATACTGACGCGCGTGGTGCGGGCCGCCCTCGGCGAGCCGGCCGTGCCCGGCGAGAAGGAAGGCCAGGTCCACCGGCGCAACGGCGAAGCCCTGCCGGTCCTGCTCCGCGTCCAGCCCCTGCCGCCGTCGGCGGGCGGCTGTGTGGTCGTCATCGGCGACCTCTCGCGAGAGCGCGCCGATGAACTCAAACGCGCACAGCTCGACCATCTGGCCTACATCGGCCAATCCACCGCCGCCTTCGCGCACGAGGTGCGCGCGCCGCTCAACAACATCTCGATGGGCGTGCAGTTTCTGGCGGCGCGCATCCCCGAAGACGATCCGCTGCAACCGGCGCTCGCCAAGATCCAGGCCGAGGCCAGCCGCCTGTCCGACCTGATGAACAACATGTTGGCCTGGACCAAGCCCATCGAGCCGAAGCTCCAACCCACCGACCTGCGCCCGGTGCTCAAGCGGCTGATGAGCCGCTGGAGCGCCAAGCTCCAACAACGCAACATCATCCGCGCCCTACACGTGCCCACCGAATGCCCGTCTGTGCTGGCCGATGCCGACCTACTGGAGCGCGTATTTATCAACCTGATCGAGAACGCTATTCAGGCCATGCCCACCGGCGGTCACCTCACCGTCACCGTACAGGCCACCGATCGCGGGCCGCAGGGCGCTTTCCTGGAGATCAAGGTCGCGGACTCGGGCAACGGCATCCCGGAGGAGCATCGCCGGCGCATCTTCGACCCGTATTTCACCACGCGCGCCGACGGCACCGGCCTCGGCCTGGCTATCTGTAAACGCATCGTGACCGTGCATCGGGGCGCACTGAGCGTCGAAAGCTTCCCGGGCGCGGGCACCATCTTCACCGTTGCCTTGCCGGCGCAACTGCCGCCAGCTGCGCCGCCGACGGAGCCTTCCGAGTGAACGCGACAATCCTAGTTGTAGACGACGACGAGACCGCCTTGGGGTTTCTCAGCCCGCTGCTGCGCGACAACGGCTACGAGGTGCGCGAGGCGACGACCCTCGCTACCGCCCATGAGCACCTCAACCGGGGCGAGGCCGACATCATCGTGCTCGATGTGCAACTGCCCGACGGCTACGGCCCCAGCCTGCTCGAGCGCATCCAGCGCGAGAACCTGCGCATCCCCACCATCCTGCTCACCGGCTATGGCGATATCGAAACGGCGGTGGAGGCGATGAAGCTGGGCGCGCAGGACTTCATCCAAAAGCCGGTGAAGATCGAGCGGCTGCGCCAGGCGCTGGACCGCGCGGCGGAGGCCGTCGCCATGCGCCGCGAACTCGACCATCTGCGGCAGAGCCGCAATCCGCTGGAAAACTGGGTCTTTGGCGAGACGCCGGTGATGAAGAAGCTGATGAGCGACCTGGCGCGCGTCGCGCCGTCTAACATCACCGTCCTGCTGACCGGGGAGAGCGGCACGGGCAAGGAGGTGATGGCGCAGACCATCCACAAAGCCTCCCAGCGCGCGAGCAAGCCCTGGGTGGCCATCAACTGCGCCAACTTCAGCGACAGCCTGCTCGAGTCCGAGCTGTTCGGTTACGAAGCCGGCGCGTTCACCGGCGCGCAAAAGAAGAAGGACGGCTTGTTCGTCACCGCCGACACCGGCACATTGTTCCTGGACGAAATCTCGACGATGAAGCTGGAGCTGCAGGCGAAGTTGCTGCGCGTGCTGGAGGACAAAAGCATCCGGCGGCTAGGCGGAACGACGGAGACAAAAGTGGATGTGCGCATCATCGCCGCCACCAATCGTGACCTGCAAGAGATGGTGACGGCCGGCCAGTTCCGCGCCGACCTGCTCCACCGGCTGGACGTGGTGCAGTTGCGCCTGCCGCCGCTGCGAGAGCGCGCCGACGACATCCCGGCTCTGGTCGGCTACTTCCTGCAGCGCTACAACCGCGAACTGGGCCGCAACGTCCAGGGCATCTCGCCGGCGGCGCTGCAATTGCTCAAGAGTTATCCCTGGCCCGGCAACATCCGCCAGCTCCGCAACGCCGTCGAGCGCGCCGTCCTCTTCGCCGACGGCGACCTGCTGGAAGTCGGCCACTTTGCGCTGAGCTAGAGCGACCAACCCTGGCATACTCCTTGCACTCCCGGCCTCCGGATTTGTCGTTCACAAATCGGAGGCCCGTATGTTCTTCTCTTTCAACACGGACGAGTGGCGCATCCTGATGGGGCTGACGTTCTTCGTGCTGGGTGTGGTCGCGCTCGGCGCGGGGCTGGCCCTGCTCATCCTCGGCCCGTACCGCCAAGAGGCCAAAATCATTGCCGGCCAGTCGGCGCGCATCAGCCAGAAGGCGCTGACCGATAACATCGCCGGCGTGGTGCAATCCGCCACGGCCCTGGTGGAGGCGGTCAACAACCTCATCCGCACCTCGTCCGGCAACGCCATCGTCCTGATCGTCGTCGGCGCGCTGCTGCAGGCCGCCGCCTATCGCCTGCTGATCGTCGGGAATTGAGAGAACCAACCGGCGCAGCAGCCAAAAGACGACGATCGGCTTTCGCTCCTCTTATCCCGGCTTCACCATGTCTCTCACCCGCTATCTCCTTTCGTCCTTACCTGAATCATTGTGGAGCGAGGCCGCGCGCCGCCTCCGCCAGACGCCGGAATTGTGGGCGCTGGCGGAGCGCGATGAGCGCGCGCGCGCCGCGTTCTGCGCCGTCGGCCAGAACCTGGAAGCTTGGCGGCCCGCCCGGCTGGCGCTGGCCGCTTATGCCGCGCGCCACCCCGAGTCCGGCCCGAACTCCGAAGCCTGGCTGTTGCTCGAGGGCCGGGAGCGGTTGAGCGAAGCCTACACTCGCCTGGTCACTGAGACCGCTGATCTCGACCCGCTGGACGACGCGCTGCCGGCGGCGCTGACTCTGCGCGTGCGCGGAGAAGTGACGGCGGCTCATCAGCCGACCGACTGGCAGACCACCGCCAGCGACGCCGCCGCGCATCCTGAACGCTGGCGCCTGCCGCTGCAATACCTGTTCGGCCTGCTCGAGAACCCGCGCAGCCTGGCGCTGGCGCTGCTCGATCATTCTCCGATAACGGCGGCGCTGGTCGCCCCCGTGCTCGCGGCCAACTTCGGCATGACGGCCGCGCTCGATTTTGTTGCGCCGCTCACGGCGGGCGTCGCCACACCGCACACACTCGCACTGCTCGAGGCGCTCAAGGCCATCAACGAAACAGACCTGGCACGTCAGCTTGCACGGCGCGCCGCGCGCTACCAGGCGTTGTGCCAGAACCCGGATGGGAACGGGCGCTCCCCCCTGCCCCCTGCTGAAGGAAGTTTGGGGTCGGGCGAGCAACTGGCCGCTGCCCTGGATGTCGCCAGCCTGCTCGCCGCCAGCGATAGCTACCCCGACGCCCATGAACCCCTGGTGCAGGCCTGGACTCAGGTACGACAGGTTCGCGCCGAGCTGGCCGGCCAGCTCGGGCGGCTGGCGCTCTCCGCCGGCGACCACGCCATCGCCCTGGCCGCCTATCAGGACGCGCTGAACGACCTGGCCGAGGACCCGGCAACGCTCGCCGGGCTGGCGCGCACATTGCTGGCGATGGGTGAACCGGCCCGCGCGCTGGAAGCCTTGCAGGCCATGCCCGCGGCATCGCCCGAGCGCGCCCTCATTGCTGCCCGCGCCCACCTCGCCCTCGACGATGAAGCCGCCGCCCAGGCCGCGCTCGTCAATCTCCAGTCCCCACTCTCCCATCTGGCTCATCTCCTCGAATGCGCCGAACTCGCCTCGGCCCTCGGAGACCGCGAGCGCGCCGCCAAAGCCCTGCACCGCGCGACCGAACTGACGCCCACCGATGCCCTCCTGCTGGTGATTGCCGCACAGCACCATGCCGAAGCCGAAGAATGGGAGGCCGCCTGCGAGCTGGCGATGGAGGCCACGGCCCTCGCGCCGCATAACGCCGAAGCGCGCGAACTCCTCGGCCAGGCCCTGTTCAAGTTGAATCAGCCGGGAGCGGCCATCCCGCACTTCCAGGCTGCCCTGGCGATTCACCACGCGGCGGACCCCGACACGGAGACCACTTCGCGCCGCGAACGCGCCCATCGCGCTGGCCTGGGGCTGGCGCGCGCTGCGCTCGCCACCCAGCAAACAGAGTTGGCGTGCGATGCCGCGCAGCACGTCCTCGACACCGCGCCCGAACCGGCGCATGAGGGCCAGGCGCACATCATCCTGGGTGAGGCCCTCTCCAGCCTCCATCGCGCCGACGAGGCCTTCGAGCATTTCAGCCGTGCCTCGGCCTTGATGCCCGCCGAGCCCGAGCCCTGGCGGGCCATGGCCAGACACCATCGCGCCCGCCACAACACCGGGCAGGCGCTGGCCGCGCTGGAGGCCGGGCGGCAGGCACTGAAGCTGGCGGCCTCGCCGCACCTCGCACCGCTGCTGTTGGATCTGGCCGAGGCCTACCTCGCCGCCGACCGACACAACGAAGCCTTCGCCGTGCTGCGGGAGGCCTGCGCCGTTGCGCCGCACTCCGCCGCCGCGCACCGTCAGCTTGGGCTGCTCCTGCGCCGCCACGGCCAGCCGCGCGAAGCGGCGGAGGCATTGCGCCGCGCCCTGGCCCTGCGCCCCGGTGACTGGCGCGTGCTGCACGAACTGGGACTGGCGCTCGAAGACTCACGCCAGCCGGCGGAGGCCTGGGCCGCCTTCCAGCAGGCCTGCCTGGCGCGGCCCGCTGATCCCGCGCCCTACTTCGATTTGGGCCGCCTGACACTGACTCTCCATGACAAGGGCATAGCGGATGCCTCACCGCAGCAGGCCCTGCTGGCCCTGCGGGAGGCCGTTGAACGCGCGCCCGACCATGCCGAGGCACACGCCCTGTTGGCGCACGCGCAATACCTCACCGGCGACGCCGAAGCAGCGCTGGCAAGCTATCAACGCGCGCTTCACCTGGCGCCACGCCGCACGGAGTGGTCGCTCGGACTGGGCCAGGTCTGCCTGCAACTCAACCGGCCTGCCGTCGCCGTGGCCGCGCTGCAGGAGGCGCTTCAGCACGCGCCGCATGACCCGCGCGTGCATCTGGCCTGCACGCAGGCCTATCTGCAGAGCCAGTTGTGGGAGGACGCCGTGCACAGCGCCGAGGCCGGGCTCAAGCTCGACCCGGAGAACGTGGAACTACACACTTTGCTGGCGCAATCCGTCGCCCACCTCGGCCAGTTGGAGCGCGCCGCCCAGGTCTGGGAGCGCGCCACCCGCCTCGACCCACGCAACGCCGACCTGAAGATTCACTTCGCCTACAGCCTGCTGGCCCAGCACCAGACCGAGGCGGCGAAAGGCGTGCTGGCGCAGGCGCTGGCCCTCGCGCCGGATTCGGCGAAGGTGCACCTGGCCGCCGGTCAAGCGTTCCTCGACCTTGGGGAAACGGAGACCGCTTACGAGACCCTGGTGCAGGCGGCGGAGCTGGCCCCGCGTGACGCCGCCATTCATGCGGCCCTGGGCCGGGCGGCCAGGCGCGCAGGGCATTTCGAAGCCGCGCACACGGCCTACCTGCGCGCGGCGGAACTGGAGCCGCAGCAGCCCGACCATCTGCGCGAGGCAGGCGAGGCGTTGTGGCAGCTCGAGCGCCTGCCGGCCGCCATCGGCCTGTGGCAGCGCGCCCTGCGCCTCAGCCCTAATGACCACCTGACCCTCGCCCGGCTGGGCAGTGCGTTGCTGCAACAAGACCAGGCAGCCGAGGCCCTGGCGATGCTGGAGCGGGCTGCCGCGCAGGATCCGACCGATGCCAACCTGGCGCGCGCCTCCGCCCAGGCCGCCCTGCGACTCGGCGAACTGGACAAAGCGACGCTGCACCTCGAACGCGCCATCGAACTTGCGCCGGCTGAGGCCGAGACGCATGATCTGCTGGGCCGCGTCTGTGAGCAGCAGGGCGAGGTCGAACGTGCGCTGGCCTTTTATCAACAGGCCGCTCAGCTTGAGGCCGGGAACGGACGTTACCTCGCCAACGCGGCCTCCATGCTGGCGCGGCTGGGCCGCCGCGCCGAGGCGCTGTCGCTGATGAAGCAAGCGGCGGCGCTCGACCCGACCGATGCCCGCGTGCAGCAACGCGCCGGCGACCTGTTCCGGGAAGAGAACGAACTGGAAGCTGCCGCGCGCGCTTACCAGGATTGGGTCAACGCCCAGCCGCGCAACGGTTCAGCCCACCTGGCGCTGGCGCAAGCGCTGACGCTGACGGCCGAGCACAACGAGCGCGAGGCGCGCGCCGGCATCAAGTGCATGGCCAACGATAACCTGAAAGCGCGATTGACCCATGCCCTGCAACAGGCCGCTGCGCTGGGCGCCGACCCGCAGGCGGTGAGGTTCTGGCTGGGCCGGGCGAAAGCCGTCAGCGGCTCCCCGGCGGAGGGCGCGCAATTACTGGAGGAACTGGCTGCCGGCCCGGCGCTGGCTGCCTTCGACCCGGCCGAGTTCTATCGCGCGCTCGGTGCCGCGCTGCGCGCGAAAGCTTCGACGGCCAGCGAACTCGAGAAAGCGCGCGAAGCCCTGCAGACCGCGCTCGACGCCGACGGCGACTCGGCGCTAACGTATCTGGAGCTTGGGCTGACGCAGGCGGCCCTGAATGATGTTCGCGGCGCAGTCGTCGCCTTCAAACGCGCCGTCGCTGCCGATCCGGCTTCGCCCCTGGCGCACGCGCACCTGGCCGAGGCGCTCTTCACTCTCGGCGACGAGGCCGAGGCCGCGCAGGTCCTGCAACGCGCGCTCGCCCTCGGGCAGGATGTGGCCGCCTGGCACTACCGGCTCGCAAAATGGTATCAGGCCCAGCGCGCCGGCGGATGGCAGACGCCGGATGCGCGGGCGCGGGCGCTGGCGCATTTGCAAAAAGCCGCGCAGCTGGAGCCGGGTGTGGCCTGCTACAACGCCGACCTCGCCCGCGCTCTACTGGCCGACGGCGACGCCGCCGGCGCCGCGACCTATTTCCGCCGCGCCGCCGAGGCCGCGCCGGACGACGCGGCTCTGTGGACAGAGCGCGGTCAGGCGCATCTCGCCCTCGACGATTATTCGTCGGCCCATGAGTCGTTCGCCCGGGCCATCGCCCTCGCGCCGGACAACATCACGGCCCTGCTCGGCGCGGCCAGGGTCAACCTGGCGCTGGGCAACCTGCACGTCGCGTTGAGTCAGGCGGAGACGGCCGTGCGCGCCAACCCCGCAGACGCCGACGCCCTGCTCTGCCTGGCGAACATCCAGGCTACACGCGGCAACACCGCCGACGCCGTCCGCCGCTTTGAAGAAGCGGCGGACAAGGCCGCCGACCCTGCGCCCGCTCTGTTGGCGCTGGGCAGGCTGTACCTGGCGCAGGACGATCCCGCCGCCGCCACCGACGCCCTGCAACGCGCCGTGCGCGCCAACCCCAACTGGGATGAGAGCCTGAGCGCGCTCGGCGATGCGCGTGCCGCCGCCGGTGACTTGGGCATGGCCGTACAGGCCTATCGCGAAGCCGCCCGCCTGGCGCCGCGCACGCCGCAGCATCTGCTCAAGCTGGGCCGCACCCTGCGTGCGCAGGGCCAGCTCGACCAGGCGATTGCGCACCTGCTGCAGGCCCGCGAGCTCGCGCCGCATAACGACGAGACGCTACGGGAGATCGGCCTGGTCTTCGAGCAGCGTCGCCAGTTCGACCGTGCGCTGGAAATGTATCAGCTCGCCATCAAGGCCGGGCCGCGCTGCGCGACGAATCACACGCGCGCGGGCGTGGCGCTCAAGCACCCCAAGGACTATGCCGGCTCGGTCAACGCCCTGGAGCGCGCCGTCGCCCTCGACCCCAACAGCCTGGAGGCCACCAAGCAACTCGCGGCGGTCACCGCGCTGCACATCCTCCACGGCGACCAGCGCCAGCGGCTGGCGATGTGAGTTAGAGCACTGAAGGGATGAGAACGTGGAGGCCGCTGACTCTGTGCGCTCAGCGGCCTCCGTGCTTCAGTGGGGCTGGATCACGGAAGGGATGAGGGAGGGACACTGAGGCCAGTGACTCTGTGTCGTCAGCGGCCTCAGTGCTTCAGTGGTTTACCCCCGGCTCTGCTCTTCGCTGCTAATCTGTGATCTACCTATTGGTGGCCGGTCGTTGTGCCGCTGCGCCGCCGCCCGCGTCCGTCACCAGGCTGGTGGAGCCCAGCCCGTCTCCACCTGGAGGGGCCCCGCGGCCTCCGGCAAGGCACTCCCGCTTAACGAGGCGGTTCAGCCACAATTTGTGCGCCAACCCAGCGAGGAGTCATCCAGTGCTTTACTCATCCGCCCAGCCCGCGCCCCCGGTGCGGCACGATTATCTCGCCTGCCTGTGGCCACCCCATCAAGGTGTTCTCGTGCGCGCCGCCCCAGGGAGCGGACAAGCTCGCGCGCTGAGCTCCACCTTGACGGGGCCATGGCCTCCTGCAAGGCGCTCCCGCGTATCGAAGCGGTTCGGTGGAATCTATTCGCCAGATAGCACTACCGCGCCTGACCACCACGGACACCGGCTGGTGCTCCCGCGTATGAAGCAGCGAAGCCTCCGTCTGCAAACCCGTAGAGTCGGAATCGACAGGCAGGCCAAGCGGTCGGGTTAGGGACCAGGTACTGGCGCAATCCACAAAGTACGATTGATGTCGTTTAGGCTCTTGGAGGTAATAGACGTTATAAGAAATAGGGTTTTTGGCATCATCGCCGAAGCGCACGTTTGCGATGGCGGACACGCAAATTGTGCAAGCCCGTTGCCGTTTCCATGAACCGATCCGAACACTCAGGCTGGGTATTGCGTAAGGTGTCTTTGACACACCGCGAACGCTTGATGCCAGCGATCGCATGCTCGACTCTGACTCGCACC
>JBBIQY010000091.1:0-14911 GCA_037442085.1 Anaerolineae bacterium
CGAGAGCTCGTTGCCCGGCGTGACCTTGTTCCTCAAAGGTGTGCCTGCCTTTCAACCCGCGCTGGCCTTTCACCAGCCGTACCAAATTGCATCCGGATGAACGATTTGCCTTCTGATTGCACAAAAGTTACGCTAACCCTGACGGCAGCTCCCACAAGTCGTTCAAGGTTACTCACTGGGAGTGGCTGGATGCAGCGCAATTCGACGCTGAGTTCTGGTTGAACCCGCCCAAGGGCATACCCATCGGCCCCGGCAACCTGAAGCCGTAAACAAAACGACCCGGCTCGTCAGCGGGTCGTTTTGTTGCGGCGGCGACGTAACCCTCTCGTCACTCGATGTGGATGACTTTCATTTTGATGGCGCCGGCGGGCGTTTCGATCTTCACCGTGTCGCCGACGCGCTTGCCCAGCACAGCCCGGCCAATGGGCGACTCGTTAGAGATGCGGCCCGCGCGCGGGTCGGCCTCCTTCGCGCCAACCAGCGTGTAAACTTCGGGTGTGCCCTGCCCCTCCTGCAACGTCACTTTCGATCCCAGGCCCACCACACCCGCGCCCGTCCCGTCCCCGCTGATGAGCACCGCCTCGCTGAGCAATTGCTGCAGTTCGAGGATGCGGCCCTCGAGAAAGGCCTGATCTTCCTTCGCCATGATGTAGTCGGCGTTCTCGGACAGGTCGCCCATCTGGATGGCGTCGCGCAAACGCGCGGCGATCTCGGGCCGCTTGACTTCGATCAGTTCTTTGAGCTCGGCCTTGAGCTTGGCCGCGCCTTCGGGAGTGAGGAATCTGTCGGGCACGTGGCACCTCGTCACTATCGTCTCGCTCGCCGGAAGCCAGCGCAACCGCGCCGGTCTGCGCCTGGCGTCGGCTTGCGGAATAAATGCCATGCTATGGCAACGTGTACGGATCAAAAAGTTTGTA
This sequence comes from Anaerolineae bacterium, assembly GCA_037442085.1. Classification (GTDB taxonomy): domain Bacteria; phylum Chloroflexota; class Anaerolineae; order Anaerolineales; family UBA6663; genus JANWXR01. The sequence goes on from JBBIQY010000091.1 coordinate 918, forward strand.
GTGCTCGTCGAGCGCGAAGCGGTCGGTCATCCCGGCCAGGTAGTCGCAGACGACGCGCGGCAGATTGCCGGAGGCCTCGGCGCGCTGGCGCGTCTCCTTCGGCAACTGTTCCGGCCTGCGGGTATAGGCCGAGAACAGGTCGCTCAACACGCGGTTGGCCTTGGCCTCCATACGCGCCACACGATGGTGGCGGTACAGGTTCTCGTACAGGAATTTCTTCAACTGCCGATTGCCGGCCGCCAGCGCCTCGCTCCAGCCGATGACGTTGTACGGCAGGCGCTGCAGATCGGCCACCGACCTGACGCCGGCGGCCGCCAGGCGCGCCTCCGTAGCGTGCACCAGGTCGGCCACCTCCAGGCCGATGAGCTTGCGGATCAGGCGGTGGCGCGTGAGCTGGTCGAGCTGGTCGCCGTGCCAGCCGATCTCCTCGCGCAGCCTCCGCCACAGCTCCAGCCCATCCAACTCGGCTGGCGCGATCAGGCCGGAGCGCAGGCCGTCGTCGAGGTCGTGGGCGGTGTAGGCCAGCTCGTCGGCGGCGTTGGCGATCTGCGCCTCCAGGTGGCCGCGCTTGTCGGCGTCGTACTCGCTGGCATCCGAAACATCGTACTCGGTCTCGTGCTTGACAATGCCTTCGCGCGTCTCCCAGGTCAGGTTGAGGCCGGGCCACTGCGGGTAGCGGCGCTCCAGCTCGGTGACGATGCGCAGCGACTGCTTGTTGTGGTCGAAGCCGCCGTGGTCGTGCATCAGTGCGTCGAGGGCAGCCTCGCCGGCGTGGCCGAAGGGGGCATGGCCCAGGTCGTGCGCCAGGCAGATGGCCTCGATCAGGTCCTCGTTCGCGCCCAGCGCGCGCGCCACCGTCCGCCCGATCTGCGCTACCTCCAGCGTGTGCGTCAGCCGGGTGCGGTAGTAATCGCCTTCGTAATTGATGAAGACCTGGGTCTTGTACTCCAGCCGGCGGAAGGCGGTGGTGTGCAGGATGCGGTCGCGATCACGCTGGAAGGCGGTGCGGTCGTCCGGCTCGGGGTCCGGCTGGTAGGCACGCCCGCGCGAGTCGCGGCTCTTCAGGCCGTAGGGGGCCAGCGTCTGCGCTTCGCGCGCTTCGAGCAATTCCCGGGTGAAGATCACGCGCCGGAGAATATCATCCCGGAGAAGGGCTTGTCAATGTGCACGGCCTCGCCCGGCGCGGCGCAGGCGTGATAAGATTTCGCCCAGCTTTTCCAAGGAGAATTTCCCATGCCAGTTGAACGCACAGACGTGATCAAGCTCGGCGACAAGTTCGCCACCATCATCGGCGAGGATGTGAAAGTGGGCGAGCCGGCGCCGCGCTTCATCGCACAGGTGGGCGCGTGGGCGGGGCTGAGCCCGTGGACGGAGGTGGACGTGCTCCAGGAGACGGCCGGCAAGGTGCGCATCCTCGCCTCGGTGCCGTCGCTCAGCACCAACGTCTGCGACGCCGAGACGCGCCGCTTCAACGAAGAGGCCGCTGCCCTGGGCGACGACATCCGCATCATCACCATCAGCACCGACCTGCCGCCGACGCAGAAGAACTGGTGCGCGGCCGCGGGGGTCGAGCGCGTCTACGTGGTCAGCGACCATGCCAACCTGGAGTTCGGCGACAAGTATGCGACCCACATCAAGGAGCGCCGTTATCACCGGCGTGCGGTGTTCGTGGTCGGCAAGGATGACAAGCTGCACTACGTCGCCTACATACCGCATTTGGGCCTGGAGCCGAACTACGCCGAAGTGATCGCCGTGGCGCGACAGTTGGTGGCGGCGTAACGTGGGGCCCAACCCCGACACACGTCGCCTGGTTCAGATCATCGCCTTGGTGGTGATCGGCCTGGTGGCGGTGTGCGGCATTTGCGGGATGTTGCTGCTGATCGGCAGTTTCTTCCTCGCCCCACAATAGCGGAAGTTCCGAGCCGCGGAGCGCCCAAAGAGGGCTGAGCATACTGATTTCACCGAGGGTCTCGGCGGGCCGGCGGCCGCGCTCGGTGTCCTCAGTGCTGTCAGTGGCTCGATGATCCGAGAGGTTGGCCGAGGCGGAGCCTCTGAATTTACCGCCTCCGCCCGCGTCGCTTCGGCGCGGGCCGCTCCCCGGCGCTGGCCGGCGCAAATGGGGAGGAGTCCAGCTTGTGCTCGATCTCGCTCAGGCGGCGCAGCTTCTCCCAAGCCGGCAGCTTCGCGCCATTGCTCTCGCCCTCCATTTGCACCTGGCGCAGGTCCAGGATCTGGTCGCGCAGCAAGGCCGCCTTCTCGAACTCCAGGTTCTGCGCGGCAGTCTTCATCTGCTTCTCCAACTCCACCAGCAGCTTTGCCAGCTCGTCTTTCGGCAGCGAGGCCGCAACGGGCGGGGCGCCGGTCTTGTAGTCGGCTCTCTCTTCGGCCAGGGCGTGCACGCGCTCGGTCAGGTCGTGGATGGATTTGACAATGGTGGCCGGGACGATGCCGTGAGCGCTGTTGTAAGCCTGCTGGATCTGGCGGCGGCGGTTGGTCTCCTCGATGGCCTTCTTCATCGAGTCGGTCAGCTTGTCGGCGTACATGATGACCTTGCCCTCGACGTGCCGGGCCGCGCGCCCGATGGTCTGGATGAGTGAGGTGGTGGAGCGCAGGAAGCCTTCTTTATCGGCGTCGAGGATGGCAACCAGCGAAACCTCGGGCAGATCGAGGCCTTCGCGCAGCAGGTTGATGCCGACGACCACGTCGTAAACGCCCAGCCGCAGGTCGCGCAGGATCTCCACCCGCTCCAGTGTGTCCACTTCCGAGTGCAAGTAGTGGACTTTGAAGTTCAGTTCCTGGAGATACTGGCTGAGGTCTTCGGCCATGCGTTTGGTGAGGGTGGTGACCAACGCCCGCTGGCCTTTCTCGATGCGCTGGCGCAACTGGCCGATCAGGTGATCCACCTGCCCCTGCACCGGGCGCACCTCGATCTCCGGGTCCACCAGGCCGGTGGGGCGGATGATCTGCTCGACGATCTGCGCGGCGCGTTCGGTCTCGTACGGGCCGGGCGTGGCGGAGGTGTAGATCACCTGCCCCATGCGCTGTTCGAACTCGGCAAACGAGAGCGGGCGGTTATCGAGCGCCGAGGGCAGTCGGAAGCCGTATTTCACCAGCTCCTCCTTGCGCGACCGGTCGCCGCCGTACATACCGCTGATCTGCGGCACGGTCATATGGCTCTCGTCAATCACCAGCAGGAAATCCGGCGGGAAGTAGTCCACCAGCGTCCAGGGCGGCGAACCGGGCGGGCGCTGATCGAGGTGGCGCGAGTAGTTCTCGATGCCGGAGCAGTAGCCCACTTCGCGCAACATCTCCAGGTCGTATCGGGTGCGCTGCTCGAGGCGTTGAGCCTCCAGCAGCAGGTTGTTCTCTTTGAGCCAGGCCAGGCGCTCCTCCAGCTCGGCCTCGATGTCTCTGATCGCCTGCTGTAGCTTCTCGGCTTCGGTGATGAAGTGCTTGGCCGGGAAGATTTCGAGCGAATCGCGCTCGTGGAGGATCTCACCGGTCAGGGGCTGGAACTCGACGATGCGTTCGATCTCGTCGCCAAAGAAAGTGACGCGGTAGCCAAAGGCGTCGGTGTAAGCGGGCATCACCTCCAGCGTATCGCCCCGGACGCGGAACGAGCCGAGCTTCAAATCCAGGTCGTTGCGCTCGTAATGAATCTCCACCAGTTGCCGCAGCAACGTGGAGCGCCGCACACGTTCGCCCCGATTGAGCTTGATGACGACCTTGCCGTAGGCCTCCGGCGAGCCGAGGCCGTAGATGCAGGAGACCGAGGCGACGATGAGCACATCCCGGCGGCTGAGCAGCGAGGTGGTGGCGGCCAGCCGCAGCCGGTCCAGCTCGTCGTTGATCTGCGTCTCTTTTTCAATATACAAGTCGTGCCGGGCAACGTAGGCCTCCGGCTGGTAGTAGTCGTAATAGGAAACGAAGTATTCGACCGCATTTTCGGGGAAGAACTCCTTGAACTCGGCGTAGAGCTGCGCGGCCAGCGTCTTGTTGTGGGCCATCACCAGCGTGGGGCGCTGAACCTGCTCGACAACGCTGGCGATGGTGAACGTCTTGCCCGTGCCCGTGGCCCCGAGCAGCACCTGATGCTTGTCGCCACGCTTCAGCCCGACCACCAGCTTTTCGATGGCTTGCGGTTGATCGCCCAGCGCGCGGAACGGAGCGACGAGTTTGAAAGGGGGCATGGCGAGTATGTCGAATATGGTGCGCAAAGAGGAGGGCGCAAACCGGCGTTCGGATTGTAGCACGAGGCTTGGGATCACTGAGGCGCTGAAGAAGATGAACGCACTGAAGCAATCCCCTCAGCGGTTCAGTGACCCCAGCGACCTCAGTGGTTCAGTGGTTCCAGTGCCCTCAGTCGAATATGGTGCGCAAAGAGGAGGGCGCGAACCGACGTTCGGATTGCAGCACGAGGCTTGGAATCACTGAGGCGCTGAAGAAGATGAATGCACTGAAGCAATCCCCTCAGTGGTTCAGTGGTTCCAGTGACCTCAGTCGAATATAGTGCGCAAAGAGGAGGGCGCAAACCGGCGTTCGGATTGTAGCACGAGGCTTGGGATCACTGAGGCGCTGAAGAAGATGAACGCACTGAAGCAATCCCCTCAGCGGTTCAGCGCCCCCCAGTGACCTCAGTGGTTCCAGCGCCCTCAGTGATACACTTTCCACACTCAATTTTTGGAGGCTCTACAAATGAAACTGGTGCGGCGCTTGCTCATCGCGGCGGCCCTGCTGGTCGCGGCGCTTGTCGTCTTCCTCTTCGGCTCGGTCTTCGTGGACGGTCTGTTCAGCAGCGGGCGGCTGGACGCGGTGACCAACACCCGTATCCCCAACCCGAGCGGGCCGGAGATCCGCGCCTATGTGGCAAAACCGGCTACGCCGGGGCCATCTCCTGCGGTGATCATGATTCACGAGTTCTGGGGCCTCAACGAGGACATTCGTCAGAAGGCCGACCTGTTGGCCGAGTCCGGCTACCTCGTCGTTGCGCCGGACATGTTTCGCGGCAGCAGCACCGGCTGGGTTCCGCGCGCGATCTACCAGGTGGTGAGCACGCCCGTCGAGCAGATCAACGCCGACGCGGGCGCCGTCTTCGACTGGCTGGCCGCGCAGCCCGAGGTGCAGGCCGACCGCATCGCCATCTTGGGCTTTTGCTTCGGCGGACGCACGGCGATGCTGTTCAGCCTGCAACAGCCGAAGCTGGCGGGCACGGTGATCTTCTACGGCTCGCCGGTGACGGACGCCGAGCGGCTCAAGGCGTTGCCCGGCCCGGTGCTCGGCATCTTCGGCGGCGCGGACAATTCGATCCCGCTGGAGGTGGTGCGCGCCTTCGAGGCCGGCCTGGAGCAAGCGGGCGTGCCGCACACAATCAGCATCTACGATGGGCAGCCGCACGCATTTGTGAGCAGCGTGGAGGGGATCAGGGCCGGCGGCGTGCAGGGCGAGGCGTGGAACGAGATGTTGCAGTTCCTGGAAGAGACGCTGAAGCGCGGCGCTTCGGCGCAACGCGCGCCGTCAGCGCTCGTGAGGGCGAATGACTTTATCGGCTGGGGCTACCTGTGGGCGCTGGCCTGGCTGCACGCCGGGGCCGGGCATTCACATTGAGCCAATCCAGCCAGACAGCATCGAATTACGCGAATGAACGCAAGCACCGCCGGCTCTTCGAGGAATTCGCGCCCATTCGATGCAGATAGACCTGACGACCGAAATCTTACTTGCCCGCTGAAAGCTCACTCAGAATTTCCCGCGCCCGCTCCACGCGGATGATGCCCTCGGCGGCCAGGCGCGCGGCGACTCGATCCACCTGGTCGCCGGTGGCGCCGGCAGCCACGGCCACCTGACGCGCATGCAGGCTCATGTGCCCGCGCTGGATGCCCTCGGTCGCCATGGCTCGCAGCGCACCCAGGTTCTGCGCCAGGCCCACGCTGACAATGATCTCCGCCAGTTCGCGCGCGGACTGTACGCCCAGCACCTTGAGCGCGGCCTGCGCTGTCGGGTGGACCTTGGTAACACCTCCCACAATCCCCACCGCCAGCGGCAGCTCCAGAGTCCCGACGAGATTGCCGGCGCTATCCGCCTCCCACACACTGAGCGCCGTGTAACGTCCGCTGCGCGCTGCATAGGCGTGAGCGCCCGCCTCGACGGCGCGCCAGTCATTGCCCGTCGCAATCACCACCGGGTCAATGCCGTTCATGATGCCCTTGTTGTGGGTGGCCGCGCGGTACGGGTCGGCGGCGGCGAAGGCATAGGCTTCGAGTATGCCGTCGCGCACGCGCTCGCCGGCGTAGGACTCGAAAGCCAGCGCGCTTGGCGGGATGACGCAGCGCGCGCGAGCCAGCCGCCGGTCGCTGAGGTTGCTCAGGATGCGCAGGTGAACGCGCCCACCCGTCAGCGCCTCCACCTCCGGCGCCAGCGCCTCGCAGACGGTGTTGATCAGGTTCGCGCCCATCGCGTCACGCACGTCGTAGATGAGGTGCAGCACAAGGAACGGGCCGATAGGCGACTCGTGAATCTCGCGCACCTCCAGGCCGCGCGCCCCGCCGCCCCGTTGCACCAGCGTCGGGTGGACGGCGTTCGCCAGATCGAGCAGGCGCGGTGTGTGGGTGGCCAACGTCTCTTGCGCCGCTCTCCAATCTCTAATCCCTAGGAGTTGTAGCTGCCCGATCATCTCCGGCTCGGTGCTGCTGGCGGTGAAGCCGCCGCCGGCGCGGGCCAGCTTGGCCATGAAGGAGGCGCTGGCGACCACCGACGGTTCTTCGATCGCCATCGGCACGAGCACCTCGCGCCCGTTGACGACGAAGTTGACGGCGATGCCCAGCGGCAGCGCATATACGCCGACGACGTTCTCGATCAGATGATCCGCCTGCTCGGACGCCAGGCCGCCGGTGCCGTCGAGCGCGGCCCGCTCCGCAGGAGAGAGCGCGGCCCACGCGGCGATCAGCTCTGCCCGTTCGGCCAAAGTTTTTTGGTAGAAGCCGGGAAGACGAGACGTGGTCATAGGCAGGTGGTCATCCGTCATGGCGAATTGACTAATGACCCACAATCTCTTACCTCAAATCTCCCTCGAGCGCGTTTACGAAATCCGCCAGCGTCCCGCGCCCGTCCACCCGCACCCGCGCCCAGACGAAGCGGTCGGCGTAACGATGCTGGCGGCCGCCGCGCGTCGTCACCCCGCCCCATAGGTGCATCTCCTGCGCCAGTTGCAGGGTCAATTCGTCAAACCGGCCGGAGGGATAACAGAAGAAGCGCGGGCGCACGCCGAGGTGGGCTTCGATGGACTCGATCGCGCCGAGCATCTCGTACACTTGTCTGTCGCGGTCGGCGCCGGCCAGCGGCGCGTGCGTCTTGCCGTGCGGCTCGATGCGCCAGCCACGCGCCGCCAGTTCCCTGAGCTGCGCCCAAGTCAGGTACTGCGGCAGTTCGCGATCGGCGAACTCCGTGATGACGAAGACCGTGCCCGTAAAGCCGAGCGACGTCATCGCCGGCAGCGCGTAGTCCAGCAGGCTGCGATAGCCATCGTCGAAGGTCAGCACAACCGCCTTGCCGGGCAGGGGCCGGCCCGACGCCAGCGCGTCCGCCAGATCATACAGACTCACCGTCGTGTAGCCGTTGTCGGCGAGGTAACGCACTTGTGCGGTGAAGTCCTCCGGCGTGACCGTCAGACCGCGCCGGAGGTCGTCAGCGCCGGCAGGCAGCGGCTCGACGTAGTGGTACATCAGGATAGGCAGGCGCACGCGCCGATTGGCCGCCTCGGCATCCGGCGTCGGCCGAGGCGGAGCCGGGGTTGGCGTGGGTGTGGGTGACGGGGACGGCGTGTGGGTTGGTGTCATTGTGAACGTCGCCGTGGCCGTATGAGTCGGGACGCGGGTGAATGTGGCCGGCAACGTGCCGGTGGCGGCGGCGAGCGGGGATTCAGCGGCGGCCGGCGCACAGGCTGCCGTCAGGCCGCCGGCGAGACACATCGCGATAAGGACGAAGCGCGTGAGGCGCAGCTCGCGCATAGCGGCGGGCATGATAGCATAGCGGCATGTCCTCAGAGCCGCCCGTCCCGCGCTGGCTCTGGCGCGCCACCGTCTGGGGCCTGGGCGCATTGCTCTTCGGGGTGACGGCGCTGGCCATCGCGCTGTATGGGGGCCTGGCCGATCCGCCGCGCGCCGGGCCGCTGCTTTGGCAGGAGACGTTCAAGGCCGACCTGAGCCGCTGGCAATTCGGTGAGGCCGGCGGCGCGAGGCTGGTCGTGCAGGATGGTGCATTGGTCGCCACATTCACCGGGCCAGATCAAATCGTTTTCGCCGTGGCCGAAGCGCCGCTCGGCGACTTCACGCTCGAAATCGCTGCCGCCCCAACGGAGGGTGACAACAGCACACGTTATGGCCTGGTGTTCGATTGGGACGACGAGAGGCATTACAGCGCCGTGCTGATCACTGCCACCGGTTACGTCGAGGCTTATCGGCAGAACGGCGCAACGCGGACGGACTGGTTCCCTTTCGCGCAGTGGCCGCACCTCCTGTATGGCACAGAGGCCAATCGCGTGCGGGTGGATGTGCGCGGCGCTCAGGTCAGCGCCCGGATCAATGATGAGGTGCTGATGGAAAAAGGATCGGGTGATCGGCCAGGCAGAAAGCTGGGCGTGCTGGCGCGGAGCGTCGGGCCAGGCCGCATCGTGTTCGGTTGGATCGGGCTGTGGGCGGCGTCTAATCGCTAGACCTTGAAGGCCTGGGGATGCCTTCAGGGCCTCCGGCTCTCAACCCGGAAACACTCAACGCTTGAGGAACTGAGTATCCAAAAAGTAATCCAGCCAGATGAAGGCGATACCGCCGATCGAGAGCACCAGCAGGAGCACGTTGCTGTAGGCGAACTTCTCCGGCGTGGTGTTGAAGCCAATGTGGGTGATGTTCAGTCCGGGGATGACGATGGGCAGCGGGATATTGCCGTAGATGATGAGGGCGGTCACGGCGATGCCGACGATCAACGCGCTGACCAGAACAATGAGACGCTTGACTTGCATCAGGAAGATCTCCAGGAGAAATCCGGGGCTGAACTGCGCGCATTCTATTCGATTCGGGGGCGGGCGTCAAAGCGCGGGGCCGCGCCGGCTGAAAAGCTTTGCTTATGAGATGGCAAACGCCGGGTTATGGCGCTACGGGGCCACGCCCAGTCGGGTGAGCGCGCCCCTCGCCTCGGCGTCAGAAGGATTCCACACCAGCGCCTGCCGGTAGTCTTCGATGGCGTGATCGCGCTGGCCGAAGGCCTCCAGCGCCAGGCCGCGCCAGTAGTAGGCCTCCTCCAGCCCCGGCTTGGGCGTGCTCTCCAGCGCAAAGGTCGCCAGGTCATACACGTCCTGATAGCGCCCCGTGTAGTAGTAGGCGCGGTATGGGCCGAACTGATACCAAACCATACGGCGCGGCAGGCCGATCAGGCGCGCCTCATCATAGGCGCGGGCCGCGCCGGCATAATCGCGCAGCCAGTGCAGGTTGGTGCCGATGTTGAACCAGGCGAAGGCCTGGTCCTGGCCGCTCAGCGTGTACACCTCGTCCTGTGCGCGCTTGAGCGCGTCGCGATAGTTTTGCTCCAGGTCCACCACCGCCGGGCCGAGCAGCGCTTCCACCGCCGCGTCGTGCTCGGGCGTGTTGGGGTAAATGACCATGTACAGATAGTTGAAGGCGCGCCAGTTCGTGAGCGTTTCGGCGTAGGAGAGAACGAGGTTCGGCCCGCGGAAGGTATCTTCCATGTAGAACTCGCGCCGCGCGTCGTCGTAGCCTTTGAACACGGAATAGTGGCCGAACCAGCCGCTGCAGCGCTCCTCGCCGGGCAGGCACTGAAAGCCCTTCTCTACCAGCACCGGGTAGCCGGCGGCGATAAAGCGCTTGAGCGTTTCCACATCGCCGTTGACGCGGATGTAGGCTTCGAAGCCAAGCGTGGTGATGTAATTGTAAATTTCGATGGGTGAGACGTTCTTGTCGTCCAGGTTGGGTTTGAGGATTTTGGCGGTATCCGCCTGTGTGCCCTGCCAGCCCCAGTAGCTCAGATTGACCGCCAACGAGGCCGGGCCGCAGTTGTTGAACTTCTGATACTCGTGGCGGAAGCCCTGCAGCATGACGCGCGGCGGGAGTGGCGTGAAGGTGGGCGTCGGCGTATCGGTCGGGCCGGGCACGGTCGGCGTCGAAAGTAAAGCGTTCGTGGTCGCGGCGATGGTCGCCGGAGTTGAGGTCGTGCCTTGCTGCGGCGGTTGAACGTCTTCGAGCACCGTGGGATCATACGTTTGCAGCGGCGTCGGTGGCGGCTGCTCGGGCAGGCGCGTGAATGCTACGACCGGCGTCGGCACCGTATCTGCAGGCTGATAGAGCGCCTCCCAAGCCTGAGCGCGCCATTCCTCTACGCGGAAGTGGATGCGCTCATCGGTCTCGTAAGCGTACCAAGCGCCCAGCGTGCCAAACAGGCTGAACGTGCTGAGCAGAGCGACCAACAGCGGCAAGCGTGACCGGCGGCGAGTGCGGCGAGACCTCATCGGCAGCGGCGCCTTACCCGGCGACGAATCGCTCCCAGATGGCGGTGCGGCGCTGCAACGCCTCCGCCTCGAAGGTTTGCAGGCGCTCCAGCCGGCTTAGCACAGTTGCGGGCGGATACAGGCTCGGGTCGTTGCGCACCGCCGGGTCGAGCAGCGGCAGGGCCGGCTCCACGACGGTGGCATAGCCGATATAGCTGCTTTCCAGCGCGGCGATCTCCGGCTGTAACACATAATTGATGAAGGCATGGGCATTGCGCGGGTGCTGGGCCGTAGCCGGAATACACCAGTTGTCCTCCCACAACAATGCGCCTTCGCTCGGAATCACATAGTTCACCGGCGTCTTGTACTCTTGTCGGATGATAAAGGCATCCCCATTCCAACCCAGGCCCAGCACCACCCGGTTGTCCCGAAACATCGAGAAATAGTTGCTGCTGATGCCGACGTGCGGGCGCAGCTCCAGCATTTTGCGTTCGGCCTCGGCCAGACGGCCAGGGTCGGTTTCGTTGAGCGAATAGCCAAGCAGCTTGAGGGCGGCGCCAATGACCTCATCCTGGGCCTCGACCACGATCACGCGGCCCGAGTGCCGTTGCGCCAACGACCAGAAATCGGCCCAGGAGGTGGGCGGCTCGGTTATCGCCTCGGGCCGGTAGATGATGCCCGTCGTTCCCCAGTTCTTGGTGACGCTGTACGCGCCGTTCGGATCATATGGGCGGCCCCAGCGAAAGGCCGCCTGCACGTTGCGCAGGTTCGGCAGTTGCGCCGGATCAAGCTCGAGCAACAGGCCCTGCGCGATCAGCGTTCGCACCATGTAATCGGTGGGGGTGATCAGGTCGAAGGCGCCGGGCAGCGCATTCTTCAAATCGGCCAACAGGGCTTCGTTGCTCTCGAAAATCGTCTGGTTGATGAAGATATCGGTCTCGCGCCAGAAGCGCTCGGCGGTCGCGGGGTTGAGGTACTCCGGCCAGTTGTGCAGATTGAGGAGCAACGCTTCCTGCAGCGGGGCGCGGCGGCAGGCGGTCAAGGCAGCAGCGGCACCGGTCAGGGCGCTCAGTTTCAGAAAGGTTCGCCGGGAGTGCCGTGGCATAAGAGTTGCTCCGCGCTCTCAAGCGCGGCGAGATTGTAGCAACCGCACAGCGGCCAGTCAATCAACGTGTGAACGCACAGGCGGTCGGTTATGGTGAGATAGAGTGGCCTCTTGCGCTTCGCTTTCATTCAGTTAGTATTGCGCGGAAGTGAGAAAGGACTCGTCCATGTCGAAACGCCTTCTGCTCGTGTGGATCAGCCTGGTTGTCGCCGCCCTGGCGTGCACGCGTGCCGAGGTGCCCATCACGCCGGCCACACCGGCCATCGCCACGCCGGTGCAGGGAGGCGTGATCACCCTTCCGACCGAGACTGCGCCGGCGAGCGGCTACCCCGGTCGCGCGTCGCCCCCCCCGCCGACGGAGACTCGCGCGCCCACCGGTTATCCGGCGAACGAAGCCAGTCCCACGGTTGCGGCCAGCGAGACTCCTGTCCCACCTACCCCGACTAGTGTCATCCCGCCGCCGCCCAGCGATACGCCAACGATCACGCCAACGCCCGAACCAACGGCCACACCGGCGCCGGCCACCACACAGGCCCCCATTGCCAACACGCCGACCACGGCAGCCAGCACGCCCACCAACCCACCAGCCTCCGGGACCGGCCCACAGCCCATCCCTGCCAATGCGCAATTTGTGCAGACTTTCGAGATCAGCTACCAGGGTGGGCAACTGGTCGGCCTGCCCAACGACATGAAGGACGGGCGGCCCGAAACCTGGGCCAGCCTGCGCGGCGGCAATGCGGCCTGGGTGCTCAACCTGGGCAGCCCACGTACCGTCCTCGGCCTGCGGGTCAACGCCCAACCGGATTTCCGTGAGCCGACCACGCTGACGAAGATCGAGATCAGCGCGGATGGCAACACCTGGCGCACGGTCTACACCGGATCAGGCGAGTGCGGTGTGCGAGAATGCGACACGCTGCCGCAGAAAGTGTTCACCGATCTAGGCTTCGGCGCGTGGCAGGCGCAGTACGTGCGCCTCACCGGCGGCCCGACGCGCTTTGCCTTCGGCGAGATTCAGGTGGCCGTCGCTCCATAAGAGCATGTCGCTCCGCAAGAGCGTATCGCTCCGTAGCCGCCGCGAACGCTCTGCGGCGGCTCAGACCCTGGCATCCAGCCAGGCCAGGATGTCGGCAAACACGGTCTGGCGCTCAGTCTCGTTGAGGATTTCGTGGTAGAGGCCGGGGTAGAGGCGGAGCGTTTTATCCGGCGCGCTGACGCGGGCGAAAAACGCCTGCGAGTCGGCGGCGGCGAACACGCCATCCGCCTCGCCGTGCAACAGAAGGAGCGGCGTGCGTACCTCCGCCGCACGCCGGAAGATGGCCTCGCCGCGCGATAACGCCTCCGTACCCAGCCGCGCCGACATGAGCGTGTGCGAGAGCTGTGGCTCTGGGTAGGCGTTTCTGAGGGCTTCATCATGCGTCATGGGCACGGCATCATCCAGGCCGGTGCTCTGTTGAAAAGTCGGCGCGGCGTTCGAGAGCACACGCGCCAGCGCCAGTTTCCAGGCGGGCGGCGAAAAAATGGGCCGCAGCCACGGCGCGCTCACTACGGCGCCGGCGACCTGCGGCTGGCGCTCGATGAGATAGGCCAGCGTGATCTGGCCGCCCAGGCTGTGGCCCAGCAAGAATAGGGGCAGGCCCGGAAACAATGCCGCGACAGCCTCGCGAACCCGATCCAAATCGCTGAGGAAAGCTTCATAACGCGGCACGTGGCCGCGTGGACCGCCGGAACGCCCATGGCCGCGTGTGTCATAGCCGCAGTAGGCGTAACCGCCGGCGTTCAGCGCTTCGGCAACGTGCGTGTACTTCAGCGCGTATTCCCCGTGGCCGTGGGTCGCCATCAGGATGCCTTTGGGCGCAGTCTCCGGCTTCCAAGCGTACACGTAAACGGGCAAGCCATCACGCGCGTTGACCACCATCTCCAGATGAGGCATCGTACACGGCCTTTCAGAACAGATCTGCCGCAGACAGCCGGGTTGGCGCTCCGCCGGAGTCTTGTCCAGGCCCGGCAAGTCTGGAGCAGAACTATATTCAGATCAGCGGCGCGCCGATCTCGAAGCAGCAGGCCGGCGCACCTTGGGCCTTGCACTGCGTTTCTCGCACCTCGTACTCACGCCCCGTCGCCCAGTATAGCGCCGCCTGGATCTTACCTGCCGTCACCGCACAGCCCACGCTGGCGGCAGACTGTCCGAATACCGGATCGCTCTCATAATCTTCGGGCTCATGTATAGAACAAGTGCAGGCTGGCTGAACTTGTGGTATCGTCCGCCGCATGGACTTTCCCATTGTCGAACTCCTGGACGACCAGGCCAGTTTGGCTTGGCTGCTGAAACACTTTCACCCGACGGGTTTACGCTGCCCCCAGTGCCAAGCCAGCGTGGAACACGCCCGGCCCTTCCGCCAGACC
>JBBIQY010000092.1:0-14898 GCA_037442085.1 Anaerolineae bacterium
GCGGCGTCCATAAGCGTTACTTGGGCCGCTACATCGCCATCTGCGAGTTCGGTATCAATCTCAAGCGCGTCACCCCAGCTTTCATCTCGGTTATGGTTGCCCAGCACTTGTGCTGTACATGAGCCAAGTTGTCATTGTCCTGGAAGTGGCACAACATGCCAAAGGCCGCCTCTTCCAGGCCATTGTTGCGCACGGTGGCCTCCACCCGCACCGCCTCCAGCGACTGGCCCGGCACCGCCCAACTGACGTAGCCCGATTGTTTCACACGGATCAGGAACTGGTCGTCCTCAACCAGTTTATCGCTGATCTCATCACTGGCCGTACCCCAATCGCCGGCGCTGGAAAAGCCGTCCGAGTACAAGACTGTGGCCGACGACGTCGTATCTCCGCTGAACAGGCTGGTGCCGAAGACCAGCGCTGCGCAAACGGCGCAGACCGCCAGGACACCCAGGCCGCCCGCGGCCAGCGCCCACAGCGGCAGGCCGCCCTTCTTCGCCGTCGGCGCCGACGTCATGGCCGGCGCGTTCTCCAGCGTGTTCACGGCAGGCGGCAGCGAAAACGGTGAGGAGATCGGAGTCGGAGCCGGGGTCGGTCGGTCGGGCGCTTGTGTAGGTGGCGCGGTGGCGCCCGTGGTCGGCGCGGCGACGTTGACCACCGTGCCGGCCTCCGGTTGCGCGCCGCCGTTGCTGGCCGCCGCCAGCGCCCGCGCAAACTCCAGGGTGGTGGCGTAGCGCGCGTTGGGGTCCTTTGCCAGTGCCCGCAGCACCACCTTCTCCACCTCGGCCGGGATGTCGGCCCGGAGGGCGCGCAACGGCTGTGGCGCTTCGCTGACGTGTTTGAAGATGACGCCCATCGGCGTGGTGGCGCGGAAGACGGCCTGCCCCGTGAGACACTGATAGGCGACCACGCCCAGGGCGTACAGGTCGGAGCGATGATTGAGCGTCTCGCCACGCGCCTGCTCGGGGCTCATGTAATCGGGCGTGCCGATGATGCCGGTCCCCGTCAGGTTCGTGTTGGACTCCAGCACTTTGGCGATGCCAAAATCGGCCAGGTAGGGATTGTCGTGCTGATCGAAGAGGATGTTGTTCGGCTTGACGTCGCGATGAAGCACGCCCTGCTTGTTGGCGTAATCCAGCGCCTGGGCCACGGCGGTGATAATGCGCACCGCTTCCGCCAACGGCAACGGCCCGCCCTTCAGTCGGTCGGCCAGTGTGCCCTTGCTCATCAGCGGCATGACGATGTACGGCATCCCGTTGGCCTCGCCGAAGTCGTAGAGCGGCAGGATCGAAGGGTGCGTCAGCTTGGCCAGCGTCCGGGCTTCGTTGAAGAAGCGGGTGCTGAAGTTCGGATCGTGAAGCAGCTCGGCAGGCAGCACCTTGACGGCCACCGAGCGGTCAATCGCCGCCTGATAGCCGCGAAAGACCGCGGCCATGCCGCCCCGTCCCAGAATCTCGCGCAGCTCGTAGGAGCCGAACTGTTTCCCGATCAGGCTTTCACTGCTCATGGGGATGTCCTTCTCTGCCCACGGATTATATCAGAGGCCTGACCGGTCAACGATGAGCCAACGTTGAAGTTCCGTTGGTGTTGGGAGGCAGCCGCTCGACCGGATCGCGCTGTGCGAAGCGAGCGGCGCTGGCTCGTCAGGAAAGGGGGCTTGCTTTCGACCTCATTTCACGTCATGATACAGGCCAACCTGTACCAGCCGACTCGGGACGCAGATGGACAAATTCTACACTTACCTCGACGCCAACCGCGACCGTTTCCTCGATGAACTCAAGCGCTACTGCGCACAGCCCAGCGTGGCCGCGCAGAACCTCGGCATGGCCGAGATGGCCGCGCTGACGAAGGAACGGCTGGAGGCGCGCGGCTTCAGCGTGCGCCTCATCCCCACCCCCGGCTACCCGGTGGTTTACGGCGAACTGGGTGAGGGGCCGCGTACGCTGCTGATCTATGATCACTACGACGTGCAGCCGCCCGAGCCGCTGGAGCTGTGGGATTCGCCGCCGTTTACGCCGACCATCCGCGACGGCAAACTGTTCGCGCGCGGCGTGGCCGACAACAAAGGCGACCAGATGTGCCGGATGCAGGCCATCGAAGCCTGGCTGGCGACGCTGGGGCCGCTGCCGCTCAAGATCAAATGGGTCATCGAAGGTGAAGAAGAGATCGGCAGCCCGAACCTGGAGGCCTTTGCCCACGAACATGCCGAGATGCTCCGGGCCGACGGCTGCCTGTGGGAGTTCGGCGCGAAGAACGAACGCGAGCAATTCACGCTGACGCTCGGCCTCAAGGGCATTGCGTACTTCGAGCTGCGGCTGCGAGAAATGGACGTGGACGCACACTCGGCCTACGCTGCCTTCCTGCCGAACGCGCCGTGGCAGTTGGTGTGGGCGCTTGGCAGCCTGCGCGCGCCGGATGGTCGAATCACGCTCGACGACTACTGGCCGCACGTCCTCCCGCCCTCCGCCGAAGACCTGGCGCTGGTGGACGGGCTGCCGTTCGAAGCCGAAAAGATCAAGGCCAACTTCGGGGTCAAGAACTGGCTGCTCGGCGTGGACGACCGCACCGCGAGCCGCGACTTGCGCTTCGCGCCGACGCTGACCATCTGCGGCCTGGAGTCCGGCTACACCGGTGCGGGGACAAAGACCGTGTTGCCCAAAGAAGCGCGCGTCAAGCTGGACTTCCGCCTGGTCCCCAACCTTACCCCCGACCTGATTCACGACTTGCTGCGCAAGCACCTCGACCGGCGCGGCTTCACCGACATCGAAATCATCCGCTTCGGCGCCGAGCACTGGGCCCGCACGCCGCCCTCGGCGGCGGTGGTGCAGGCGGCGATCCGCGCAGCGCGCGCCGTGTACGGCCACGAGCCGCTGCTCGACCCAACCAGCGGTGGCTCCGGGCCGATGTATCCGCTCTGTACCAGGCTCGGTATCCCGGCGGTGTGCGCGGGCACGGGCTACCCGGGCGCGCGCGCCCATGCGCCCAACGAGCACATCCGCCTCGACGATTACTGGCAGTGCCAGCGTTTTATCGGCCACCTCATCCGGGAATTCGCCGGGCCGGCCTTCTAACGCGCGCCAACGTACGCACACTGGCACTCGCCTTGCATTCTTGGTATCCTACCGCGCAATGAGTGGCTTACCTGCCCACACCGAGAACGATCTGCGCGCCACGCTCGCTCGACTCCCCAAAGTTGAACTGCACCGTCATTTGGAAGGCTCGCTGCGCCTGAGCACGCTGTGCGAGATCGCCCGCGACTTTGACCTGGACGTGCCAACCGAGCCGGAGCAGCTGCGCCCACTGGTGCAGGTGATGGCCCACGACGAGCCGAGCTCGGCCAACTTCCTCAGCAAATTCATGACCCTGCGCAAGTTCTACCGGTCGCCGGAGATCATCCGGCGGCTGGCGTTCGAGGTCATCGAGGACGCGGCCAACGACAACGTGCGCTACCTCGAACTGCGCTTCACGCCGATGGCGTTGGCCAAGAGCAACGGTTACTCGCTGCACGACGTCTCGCACTGGATGCTGGCGGCGGTAGCAGAGGCGCGCCAGGCCTTCCCTCAGCTACATGTCGAGTTGATCGCCAGCATTAACCGGCATGAGACTGTGGAGGTCGCCGAGACGGTGACGCAAATCGCGGTGGATCATAAGGCCGACATCGTCGGTTTGGATTTGGCCGGGGACGAGGCGAACTTTCCGGCAGAGCCGTTCGCGGCGCTGTTTCACGAGGCGCGTCGGGCCGGGCTGGGCATCACCGTTCATGCCGGCGAGTGGACGGGCGCGGAGAACGTGCGCCACGCCATCGAGCGGCTGGGGGCCGAGCGCATCGGCCACGGCGTGCGCGTGGTGGAGGACGCTGCCGTGGTCGCGCTGGCCCGCGAGCGCGGCACGGTCTTCGAGGTCTGTATCACCTCCAACTGGCAGAGCGGCGTCATCCCCCGGCTGAGCGACCATCACTTGCCGGCGATGCTGGCCCACGGCCTGCGCGCCACCCTCAACACCGACGATCCCGCCGTCGAGGCCGTGACGCTGACCGACGAGTACGAGACCGCAATCCGGGCGCTGGACGTCACCATGGCCCAGGTCAAATCAGCCATCCATATCGCCGCCGAGGCCGCCTTCCTCCCCGCCGACGAAAAACACCACCTGATTCAATACTTCCGGCAGTCGTTGGCGTGATGAGACCGTAGAGCGTGGAAGGCGTAAGCGCCGCTCTCCCAGCGCCTCACTGCTGCTGTTCCCAGCGGCGGATCGCTTCCTGAAACACGACCTGGATATTGCGATCGGGGATTTCGTTCACGGCGCTGTAAACGGCCGTGCCGACCTCGAAGATGACGTTGCCGGTGGGGCCGGCGGCGACGTGCAGATTCTGCCGCGCGAACGGCGTGCCCATGATCAAATGCTGCAACACATCATCAATCTGCTGGACGACCGGCTTGATCGGCGCGATCTCTTTCGCGCTCATCTCGCGCGCCTGCGCCATCTGCTTGAAGATGTTCATCGAGGGCAGCTTGAGCGGCGCATGGGCGTCATCGGGCCTGGGTAGCGGCGCGGCGTTCAACTGGCTGAGCACGGCTTCGACCTCGGCGCTGGATGGTGGCGCCGCGTCGGCCGCTGCCGAGGCGGTGGTCGGCGGCAGGGCCGAAGCCGCTTGCGGAGGCGGTTCGGGGGTCAGTGCCTTGGGTGGCGGGGGCGCGGCGCTGCTGACGGTCAACGCGCTCAATCCCGCGAATTCCTGCAGGTCGCGCAGCGTCAGCAGCAGCGCGCGACGCACCTCGCCCTCGGTCACGTCACTCAGCTGTGTGTAACGTTTGCCGTTTAGCTCGATCAACACGCGCCCGGTCAGCCGGTCGCGCAGGACGCGCAACACTTCGTTCGCGTTCGGGTCGGCGGACGGGATGGCGCGCGGCGTCAGGCGGTCGGCCAGGGCCGCCGGCAGGGCCAGGCCGGCCGGTTTTCCCTCGGGCGGCGCGGCGGGCGGTGGGCCGTCCTGCTGCGCCTCGCGCCGCAGCATGTTGAGGCCGACTGCCAACAGCACGAAGAAGCCAAATACCGCCAGGATGCTCAACCCCAGGATCAAGGGGGCATTTTCGGTCAGGTTGCTTAGAGGCATGGCGCTCTCCTTACCGGCGGCGCAGCGGCTGGCAGCGCGGGCAGAAGTACGTGCTGCGCTGGCCGACGACGATGCGGCGGATGGGGGTACCGCAGGCGCGGCACGGCGCACCCGCACGGCCATAGACGCGAAAGTGATTCTGAAAGCCTCCGCCGCGGTATTGCCGGTCAATGCTCGCGCCGTTGTGCCGCAGCCCGGCGCGCAAGGACCGGCGGATCGCCAGCCACAAGGCGCGGACCTCCCTCGGCTTTAGCGTGTCGCTGCGGCGCAGTGGATGCAAGCCGGCGCGGTGCAGGCTCTCGTCGGCGTAGATGTTGCCCACGCCGGCCAGAAAGGCTTGGTCGAGCAGCAGCGGCTTGAGCGTGCGCTTGCGAGCCGCCAGCCGTTCACCGAGGCTCTGCGCGGTGAAGGCCTCGTCCAGCGGCTCCGGCCCTAGCTGGCCGGTCACGACCTCGGCCTGCGGCGCCACGAAGACCTTGCCGAACTTGCGCGTATCGCTGAAGCGCAGCTCCCAGCCGTCGGCAAAATGGAAAATGGTGTGAGCGTGCTTGTCCGGCGCGGCGTCGGCGTGGACGACGGTCAGGTCGCCGCTCATCTTGAGGTGTATCAACAGCACGTCCCGCGAGAGTTGAAAGACGAGAAACTTGCCGCGCCGGCTGACGTTTTGGATGACCTGGCCGGGCAGGCGGCGCTGCACCTCGGCGGGTGCAGGGCGGGCAATGTGGCGCGGCCAGCGCACGGTTACCTGTGCAATCGTGCGCCCGATCACCGATGGGCCGCGTCCGGCGTCGCCCTCGCGCAGTGCGCGCGCGATGGTCTCGACCTCGGGAAGTTCCGGCATGCAGGCGATTATACCCAGCGCAAAATAAGCGGGCGAGATAGGATTGGTTGGCGGGATTCGTGATTGTTGATTTTGGATTGCTGATTTAGACTCGGGGTACGCCTGCCCGCTCAGCAAAGGAGTCCTCGCATGACCCGCCGACCCATCTCCACCGGCCGCTGCGCCCTGTGCGGTGAGAGCTTTTCCAAAGACGTGATGACGCGGCATCTCGCCAAGTGCCTGCCGGCCCATCCCTCCAGGACCAAGTCCCACTACTTCAACACCCCATGAATATCCGCACCGTCACGACCTTTTGCGACCCGGGCTTTCCGGTCTCCAACGACGTGGTTGCTGAAGCGGGAGAAGCCGCCGGCGCCGTGAAGCGTGCGCTGGTGGAGGCCGGGTACAATGTCCAAACCACGCGGCTGGCTACGCCGCCTTTCCCGGATGTCCTGGCCGGCCAGGTGGGGAAGGCGGTGGCCTATGCTCAGGCGCTCGAAGATGCCTGCTTCGTCCAGGCCATTGACTATGCTTCCGTTGGGCCGGCCCGCCCTGCTGATGCGCCCGAGTTCTTCGAAGTCGTGCCGGACCTTCTCGGTGCGACGCAAAACGTGTTCGCCTCCGCCGTGATCGCCTCCGCAAAAAACGGCGTCAGCGTCGCTGCGATTCGGCGGACCGGAGAAATCATTCGGCGCAACGCCGTGCTTGCGCCGGACGGCTTTGGCAACCTGCGCTTTGCCGCACTGGCCAATGTGCCGCCGGGCGCGCCCTTCCTGCCGGCTGCTTATCATGTCGCCGGCGCGCCAACCCTCGCCATCGGCGTGGAGGCCGCCGACCTGGCCGTGACGGCCTGCGCCGAGGCCGCTTCACTGACGGAAGCCCGCACTCGGCTCATCAAACTCATCGAAGTCGAAGCTCAAAAAATCACGGAGGTCACCCGGAAAGCGGCCGGCAAGATGGCTTTTGCCGGCATTGATTTCTCGCTGGCGGTTTATCCGAGCACGGCGCGGTCACTCGGCGCGGCGTTAGAGCAGCTGACGGGCGGCCACGTCGGCGAGCACGGCACGCTGGCCGCCGCCGCCTTCCTGGCGGACACGCTCGACGCCGCCGTGCGCGGGGCGCAGTTCAAGCGCGCGGGCTTCTGCGGTTTGTTCCTGCCGGTGCTCGAGGATGCGGTGCTGGCCGCGCGCGTTGCCGAGGGGACTCTGACGGTGACCGACTTGCTGCTCTACGCGGCAGTGTGCGGCACTGGCCTGGATACGATCCCGCTCCCCGGCGACATTTCCGCCCAGGCGCTCTCCGCGCTTCTGCTGGATGTGGCAGCGCTGGCGCTCCGGCTGAACAAGCCGCTGACCGCGCGCCTGATGCCCATCCCGGACAAACAGGCCGGCGATGAGGTCGCATTCAACTTCGAGTTCTTCGCTCCGAGCCGCGTGATGAACGCGCGCGCCACGGGAGTGACCGGCCTGGTCGGAATAACGGGCGAATTCGAATTGGCGCCGCGAGGGTCTTGAACGGCCCCACTTGAAGTATCAATGAGCGCACCCTGGCCCGGCCCCGGCGACTGTCCGGGGCCGCTTTCTTTTGAACCTTTGCCTGCCTTCTCCGAAAGCAGGAGCCGGAATAGAAGTCATGCCTTCAATTCAAGAAAATCTCAATCATTTTTATTTGTAAATTCACAAAATAAAAAATTAAACATAATTTATTGAAAAAGTCGTTGACAAATTTTATTTTTGAACTACAATTTTGAATGTCTTGAGTGAAAGGTTTGGAAAGATGAAATCCGCCAGTAACTCCTTTTCGGAGGTGTACGCCCCTCTCACCAGTCGCGAGTATCACTTGACCGACCGCGAGCGCGGTATCCTCGGGGCCTGGCTCGGCGCGGTGATGGGCGCCGTGTACGGGCTGGTTTCGACAACCATCAATGCCATCATCCTGGCCGACCTGCCCATTTACGTAGAAGCAGGAGAGGTTGTCTTGGCCATAGGGGTCAGCGCAATTGGCCTCGCGATTATGGGTTTTGTAACGACCTATCCCACCTCTTCGCTGCGCGGCGTTATTCTGGGCGCGTTGGTGGCCGCCTTCCTCCTGATTGCCAGAGCGTTCCTCGGCCAGGAGGGCGGCTTCTACGAGCGCTTTGGCCAGTCGTACGTGCTGCTGCTCTTCTTCTTGCCGCTGGCCGGTCTGCTCCTGGCGATCACCATCGTCTTGCGCCTGGGCGTCAACTGGCTGGAAAGCGCCCTCCGTGAGCAGGGCCGAGACCGCTTGCTGGGGATGGCCCGCGTGTGGATCGGCGCGGTGCTACTGGCGGTGATCGTCGGCTCATTCGCGCAGATGACGGCCGCCGAGCAGGAAGCCGTGCGGCGCGTGCATGCCATGCTGCAGCAGGGGCTGGCGCGCTCCGAGCCGCTGCCCAAAGCGCTCGAATCAATCGAAGAATTTCGCAGCCGGGCCGTGCCGGACTACACCCTGGACGCGACGACCACGGCCAGCGCCGACATGAGCCTTCCCGGCTCTACAGCGGAAGAATTCATCGTCGTCAGCGCGCGGTTCAGCAACGGCCTGCTGGTGCAGTGCCTGGCCGGCCGATCACTGGGCCAGCTTTTGTGCAGCGAGCGCGCTGCGCCTTGACAAAGTGCGCATTAGGCCGATAATGCCTGCCACCAACCAAAGACGACAGGCGCCGACGGAGGAAAGTACGCCAGCCGAGCCGGCCAGGGAGAGCGCGCCGAGACTGTGAGCGCGCTCCGGCGGAAACCGGCGGAAGTTCCCTCCTGAGCCGTTCGGGTGAATCCGTTGGCCTGGGCCAGCGAGCTGCCCGGTAGTAGCCCGAACCGGAAGCCCACCGTTACCTAAGGCAGCCAATGTTTCGTCGGCGACAGAGCGGATGCGCGAGCGCGCATCAACCTGGGTGGTACCGCGGAAGTCAGAGCGACTCCCGTCCCAATTGGGGCGGGAGTTTTTGTTTGGAGGTCGAATGCTCGAAAAACTCGATGCGATCGAACGGGAGGCGCTGGCGGCGCTCGAAGCCGTAACCGAGTCCGATGCGCTGGCGCAGTGGCGCGTGAAGCACCTCGGGCGCAGCTCGGCGTTGGCGCATGCGCTGGGCGACTTGGGCCGGCTTCCCCAAGCCGAGCGCCCGGCCATCGGCAAACGCGGCAATGAGGTCAAGCGCGCGCTGGAAAGCGCCTACGCCGCCAAAGCCGAGGCGTTGCGCCGGGCCGAGATAGAGCGCGCCATGACGGCGGGCGCGGTGGATGTGACCCTGCCCGGCCGCCCGCTCGTGCGCGGCCGCCTGCATCCCGCCACCCAGGGGCTGCGCCAGCTCTACGCCGCCTTCGCCGAGATGGGTTTCCAGATCTATCGCTCGCGCGAGGTGGAGACCGACGATTACAACTTTACCTACCTCAACATGCCGCCGCATCACCCGGCCCGCGACATGTGGGACACCTTCCACACCACCACGCCGGGCGTCATCCTGCGCACCCATACCTCGCCCGGCCAGATCCACGCCATGCGCGAGCTGGGCGAGGGCGGCACGCGGCCCATCCGCGTCATCCTGCCCGGCATGTGCTACCGCTACGAGCAGGTGACCACGCGCAGCGATATGCAATTCCTGCAGATCGAAGGACTGGCCGTGGGCAAGGGCATCCGCATGACGGACCTCAAGGGGACGCTGAGCGAGTTCGCCCGCCGCCTGTTCGGCGGCAGCGTGCGCACCCGCTTCCGCGCCGACCACTTTCCCTTCACCGAACCTTCGGCCGAGATGGACGTGGAGTGCTTCGTGTGCGGCGGCGCGGGCTGTTCGGTGTGCAAGCAGAGCGGCTGGCTGGAGATCCTGGGCTGCGGCATGGTGCACCCGGTGGTGCTCGAACACGGCGGCTACGACCCGCGCGTGTACTCGGGCTTCGCCTTCGGCCTGGGCCCGCAGCGCATCGTGATGCTGAGGCACAGGCTCAACGACATCCGCTACTTCCTGCAGAACGATTTGCGTTTCCTGGAACAGTTTTGAGAAGACGGAAGACGGGAGAGGCCTTCTGACCCCTGTCTCCTGACCCTGCGGAGCACACCATGAAAATCCCGCTGAGTTGGATCAAAGACTTCGTTGACCTGGACGAGACGCCCGAAGCGATTGCTTATGCGCTGACGTTTGGGGGGCTGGAGGTCGAGGAAATCGAATACGTCGGTCTGCCGAGGCCCGCGAGCAGCAGCCGGCAGGAATTCAAGACCTACGGGCTCGCGTGGGATCGCAAGAAGATCGTCACTGCGCAGATTCTGGAGGTGATGCCGCACCCTAACGCCGACCGGCTGACTCTGCTGCGACTGGATGACGGCAGCGGGCAAGAGCAGATCGTGCTCACCGGCGCGCCCAACCTGTTACCGTACAAAGGCGCGGGTCCGCTGTCCAAGCCGATCAAGGTCGCCTACGCGCGCGAAGGCGCAGTGCTGTATGACGGTCACAAGCCGGGCCGCGAGCTGATGACCCTCAAGCGCGCCAGGATCCGCGGCGTCGAGTCGTACTCGATGGTGTGCTCCGAAAAGGAGTTGGGGATCAGCGACGAGCACGAGGGCATCATCGTCCTCGACGACGAGGCGCCCGTGGGCGTGCCGCTGGCGGACTATATGGGCGATGTGGTCTACACCATCAAGACCAACCCGAACATGGCCCGCAACATCAACGTGTACGGCGTCGCCCGCGAGATCGCCGCGCTCACCGGCCGGCCGCTTAAGCCGCTTTCATTGGAGGTCAAAGCCGAGGGGCCGAGCATCGTTGGCCAAATCGAAATCCGCATCACCAACCCCGACCTCAACCCCCGCTTCGTCGCCGCACTGATCCAGGGCGTGACGATCCGGCCCAGCCCGTACCACGTCCAGCGCCGCCTGCGGCTGTGCGGCGTGCGGCCCATCAACAACATCGTGGACGCCACCAACTATGTGATGCTCGAAGTCGGCCAGCCGCTGCATGCCTTCGATTACGAGGTGCTGGTGCGCCGCGCGGGCGGCCGGGCGCCGACGATCATCACGCGCACGGCGCATCCCGGCGAAACGCTGCGCACGCTCGACGGCGTAGAGCGCAAACTCGACGACTTCACCATTTTGATCTGCGATGAACGGGGGGCGCTCGGCCTGGGCGGCGTGATGGGCGGCGCGGAGTCCGAGGTCAGCGACCAGACCGTCAACGTGCTGCTCGAGGGCGCGGCCTGGGAGTACATCAACATCCGCAAGACGATGCAGGCGCAGCGGCTGTACTCGGAAGCCAGCTACCGTTTCTCGCGCGGCGTGTCCCCGGCCATGACCGTGCGTGGGGTTTCGCGCGGCATCGAGCTTATGCGGCAGTGGGCGGGCGGCGTCATCGCGCAGGGTTTGGTGGACGAATACCCCAAGCCCGCGCCCGTCGTCACCGTGGAGCTGCCGGTCGGCGAAGTGAAGCGCCTCCTCGGCATCGAGCTTTCGGCGGAAGAGATCGTACGGATATTGGAGTCACTTGAATTCCGCTGTGAAGTTCAATCCGCAATCCATGTCACTGTGCCCGACCACCGCCTCGATATCGGCACGGGCGTCATCGGGCAGGCCGACCTCATCGAAGAGATCGCGCGCATCTACGGCTACGAACGTATCCCGGAGACGCTGATGGCGGACGAGCTGCCGCCGCAGCGCCGCAACCGATCGCTCGAGATCGAGGAGCTGGCGCGCGACGTGCTGGTGAACGCCGGCCTGCAGGAGGTGATGACGTACGCCCTCACCACGCCCGAACGCGAGCGCCGCGCCTTCGCGCCCACTGCCGCGCCCGATGACCGGCCCTATGTCACGCTACTCAACCCTATCACCCCCGAACGCACCGTCATGCGCCACTCGCTGCTCGCCAGCGTGCTCGAGGTCGCCGCCGCCAACGCCCGCACCTGCGACCGGCTGGCGCTGTTCGAGATTGCGCCAGTCTATCTCGTGGAGGCAGGGGCGACGCTGCCGAACGAGCCGCGCCGCTGCGCAATTGTGCTGACCGGCCCGCGCGAGCCGCTCTCGTGGAAGGGCGGCGACCGCACGCCGCTGGACTTCTTTGATCTCAAAGGCGTGGTCGAAGCCCTGGTCGCGGGCCTGCACATCGCGGGCGTGACGTATTCAGCCGCAACGCATCCCACCTTCATGCCGGGCCGCACGGCGCAGGTGCTCATCGCCGGTGAGGTCGTCGGCTGGCTAGGTGAGTTGCACCCTGCCGTGCGCGAGCAGTACGATCTGCCCGCACAGCCGGTGCTGGCCGCCGACCTCGATTTCGAAAAACTGCTGGCGCACGTGGATGAGTTGTACGCGGTCAGCCCGGTGCCCGAGTTCCCGCCGGTGAAGGAGGACCTGGCGGTGATCGTGGACGAAGCCACGCTCGCGGCGCAGGTGGAGGCCGTCATCCGCGATTCGGGCGGCGAACTGCTGACGGGCCTGATCCTCTTCGACGTGTATCGCGGCGAGCAGATCGGCGCGGGCAAGAAGAGCCTGGCCTACTCGCTGACTTATCAGGCCCCCGACCGCACCCTCACCGACGCCGATGTGGCGAAGGTGCGGGCCAAGATCGTCAAGCGCTTGCAGGAGACGCTGGGCGCGACGCTGCGGAGTTAGGACGACTTCGAGGCCAGTAGTCCCTCGATCAGCCAACTGAGGCCGACCGCGACAAGCATGAGTGGGAAAAGCCAGCCGCTGTCAACCGGGCTAAATTCCCGCAGCAATCCCAAGCTGCCCAGTGCCAGTGGAATAAGCGCCCAAGCAATTTCCCTGGTGTCGCTTTGCCGCGAGCCGCGCCAGAAGCGCCAGCCCCCCAGCCCAATTGCCGCCAGCGACAAGATCAAGTAAAGTTGCGAACCGCCAGGACATCGTTTAGTGAATCACCGCCACGACATCGTTTAGGTTATGCCGTTCGAACCGCCAGGACATCGCTTAGTCACAGGCTGGATTTACCGCCATTCTAAACAGCCGAAGTGGCGGTTTGGACGCATTTGGACGTAACGGAACTAGCGATAGAGTTGCTTCCCGTGACCACCGTCCGGGTTTCACGGGAGGCAACATGAGCAACGAGTTATCTGATCGCGAACGAGCCATCCAACTCCGGCTGGCGGGCGAGGTGGTCGAAGCCATCTGCCAGCGGCTGAAACGTTCCGAGGTCTGGTTCCACAAATGGTGGCGTCGCTATCTGACCGAAGGTCCCGAAGGCTTGTACGAGCTGTCGCGGGCGCGGCGCGCGATGCTCGAGCGCATCGCGCCGCAGGTCGAGCGCATGATCGTCAGTGTGCGCCGCCGGTTGGAAGCGCATGCCACGCCCGAAACCCGCTACCAGCGGGTGGGCGCCCCTACCGTGCAGGCCGAATTGAAGGCGCTGCATCTGAGCCCGGTGCCGGCGCTGCGCACCATCGAACGCGTGCTGCATCGGCATGGCTTGACCAGCCCGCGCGTTCGGTTTGCAGCACCCATCAACCCGGACGGCTATCCGGCACCCCTGGCCGACGACTCCCACCGGCTGCACCAGGTGGATATCGTCGGACCGTTCTACCTCAAAGGCAAGCGCCAGCGCTGGTACATCTACGTCTGCAAGGACGTGTTCGACGGTGCGATTTACCTGAAATTGTGCCCTTCTCGGCGCATGGATCAGGGACTGGCCTTCCTGCTGGACGCCTGGCACGCCCTCGGCCTGCCCGCTCAGGTCCAGTTCGACAATGCCCGCGAGTTCGTCGGCTGGGGCAAGTCGGCACGCTACCTGACCCGCGTGATCCGGCTGTGCCTGTACCTGTCGGTCACGCCGATCTTCATCCCCGTGCGCCGGCCACAACGCAATGGGGCCGGGGAGAATTTCAACTCGTGGTTCCAGCCCCTGCTGTTCCGCCGCCGCTTCAAGCGCCCCGGCGACCTGCGCCGCGAACTCGTCCGACTGATGGAGACAGTCAACCAGCACCACGTCCAACCGCGCCTCGGCCAGCAGACCATCGTCCAGTACCGCCGGGGCAAGCGCCTGCGCAAGCTGCCCGCCAAACTCAAGCTCGATCTGGATCACCTGCCCATCGCCGAAGGCCGGGTCATTTTCATCCGCGCCGTCTCGGCGCGGGGCCGGATCAGCCTGCTGGGCCAAACCTACCCGGTTGGCCGGCGGCACAAGTTCACCTACGTCAAGGTGGTTCTCGACACCAAGCGGCAGCGCCTGACCGTCTACGTGGCGGGCAAGATCTTCAAGCGTTGGCCGTACAAGTTGAGCCGTCACTAACGTCACCCAACTACACGATGTCCTGGCGGTGGTCACACCCAAAAGCTAAACGATGTTGTGGCGGTCGGATCGGTCCGAATCTAAGCTTCGATGTCCTGGCGGTTCGCATAAAGTGTAGATGAGTCTCGCACCGTGGTCGGATTACGGCACAGGTTTCATGGACTCGTTTACCCAAGCCGCGCTGACCACTTCGAGCAGGTGGGTGAGACCGCGCAGTTGAATGTGACCGGCGTGCCTGAGCCGCACGAGTGGCTGCCCTGCCAATCGCTAAAGTGCAACCATTAAGCCTTAGGCGCGCGACTCATCGGTTCTGCGGAGTCGCAGCCAATAGCAAGCAGAAAAGCCAGCGCAGCACTGCAAAGCAAAAATGCACTGCTGAAAGTAACTGCCCAGGCCTATAGCTGGGGCATATAGGGCTGGCCAACGAAAACGCTGGTGAGCCCATCCAGGACCGAATAGCCTTGTTTACGCAATGTCGAGAGGTAGCCGCGAATGTGGCAGAACTGGTCAGCCCCCTGCGGGCTGCGGAAACCGCCGGAGACCTTGCTCTTGACTTTGAGCATACGCAGGCGGCGTGCCCCACTGCTCCCGCACGATACGCTCTACGCCGGAGACCTTGCTCTTGACTTTGAGCATACGCAGGTCGCGTTCGGCCTGATTATTGTCAAACGGCACGCGGAAGTCGTGCAGGAAGGCCAAGACCGCGCCGCGATGGGTCACCAGGCGGTCCAG
>JBBIQY010000093.1:0-14821 GCA_037442085.1 Anaerolineae bacterium
GTGACAGCACTGCGGAGTGCAACGTGTGGCTTGCCGACACATTCACTTTAGCAGAAGTTCTGAATCGGCGCAGCCTCTCATTTTCATCGCCCGTTGTGCGCCGGCGCGCATGGAGACTTCGCTCAGGGTGCGCGGCGCGCAGTCAAAGGACGCGGGCATCATCCCGCCAAAGTCGGGAGAGCCCTATTTCATCGCCGCGGCGCGCAGGGCGCGGACGTTGGCAGCCGGGTCGCCGTCGAAGATCGCGCTGCCGGCCACCAGCACCGTCGCACCGGCTTGCACGATCTCGGCGGCATTCTCAGGCCGGATGCCGCCATCCACCTCCAGCCAGGCGGGGGAATGGAGCGCGTCGAGCATCCGGCGCAGGCGCCGGATTTTGGCGGTGCTGGAGGGAATATAGCGTTGGCCACCGAAGCCGGGGTTGACGGACATGATCAGCACCAGGTCCACCTCCGGCAGGATTTCCTCGAGCGTGGTCAGCGAAGTGGCGGGGTTGAGGGTGACGCCGGCCTTCAGGCCCAGCTCCTGGATGGCCTGAACGGTGCGGTGCAGGTGCGGGCAGGTCTCGACGTGAACGATCAGACGGTCCGCGCCGGCGCGCGCGAAGTCCGCCAGGTAACGGTCGGGGTTCGCGATCATCAGGTGCACGTCGAGCAGCGCGCCGGTCTCCTGCCGCAGCGGGCGCAACGCCTCGATGACGAGCGGGCCGATGGTAATGTTCGGGACGAAGTGGCCGTCCATCACGTCCACGTGCAGCCAGTCGGCGCCGCCGGCCAGCGCCTCGCGGCAGTGGGCCTCCAGCCGGGCAAAGTCTGCCGAGAGGATCGAAGGGGCGATTTTGATCATGGGGTTCCATCCAGTCACAGCGCCGTCGGCATATCCATGTCGAAGAACTTCAAGTTGCGGGCAACCGTCCGCACGCTGGCAAAGTCCTGCCTAAGGATAGCGTGATTGTAATGCACGGCAATCCGTGGCTTTGACTCTCCCCGCCCCGCTGTTAGAGTGAGTGCGCCAACCCGGGCTCGAAGGAAAACTTCATGACCTCGAACGCTGCCCCCACCCACCCCAAATCGTCGTGCTCGGCGCGGCCAGCGCCGTCTTCGGCTACAAGGCCCTGGCGACCGTCCTGCGCTCCGAACGCCTGCGCGGCTGCGAGCTGGCGCTGGTGGATATTGATGAGCCGAGCCTGGAAACGATGGTGAAACTCGGTGAGAAGATGAACCGCGAGTGGGGCGCGCAGGCGCGCCTCCGGCACGGCCCAGAGCAGAACAGGCGCGCGGCTCGCTTCAGCCAATGCGACCGCCGCCGTGCTGTCCGCGAAGGTGGCCTGGAAGATGACGAGCAAATCGAGCGGCTCTTCGGCCAGCTCGCGCGCGGCGGCCTCGGCGGCGGTCACATCGCTCACCAGGGCGTCCGGCCCGACCAGCGTCAGGCCTGCTTTCATCAGCGCCGTGCGCGCCGTGGTGGCCGTGTCCAGCGCCAGAGGTACATCAAAGGTGGGCCGGGCCAGCGCCACAAAACCCCATCGCAGCGATTTCATCAATCGAGTTCCGCCTGCTGATAAAAGAAGGTATCCAGCGCCAGCGCTGCCGCGCCGATGACGCCGGCCCGCCAGCCGCAGTCGGTGGGCTGTACGCGCACACGCTCTCCCAGCCCGGCGAAGGCCGTCTCGCGCATCGTCGCTTCTGCCACCGGCAGGATCAGATCACTGCCCTGCGCGAACATGCCGCCGAGCAAAATCAATTCGGGGTTGAGGGCGTTGACCAGGTTGGCGAGGGCGATGCCGAGGTAACGGGCGCGCTCGGTGATCATGTCGCGGGTGGCCGTGTCGCCGGCGCGCGCGGCGGCGAAGATGCGCTCAATGGGTCTGGCTTCGTTGCGTGAGCGCAGGTGTTTGGCCAGCAAACTCTTCGGCGACCGGGCCGCCAGCGCCTCGGCCTGGCGGATGAGGACCGGCTCGGAGACCAGCGTCTCCAGACAGCCGTGTTTGCCGCAGCCGCACAGCTCGCCGCCGTCCGGGATCATGATGGTGTGGCCGATCTCGCCGGCGCCCGCGCCGCTGCCGCGAAAGAGCTGACCGTTGAGGACGAAGCCTGCGCCCACGCCGATGCGGCCATAGACGAAGGCCAGCAGGTTGACGCCGCGCCCCACGCCGAAGAGCGCCTCGCCCAGCGCCATGGCGCGCACGTTATTGTCCACGGTCACGGGCAAGCGCAGGCGCGTTCGCATCCAGTCGCGCACGGGCACATCGCGCCAACCGAGGGCGGGCGCCCAGGTGTTGATGCCGCTGGTCGGGTTGACATGGCCCGACGCCCCGATGCCCACCCCGCACAGCCGGCTGCGCTTGACGCCGCTGTCGCGCAGGGTGCGTTCCACCAACTGCGCCGCCTGCTCGAGGATGTCGGTCGCCGGCGCGCGCACATCGTAATCGGCGATGTGGTTGTGAGTGATTTCAGCATGCAGGTTGGTGACCGCGATGCGCCGCGTGCCGATGCCGATGTGGATGCCGACGGCGAAGCGGGCCTCCGGCACGAGGCGGAGGGCCGTGCGCGGGCGACCCACCCGACGCTGACCATCGGCCTGCACCTCCACACCCTCCTCGATCAGGATGCCATGCTCGAGCAATTCGGACACCAGGTTAGTGATGGTGGTATTGGAAAGCGCCGTTTGATCGGCCAGTTGCACGCGCGAGGCCTGGCCACTGTGCAGCAGGCGCAGCAGCACCGCCCGCCGACCCGACTCCGGCGCGGCTTCGCGACGCTGGCCGAACTGCTGGCGCTGGCGGTTTGCCGATTTGTGTGTAATTTCGTAGGCGCGGCTCTCAGACCCGCGCCTACAGGCCGAATTACACAATTTTCGGCATACGGCCCTGGCGCTCACCCTCGGCCCGGTCGCCGGACACATCGCCTCCAGCGCGACGGACAAACCCAGGCCGGAACTGCTGACGGACGCCGCGACCGTGGCGCGGCGCTTCCTCGCCCTGCCCGACCGGGGCGAGGACGTGGGCGCGATGATTCTGCGAAACCTCGTTTGGCGGGTCCACGAACGCGTGGGCGACGGGGCGGCCACAACGGCGGTGCTGGCGCAGGCTATGCTGAGCCGCGCAGCGCGCGGCGTGCGCACCGGGGCCAGCCCCGTCCACGTCCAGCGCGGCTTGCGGCGCGGCGTGAAGGCGGCGGTTCAGGCTCTACAACGACGGCAACCAGCACCCCCAGCGCGCGTTACAACGTGGCGCGGCGTGAAGGCGGCGGTTCAGGCTCTACAACAACAGGCGCGGCCTGTGCGCGGACTGCGCGACCTGATCGCCGTCGCGCAATCGGCTACCGGCCACGAGGCGCTGAGCGCCCGCCTCGGCGAGATGTACGCCCGGCTCGGGCCCCGGGCACATATTCTGATTGAAAAGTATGTTGCGCCGTATCTGGAGTGCGAGTATCTGCCGGGCGGACGCTGGTCGGCGCGGCTGGCCTCGCCCTACCTGGTCACCGACGCGGCCACGCAGTCCGCGCGGCTGGCGCCGTGTCGCGTTGCGCTCTTCCACGGCAACCTCAGCACGGTGGAAGAGGTGCTGCCTTTGCTCGAACTGGTTGCGCCACTCGATCCCGCTCACCTGTTGCTGGTCGCCAACCAAGTTTCCGGCGAGGCGCTGAACGCGCTCGTCGCCACGCACCGGCGCGGCGGAGTCCGCATCGTGGCTGTCGCCCTCAAACGCTTCGGCGAAAAGTTGCGCGCCGATTACGCCGACCTGGCCACGGTCACCGGCGCCCGTGTGCTGTCCGCCGACGCAGGCGAGTCGTTGCGGACGGTCACCGCTCAAGCGTTGGGCTTCGCGGGCGACGTGAAGCCGGCGCCGAATCATTCACGGTGAAGGAGGGGAGCGGTACAGAGCAAGACCGCCAAACGGAGATGCGGGTTCTGGAGCAGCGGCTGCGTGCTCTGCCCTTCGGCGACGCCGAACAACCCGAACTGCAAATGCGGATTGGGCGGCTGGCGGGCAGCGCCGGCGTTCTGAAGATCGGCGCATACACCCAGGCCGAGCGCGATTGGCTATACCAGAAATCGGAACAGGCGATCAAAGCGTTGATGGCGGCGCTGGAAGAGGGCGTTGTGCCGGGCGGCGGCGCGGCCTATGCGCGTTGCACGCCTGCCGTCGAGGCGTTGCGGCCGCATGACTAGCTCTATCTCCGGCGAGTGTAGCGTATATGCGCGTTGTACGCCTGCCGTCGAGGCGTTGCGGCAGAGCACGGCGGACGAGGAAGAGAAACTCGGCCTGGCCGCTGTGGCCTTTGCGCTGGAGGCGCCGCTGCGCCGCATCCTGGCGAATGCGCGCGCCGGCGAGCCTGGCCCCGTGCTGGCGGCCCTGCGCCAAGACAGCCGCCTCGCCGCGTTCGACGTGCTGCGCGGCAAGCTGGTAACTGAGCGGTCTGCCACTTTCCTTGACTCCGCTAAGGTCCTGCGCGTCGCGCTGGAGACGGCAGCCAGCGGCGCCCTCCTTGCCCTCAGCACCGACGCCATCGTCCTCAAGCGCAAACCACGGGTAAGTTACAAACCCTGAAGGCTAAGAGGGAGCGCGTAACACCTCGACACTCACAATTCCCCTCTCGCAAGGTCGCCGGCCCGATGAGCGGGCGCATGGCCTCCGCGGCCTCGCGCACCTGCCAGGCTTTGACCCCGAGAATCACCGCCTCCACCGGCTCGATCTCAGCCGGCTTGTCCGTGGCCTGCGCCGGTTGAATGACGAAATCGCCTTGCAGGCTATCCACGCGCAGGCCGCGCTCACGGATGGCGCGCAAGTGTTCGCCGCGCGCAATGAACGTCACCGCCTCGCCCGCCTGCGCCAGCCGCCCCCCAAAATAGCCGCCCACCCCGCCCACGCCGAATACGGCAAACCGCATCTGCCTTTCTCCTGAGCGCCCGCAATTATAGTCTGGCCTCGGATGGCGAAAACAAAGGCGACTGGGCGCCGAGTTCGTTTCACTTCATGCAATTTGATGCCAAAGCCGGATGCTATAATCGCCGCGTGCTTCCCGAGGCGCCGTTGACGAAACGACAATTGGGCGTGTTGCTCATTGCCGGCAGCGGGATCGCCGCGCTGGCGGTTTTGCTGGTGGATATCTTCCGGGTAGGCGCGTTCAGCGGCTTTGGACCGGCGCAGCTTCTGGCGTTCGGGGGCTGCGCGCTCATCGGCCTCATCGGCCTCTCGCTCCTCCCGCTGGGGGATCGCCCCGCATGACGCCGTTGGTTTCTGGAAACCGATTTTTGGTAAAACCGG
The DNA here is from genome assembly GCA_037442085.1 of Anaerolineae bacterium. Classification (GTDB taxonomy): domain Bacteria; phylum Chloroflexota; class Anaerolineae; order Anaerolineales; family UBA6663; genus JANWXR01. The sequence goes on from JBBIQY010000093.1 coordinate 5,270, forward strand.
AGCTCCTCGGCTGGGCGCGCTTGGGCGCGACCGCGCTGTCGCGGCTGTTGTTTGCGTTGGCCGCGCTGGCGCTCCTCGGCCAGTTCTTCGTCTACGTTCACTACGCCGTCTCGCTCTTTCGCTTTCCGTTCGATTACGACCAGGGCGAGGGCTTTGAGCTTTACGACGTTGTGCTGCATACGCAGGGGGAGTGGCCATATCGGGATAGCCAGGTCTTCCCGTTCTACACGTCAATCTATCCACCGCTCTACCACCTGCTGACCGCGCCGCTGGTGGCGGCCTTCGGCCCGGAGCTGTGGACGGGCCGCGCCGTGAGCTTTGCCGGCTCGCTGGTCGTAGCCGCAGCGCTGGCGTGGGCGGTGCGGCGCGAGACCGGCCAGGGATTCATCGGCGCACTATGCGGGCTGACCTTTCTGGCCTCCAACTACACCTTCGCCATCGGCCCACTGTTTCGCCAGCACATGACCATGGTGATGTTCGAGACGCTGGCCATCGTCACGCTAGCGCAGGTGAAACTTAACCGCGAAGACACAAAGCACGCAAAATCATTTCCGCAAAGCGCGGCAGCCTCCGCGCCTTTGCGGTTCAACACAACTCTGTGGCTGGGCTGCGGCTTGCTACTGGCGGCGGGCTACACCAAACAACTGGCGCTGGCGACGGTGCTGGCCGCGTTGACCTATCTTTTTCTGCGCGGGCCGCGGCGAGCCCTGCGGGTCGGCTGCGTCATGGCGCTCGTCGCCGGCAGCATTTTTCTGTGGATCAACTGGCGCACGGACGGCTGGTGGTATGTCAGCATCATCCGGGCTAACCTAAACGCCTTTGTGATCCCGCAGATGATCGGCTTCTACCGCGAGTGGCTGGAGCTGCACGCCGTCCTGGCGCTGGCCGCCTTCGGCTACCTGGTCTACGAGATGTACTGGGGCCGGCTCTCGGTCTATTCCATCTGGTTCGCCTTCGCCTTCGCCAACGGCGCCCTCTCCGGCAAGTTCGGCGCGGGCGAGTCGTACTTCGTCACGGCCACGGCCGCCGCCTGCCTGCTGGCCGGCCTGGCGGCGGGCAGACTATGGGGGGTTGCACCGCAAAGCTGCGAAGAGCGCGAAGGCCTTCAGAAAAGAATCTTAGCGGCCTTCGCGTCTGCGCGGTTCAAAATCGCGCTGGCCCTCGTGTTGCCCCTTCTGTTTCTGATCCAAACACGGCTTACGCTCCACACCTACACCGACGGCCCGGTCTACGGCCCGCTGGCGCAAGTGCTCGGCGTGCGCGACAACTCAGGGCGCGGCTACTACGACTCGCAGGGTTACACGCAACTCGGGCCACGCCCTACTCGCGCCGACCATGAGGCCGGGTATAGAATTGTGGCGCTGGCCCGCAGCGCGCCGGGGCCGGTCTTCTCGGAGGAGGCGGCTTTCATGTTTGCGGCGGGCAAGCCGGTGGTGACCAACGCCTTCCCGCAACTGGTGATGCACGAGGCCGGCCTGTTCGACCCGGCGAACCTGAACGCGATGATCGCGCGGCGTGAATTTGGGCTGGTGATTCTGCGCGCGCAGTTCTATCCGTTGCCGGTGCTGCAGGCCATCGGTGCGCACTACCAGCCGTTGACCGAGATCGAGATGAACGGCTTTACCTATCGCCTGCTGGAGCCGAGGCCATGACTCAGGACATCGCTCGAACCGCGCACCAAAAGCTGAACGCTATCCCGTGCTGGGAGTGCCAGGGCGCGGGCCTGGAATTGGAGCCGGGGGGTCGGGCGCGCTGTAAGTTCTGTGGCGCAGTGAACGACCTGGCGGGGCCGGTCTGTCCAAATTGCGAGCACGTCAGTAGCGCGGGTGTGCACCAATGCGAAGCATGCAGTGCGTCGCTCATCTTCACTTGCTCGAACTGCCAGGCGAGTAATTGGAGCGGCGCGGAACGCTGTGCGAACTGCGGCCAACACCTGGACACGCTCGGCGCGTTGATAGCGCGCAGCGGCGACACCGGGCTGCGCTTCCAGGCCCGCCAGCGCGACCTGGCGAGCCTGGCGAGGCAGGAAGAGGAGAGTGCCCGCCGGCGCCGCGCCCATCTCGAAGACATTGACCGCCGCCGCCAGCAGGCCATTGCCGAGGCCGCCGCTCGCAAAGCGCGCGAACAACGGATATTTGTCATGGCCACGCTCGTCGTCGCCGCCCTCGCCCTGCTCGCCATCCTGGGCATCACCATCTTCGCTCTCGTCGGTCGCTGACGCAGTCATCATTCATCAGTCACCAGTCGTCAGTCATCCGCATCACCCCCCCTCCTTACTCTCCATGCCTCCCGCCTCCTACACCGTCCAGTTGCCCATCTTCAACGGCCCGCTCGACTTGCTCCTGCAACTCATCGAGCGCGAAGAACTGGATATCACCAAGGTCTCGCTGGCCCAGGTCACCGACCAATTCCTCAGCTATCTCAAGGTGCTCGAGACCCTCAACCTGGGCGACCTGGCGGATTTCCTGGCGATCTCGGCGCGGCTGATCCTGATCAAGAGCGAGGCGCTGCTGCCGAGGCCGGTGGAGCGCGCGCCGGGCGAGGAAGACCCGGGCGAGGAGCTGGCCCGGCAACTCCTGGCCTACAAAAAATACAAGCAGATCGCGGCCGCGCTACACGAGCGGGAGGCCGCCAACCTGCGGACGTATCTGCGGCTGGCCCCGCCGCCCAAAGTGGAGAAGACCCTCGACCTGAGCGCCGTCACCCCGCTCGACCTGCTGGAGGCGGTGCGCCGCGCGCTGGCGCTGGCCCCGGATAAGCCCGCCCTCGGCACGGTCGTGGCCCCGCCCAAGGTCACCATCCGCGATCAGATCCGGCTGATCGCCGGCGCGCTCAAGGAACAGGGCGGGCGCGTCGTCTTTCAGGAGCTGCTGGCAAACGCGCAGAGCCGGATGGAGATCGTGGTCACTTTTCTGGCTGCGCTAGAGCTGATCAAGCGGCGCAGGATCGAAGCTCGGCAGGCCGGGCTGTTCGGCGAGATCGAGCTGGTCTCGCTCAGCGAGTGGGCGGACGACGAGGCGCTGTTTGCGGAGTTGGAGTTTGAGTGATCGCCGGGTCGCTGCGCCTAAACTACCACTACCAGTCTAGCGACCAGAATGGGCTTTCAATCGCGACCTGGATGTTCCGATCCGCAACCACAGAGGCATGGATACGCCGCACCACCTCAAGGACTTCGACCTCAGAGGTGTCCACCAGATAGACCTCAGGGTTGCTCAACCAGTATCCCAGCCCCGCCTCGCTCGCCGGCACCGTCCCTTGCAGCACCATAAGGCCCTGCAATACCAGTTCCTCACCCGTGGCCGGGTCCATCAGCTCCCGTTCTGGGATGGGAAGGCCACCGTCCAGTGAGTTGGACTGGCCGTAAGTGCCACGCTGGTTAGTTAGCGTCGAACGCCCTACCATGATGAAGCTTTCCACTTGGAAGCCCGTCTGCGCCACCCGGGCGCGCACTTCTTCCAGCGGCTGCGGCCGGGCAAACGTGATTTGCACCGGCACAGGCATTCCTTCCTTATGCGTGATCAGCTCCTGCCCGCGACGGATATTGGCAGCCCGATAATCTTGCAGCGCCTTAGGATCGTACCAGGCGGTGCTCACGTACACAAAAAGATCGCCGCTGTTCTCAACTCGACCGGCGTAGCGAAAGGAGTCCGTTGCGCCTTCAATCACCAGCCGTCCGGCGATGGATGTGGTAACTCGGAGGGCGACCAGCACGACCACCAGTACGGCAGTAATGGCGCCAATTTGAATCACCCTGCCTTTTATTCCCGTTATCCTGGCCATTTCAGCCTCTCCTTGTCTGCTTTCCTCGCTTCTGACGCCCTGACGAAACCAAAGGCGATTAATTGATCATCCCCGGCGGGTCACTGGGGAACGTGCGGTTACAGCTCGAGTCTAGGTAGATTTTCCCCAGCCAATCATCGGTCCAGGAACTGGCGCTCGAGAACGAGTAATTGACCTCGTTGGGGTAAACATTGCAGGCCGTTTTCGAGTACACGACTTTGTAGCGATACCAGGTGTTGGCAGATAAAGCCAATTCGTCGAGTAAGACCTTTAGCTCTTCCTGAGCCGCAGAATTACCGCAACCATTTCCCGGGACGTAACCGGTTACCGGCAGCCCGAGAGTGGTAAATGATACGAAGCCCAAACGGTCACAGTAACTAGATGGAGGCTTATACGCTTCGTTTTCAAGCTGATATTGAATGCCCGCATGCACATGTCGGTACTTCAGATTATTCACGTTGTCGGTCGTCCAGAGATTGTCGGCAATCCAAGTGACGTGAGAACTGGTCGGGTCATTGTTGTACCACCAGTGATTGCCCCAAACAGGTGCATCGGACCAATCCCAATGATACTGAGCGGCTGCAAAGACCGCGCTGGTTACAGTGAGTGCTGCCATAGTGGCTACACTGATCGCAAACAATATCCTTTGCTTCGTAGATGATTTCTCCTCTCCGATCGAGAAACCGGGAGTGAATGCTCACACATGATTGGAAAACACTTTATCAGCCGAACATCACAATCCCATCTCATTTCTGTAACAGCTGTGTAACGAAACGATGAGAGTTCGCGCCCGGCGATTGTACCCGCCTCTTTCCTGTGGCATAATCGCTCCAGACATGCAGCCTAGAAAACGCATTCTGGTGGTGGATGATGACCGCGCCGTAACCCGCGCGCTCCAGTCGCTGTTCACACGCAACGGCTACGAAATCAGCCTGGCGCATTCCGGCTGGGAAGCGTTGGCTTGCCTGGAGCAGCAGCCGGATTTGATCATCCTCGACCTGATGCTGCCCGGCCTGGATGGCTATGAGGTCTGCCGCCAAATTCGCAGCGGGAAAAGCTACATCCCGATTTTGATGTTGACGGCGAAGGATGAGGTTTCCGACAAAGTCAAAGGCCTTGAGCTTGGCGCGGACGCCTACCTGGTCAAACCCTTCGAACCGGGAGAACTGGCGGCGCAGGTGAAAGCGCTGTTCCGCCTGACGGAGATGACCAAGAACAAGTCGGATGCCGAGGCCGAACGGCCCTTGACCTGCGGCCCGCTGGAACTGTGGCCGGGCGAACACCGCGTTCGGGTTGCCGGGGTTGAGATCGAGCTGACGCCCAAAGAGTTTGAGTTGTTGCTATTCCTGCTGCGCCACCCTGGGCAGGTGCTCGGGCGAGAAACGCTGCTGCGCGAGATTTGGGGCCACACGTTCGAGGGCGACAGCCGAACGGTGGACGTACACATCCAGCGGTTGCGGGCGAAGGTCGAAACTGAGCCGGCAGCGCCTCAACTGATTCTGACCGTGCGGGGGTTTGGCTACCGGCTCGTAGCGCCCGACGACTTTGGATAGTTCAGGTGCTCGTTCTCGAACTCAAGTTCATCATCGCGCTCGGGCTGTTGCTGGCGTTGGCGGCGGCGCTTCTAGCGCTTAGTCTTGACCGCCGTCTGCGCCATTCACCGCTCTCCCACCTGGCAGCAAACGAAAAAGAGCTGCGCCGCCTGGCTGAGAATGCCCCGCTCGGGCTGCTCCTGCTCGACGCGAACCGAGAGTGCGTCTACTGCAATGCCACCGCCCGCCAAATTCTGTCGCTGTCCACCGGCCCCTTACCCCAGGCGCCCTGGCGCGAGGCGCTGGCCGAAGACCTGGCCTTAGCGCGCGAACCGGAAGCAAGCCAGTCGCCTTATCGAGTCACGACCATCCCCGGCGGCCCGACGGTGAGCTGGTGGATTTTTCCCCTGGATCGTTTCGATCTCGTGGTTGTCTCCGATCTCAGTCAGCAGCACCGGCTGGAAGCGACCACGCAAACCTTTCTCAACGAACTCTCGCATGAGTTGCGCACACCGCTGACCGCCATTCTGGCGCACCTCGAAATCGTGCGTATGGCCGATATGCCCGAGGCCCTGCGGCAGAGTTCTCTCAATACCATCCACACCGAAGTCACGCGCATCGCTTGCCTGGTGCAAGATCTGTTGTCACTTAGCCGCCTGGAGCTGACGACTACGCTTCAACGCAAACCCGTCAACCTGATTCTAATCGCCGAAGCCGCGTTGACGGAGCTGCTGCCCGCCTTCGATGCCAAGCAGCTTGACCTCTCCCTGGAGACGGACACGTCGCTGCCGCTGGTGCTGGGTGACCCCGAGCGTCTCAAACAGGTCTTCCTCAACATCCTGGACAACGCCACAAAGTTCTGTCGCTGCGGTGACAAAGTGACCGTCACCATCAGGCGCCATGCCAACGATGTGCAAGTCGTTATCCGTGACACGGGGCCGGGCATTCCCGTTGAGCATCTGCCATATGTCACCCGGCGGCTGTATCGGGCGGACACGAACTCGCCCGGCAGCGGATTAGGCCTGGCGCTGGTAGACGAAATTTTACGCCGGCATCAGAGCCAATTGGTCATCCGGAGTGAAACAACCGGTGCATGCTCCGGCGCCGAGTTGGAATTCGTTTTACCCTGCGCATAGAAGGCGGCTATGTCTACGCCACCCGTTGTTCGACGACGCTTTCAGCGAGACTCGCTAGCGCGGCTTAGCCTGGCTGCGTTGAGTCTTCTGCTGCTGGCAGGCTACGTGTCTGCACCCAGCCTCGGCTCGGTGCTGATCCTCACTTCCGAAACGAAGGCGGCACTGACCTGGCCGCAACTGCGCCTTGAGCCGGGCCAGCCACTGCCGCGCCAGACCGCGCGTGTCATGATTGCCGACACGACGCCCTGGGTTCACCTCAAGTTGTTCGTCAACGACCAGCCGGCGAAGTTCGAACGCTACGACGTTAATGACCAGGCTGGGGTATGGACCTGGTCGTGGTCATTTACCGTCCCGGACAACCCCGGCTACAAGGTTGACCTGTATCACGATTGTGACAGGGGTTGCCTAGAGCGTGCGCGCTGGACGGTGGGCCACAGACCGCAACTTACGCGCATCAGCGTGCCGACCCGGCAGCCAACCAAGTTAGGCGTGGTGTTTGCAAACCCCGGGCGTGATTGGAACAATCGGAGCGCCTGGGATGTCGAGCTGACCTACGCCCAGCAAGCCGAAGCCGAGTATTGGGGCATAGATGACCTGGCCGGGCGAGTACAGGCCGCTGCGAGTCAGGGCCTGCGCGTTCTGGTTCGCGTTGATTTTGATCAAGGACAGACTCTGCCGCCAGCCGAGGACTTTGCTGCGTTTGCCGATTACCTCAGTTACCTGCGCCGTCTGGCGCGGGATGCTCGCCTCAAGGAAGTCTATGGCTACATCATTGGCAGCGGCCCCAACGCCAGCAGCAGCAATTCGCAGACGCCGCACAACCCGGCCACGCCAGAGTGGTACGCGCGCGTGTTCAACGGCTATGGCGCTGATCCGTCTCATTCCGATAACGTCGTCCAAGCGATCCGCAATGAAAACCAGGGCGTCCGCATTCTGGTCGGGCCGGTTCGCCCATGGATTACGGATCAGACAGGGACGCGCCGGTTCCGCCTCGACACGCCCTGGTTGAACTACATGAACACGCTGACGGCTTACGTAAATGACAGCGCCGCCGCCAAGGCGACCCTGGGCATCTCGAACGCTGCGCCAGATGGATTTGCAGTGCAGGCTCCTGGGCGACCCGATGCGCCGGAGCTTCCCAGCGGGTCTGGCGCGCTCGAGCCATTCACGGATTTGCGCCGGCCTGAATGGAACGGCGCTCAAATGGGCTTTCGCGTTTTCGAAGACTGGCAGGAAATCGTCAACGCCTACCCTCACACACGCGGGCTGCCGCTGTATATTACGGCAACCAACACGGACCAGCCGGACACCGAAGTCAGGCCGGCAGAAAACTACCCGCGCGGCTGGTTGACTAGTGCCCTCCAGGTCGTCAATCAAGAACCACAGATCAAAGCCCTGTGCTGGTTCATTGACTACTTTCCCAACGACAAGCGGTGGGAGCTGTTTAGCCTGACAAATCCCGTTGGGCTGAACCTTGATGCAGCCAATGAATTCGTTGAGTTGTTGAAGCAGTCGGAGACGAGGTAAAGAGTACACCGAAATGTTCGGGGAGACCGAACGGATGTCGGTGGGCGAGTGGACGGAAGGCGGCCTGGTGTTCGCGGAGTTGGAGTTTGAGTAGCCACGAGGTCGGCTAAAGTTAGCGCACCGGCGTCCGCAGGATGCCCCAAAGGTAGAGTGGCAGGACAAGAAAGCCAAAACTGACAGCGCCTCCCAAATACATGGATCCGACAAGGAAGCTCGGGAGGCCATCACTTACAGGGCCATAGTATCGGAATGCTGCAAAAACGACACAGGAGCTGACCAGCCAAAAAATGATCGATCGGGAAAACCATTTGGCGCCGAGAGAACGAGTGGAGTTACGCGTCATGAACAGGGCATTGATGACGAGATTCCCAACGGCAGCCAAAGCAAAGAGAGGCACGGCTACAGCGTAAATGCCGTTGACAAACCAGACCGTGTCCTTGTTCCAGCCGGAAAAGCCCAAGCCTTCCCAGAACAATAAACCCAAGGAACTTCCCACAATGATTGCAAGAACCAATCTTGAGCTATATTGGCCGAGTACGTGCTTCATGAACACATCCCATCATGCTGGGATGGCCCTTGGCCTCGGCAATCGAACCAAGAGCCATCGAACTTAAGCGCAAGATACTTGGGGAGAAGTAGAAGTTGCATCTCAGTTTTTGTTCTGTCGGCTATCCTCAAGATACCAGTAGACGGGGTAAGTCGGCACGACGATGGCTTCACCTTCTCGAATCAGTGCCGCGTGGTTCTGCTGGAAGTGTTGTCGCGCCACGGTTGGCGTCACATCAATCAAGTAAACATATGAAGACGCGGCAAGTTCCTTGAGTATTGCTGATTGGATGCGCGCTTCAAATGTTGTTACGCCCAGAACCTTTGCATCACCCGTCTCAGACCGTGACCAAGCAAGCAAGGAATCAACGGTCGGCATTGAGACAAGCTCATCTTGGCTTGGGTTGAGGAACAGGGTTACCCGCGCACCGTGACCATCGATTGCTCTCATTTCGAAGGCGCTCACTTGAAGTTCATACTGAGCGACAAACCGCATGAAATCCTCAGCGGGCATCGGAGAGTCAAGTACGACATTCGCTGATACTGCGTCCTGGGATCCAACGAGGCCCTCAGCCATCTGCTGTGAGGCCAGTCGGAACGCATCCAGTCCAGTTGGACTTGTGTCCTTTAGCCTGACCTCCAGCGTAATCTGGGAACCATCCCGATAGGCGTCATACTGCCACTAATCAAAACGCTCAGCCGACACCAGGATTCGTGGAGGCACTGCGGTCTGGTCAAGCTGCGCCCAGACCGTCCGCGCAAATGAGATGCCGAAGATCACAATGCCTAACACCAGAACTCGTGAACTGATTTTGCTCTTCATGCTATCCTCCGGTACTGAAACAAAGGCGAGATCCGATCCGTTGATGCGTGGCCCCGTTCAAATGCCAGGCTGAGCTAAGGGCATTGGCTACAAGTTAGGCCTTCCGTCAAGTCAGAATCCGGGTAAGATGGCGGAATGCCAAAACAGACTGCCAAACCGGGTAAGAAACGCAAATCCGCCAAGAGCACGGTTCGCCATACGCGTGCCA
>JBBIQY010000094.1:0-14756 GCA_037442085.1 Anaerolineae bacterium
GGGCGTAGCGGGCGTACACCCGGCTCAAATCCAACTGGGCGACGATGTCCACCACGAACCGCGCCAGATGATTGGCCGGCAGCGCTTCATCCAGGCTCACCCTCGCTTTGAGGGTCGCCTCGTAATCCGGGGTTCTAAATTTTCGGCTCATGCCCACAGTGTACTACAGCCTGTTCTCACAGGCTCTCCGACAAACTGCTAGAATACTCATAGATTGACGGCTCTCTTGAGGACGCAAATGCTTGGAAACATCGGTTACTTTGCCGTGCTGCTGGCTCTGATCTGTGCCGGGTATGCGGCAGTAATGGCCGGCCTGAGCGCCTGGCGGCGGCAGCCGGCCTGGCTGCTCAGCGCCCGGCGCGCCGCCCTGCTCACGCTTCCGCTGCTGACTTTGAGCGCTTTTATGCTCATCACTCTGCTGGTCACCGGCGACTACGGCGTGGAGTATGTCTACAGCGTCTCCAACCGCGAGATGCCGTTTTATCTCAAGGTCACGGGCCTGTGGGGCGGGCAGGCGGGCAGTCTGCTGTTCTGGTCGTGGCTGATGTCAGTCTTCACGACCTCGGCCCTGCTGGGGCGCTGGGATCGTGACCTGTCGCTGATGCCCTACGTCATCGCAGTGATGATGGCGACGCTGGCCTTCTTTATCGGCCTGGTGGTTTTCTTCGAAAACCCGTTCGTACGCTTCTGGCAGACCTTCGACGGCCTGACCACGGCCATGTGGCAGCCGGCCAACGCCCTGCCGGTCACGCCGCCGGACGGGCGTGGCCTGAACCCCCTGTTGCGCCATCCCGGCATGATCATCCACCCGCCCATGCTCTATCTGGGCTTCGTCGGCTTTGTGGTTCCCTATGCCTTCGCTATCGGCGCGCTGGTGACGAAGCGCGTGGATGACGAATGGCTCAGGACGACGCGCCGCTGGACTCTGATCGGCTGGCTGTTCCTCTCGCTCGGCCTGATTCTGGGCGGACGCTGGGCCTACGACGTGCTGGGCTGGGGCGGCTACTGGGGCTGGGACCCGGTGGAGAATGCGGCCCTGCTGCCATGGCTCACCGGCACCGCTTTCATCCACTCGTCCATGATCCAGGAAAAGCGCGGCATGTTGAAGCGCTGGAACATGGTGCTGATCATCCTGACCTACGCCCTGGTCATCTTCGGCACCTTCCTAACGCGCTCCGGTGTGCTCTCGTCCGTTCACTCCTTCGCGCAGAGCGCCATCGGCCCGTCGTTCTTCATCTTTATTAGCATCACCTTCCTCGGATCGTTGGCGCTGTTGGCCCGCGCCTGGGAACGGCTCAGAGACGATAATCCGCTGGACAGCATCTTCTCGCGCGAGTCGGCCTTCCTGCTCAACAACCTGCTGTTCATGGGCATCACGGTCTCGGTGTTCTGGGGCACGGTCTTTCCATTGATCTCCGAAGTGGCGACCGGGCAGAAGATCAGCGTCGGGCCGCCGTTTTACAACCGGGTGACCGGCCCGCAGTTCGCAGCGCTGATCCTGCTGATGGGCGTAGCCCCGCTGCTGGCTTGGCGTAGGGCCTCGGCGCGCCAGCTTGGGCGGCTGATGCTGATCCCATTGGCGCTGTCGCTGGCGGTCGCCCTCATCCTGGCGCTGCGCGGCGTCACCAGCCCCGGCGCGTTGTTCGGCTTCTGGCTGGTAGCCTTCGTTCTGCTGACGACAGTGCTGGAGTTCGTGCGCGGCGCTCAAGCCCGGATGAAGACGGGCGGCGAAAGCGCTTTCACCGCGCTGGCGCGGCTGATCGCCCGCAACCAGCGCCGCTACGGCGGCTACATCATCCACCTGGGCGTCGTCGTCATGGCGCTCGGCGTCATTGGCTCGACGCTCTTTCAAATCGAGACGCAGGGCCGCCTCAGCCAGGGTCAGGCGTTGACGCTGGGCGCGTACACTATGGTCTACGATGATCTGATCGCCTTCCGCGCCGAGGATGGCCGTGAGGTGCACCGCGCCACCGTCAGCGTCTACCGCGACGGCCGGCTCTTGACGACGCTGCATCCACGGCGCGACCTCTATTTACTGGAAGGCGGCGCTCAGCCGATGACCATCCCCGGCGTGCGCAGCTCCATTGAAGATGACTTCTATGTACTGCTGGTGGACTGGGAGCCGATGGGCGTGGATGGCGCGACCTTCAAGCTCTACGTGAACCCGCTGGTGAACTGGGTGTGGGCAGGCGGGCTGGTGTTCATCCTGGGCACCCTGGTAGCCGTCTGGCCGAGCGCGGCGGAAGGCCGTCGGGCCACAACGCTGCAGATGGCGGCGGCCCGTACTGCCGGAGACTGAACCCTACATGCGCTGGCCTTACCGATGTGCGATCCTGATTGCGCTGCTGGCCCTGCCGGCCGTTGCCTCGGCTCAGAACCCCACGCCTGTGCCGGTGACCGACGACGATGTCAACCGCGTCGCCAAGCAGATGTATTGCCCCGTCTGCGAGAACATCCCGCTGGATGTGTGCCCGACCGAAGCCTGTCGGCAGTGGCGGCAGACCATTCGTGAGAAGCTGGCCCTCGGCTGGGACGCTCAGCAGATCGAGGACTATTTCGCTGTGCAGTACGGCGAGCGCATCCGGGCCGAACCTTCGACGCTGGGGCTGAACGTCCTCGTCTGGGTAATCCCGCCCATCGGCGTCGCCGTCGGCGCGTTTTTGTTGTGGCGCTATCTGCGCGCCAATATCCGCGCGCCACAGCCGGCCCCGCCCGGCGAGGCCGCTGCGCCGCCGGACGAGTACGTAGCGCGACTCGAACGGGAATTGCGCGAGCGTCGCTGACAGCGAGCGGTGAAGACGGGCGACTGAAGACTGAAGGACTGGAATGGATATCGGCTCTCTTCTGATCGGGCTGGCTCTGCTCATCGGCGTGGCGTTTTTCGTTATCCAGCCATTTTTGGAACGGCGCGCGCTGCGTGAGAAGCCGGTGACCGAAGCCGAGGCCCTGACCGCCGAGCGCGAGTCGCTGTTGATTGCTCTGCGCGACCTGGACTTCGACTATGCCACCGGCAAGATCACGACCGAAGACTACGCGCCGCAGCGCGCTGTGTTGCTGGCGCGCGGTGTGGCCGTGCTTAAGCAGTTGGATGCGCTGGGCGCTGCAACCGACGACTCTGCCGATGATGAGATCGAGCGAGCAATCGCTCAGCGCCGCCGCGCCCGCCCAACCTGCACCGAGTGCGGCGTTGCGCTCGAGGCCGGCGATCGCTTCTGCCGCAGTTGTGGGGCGAAGGTCGCTCGAACAGCTGAGGCCACGGCAGCACGATGAAGCCGCGTTCCATCGGCTTCGCCAGCCTGCTGCTGGGGATGGCCCTCTCCGCCTGCTCGCTCGCCGGCGACATCACGCCGCCGCCGGGCGCGCGCCCGTTCCGCCCGGTTTCTGCCACGCTTATCCCGGCAACCATCGCTGCCAACCAACCGGCTACTCCCGGCTCGGGCGTCCTCCCGGTCTCGAACACGCTGGACTTCAGGCCGTCTGCTGCCGCCGGCGCGCTGATTTATGCCGCCAAGTGCGCGGACTGTCATGGCCCGGCCGGGCAGGGCGATGGCGCCCGCGCGGCGCAACTCCCGGATGGCATCCCGGTTCCGAAGTTTGCCGACCCGGCGCTGGCGCGTGACGCAACGCCACAGGCATGGTTCGAAGTGGTGACCAACGGGCGGCTGGAGCGCTACATGCCGCCGTTCAACGCGAGTCTGAGCGATGCCGACCGCTGGAACGTGGTGGCCTTCCTCATAACGCTCGCCGTGCCGCCGGAACAGATCGAGCGCGGCCAGGCCGTCTACACCGAGAACTGCGCCGTCTGCCACGGGACGGCGGGCCGAGGCGACGGCCCACAGGCGCGGGACGCCCTCGTTGATCTCTCTGCGCCCGCCTACTTTGCCGGCAAAACACCGGCCGACCTGTTGACAGCGATCAACGCAGGCAACCCTATCCCCGCTCATGCTTTCGGCAGCGCGCTCACGGCGGTGAGCACCCTCACCGAGGCTGACCGGCTGGCCGTGGTGGACTACGTGCGCACGCTGGCGTACGACTACGCTGCGCCGCGCGCCCAGGCCGACGGCGCGTTGGTTGGCATGATGAAGGGCGTGATTCGCAATGGCACAGCGGGCGCCGCCCCGCCGCCGAACCTGAGCATCAATCTGTTGGGCTTCGACCCGGGCGTGGGCGTGATGACGACCCTGACGACGACCGCCGACGCGACGGGCGCGTTCATCTTTAGGGATGTGCCGGCGGCGACGGGTCGGCAGTTTGTCGCAGTGGCGAATTACGACGGGATCACCTATTACTCGGACGTGCTGACCCTGAACGGCGCGGACGTGGCGTTGACGGTGTACGAGCGCACCGACGACGCCGGCGCGCTGCGCCTCGAGCGCGTGCACACCTTCATCCTGTTCGAGGCGCCGGGCGCGATCACCGTCGGGCAGTTGGTGATCATCAACAACCTCGGCGACAAGACCTTTGCGCCTGCGGATGAACGCACCGTGGCGATCACATTGCCGCCGGGCGCGCGCGACCTGAACGTTCAGGACGGCCAGGAGGGGGTGACCTTCTTCCGCACGGCTGACGGGTTCGTGGACACCGCGCCGGTGCTGCCCGGACGCGGCGCGTCGCAGTTACTGTACTCCTTCAGGTTGCCGTGGAACGGCGCGCTGGATTTCTCGCAGCCTCTGCCGTACCCGGTGGACAGCGTCAACGTGCTGGTCGGCGACATGGGCGTGACCCTGACCGGCCCACAATTCGTTAGGACCGAGGCCCAGGATGTGCAGGGCAGGCCGTTCCAGAACTACGTGCGCGCCGGCCTCAACGCCGGCGAGCCGCTGACCTTTCGTTTAGCCACCAGCCCGGCGGCAAACGTGACAAATGCGCTCGGCAGCTTTTTGGGCAACAGGGAGACGATGGGGCTGGCCGTGGGCGCAGGAGTCTTGGGTGTGACAGTGCTTGGCCTGAGGGTGTGGTGGTGGGTGAAATTCCGCCGGGCAGACAGGGGACGGCAGGCTGACGGCCAACGGCAGACGCCGGCTCGCCGTCAGGTGGCCCGTAGCCGCGATGAGTTGCTCGATGCCATCGCCGAGCTGGACGACGATTATGCCGCCGGCAAGATGCCGCAGGCCGAGTACGAGCGCGAGCGCGCCTGGCTGAAGGGCGAGCTCAGGAAAATTTGGCGGTAGCCCGTGCATGGATTTGACGGAGATGGCGTTTTCTCATTGACGCTCGCAAGTCTCATGTGTTAAGATTGTGTCAGGTCGCGACATTTATTCTCATCATCGCTATTTCGTCGCGCCGACCCGGTTTTATTCTCTGCTTTCATCTCACTGCTCTCGATGTAATCGCTTTGGCTTTGGGTTTCTCCTGTCTAGCTACGACTAAGCGTCGCCCGCCAACGATTATTCGAATCCAGAACAGATGAGCACGGAGTGATCCGGGAGCTTATCTGTTTTGTTTTCGGAGTGATGGCGTGAGTGTGGAACTTGTCTTACGGTTGATCGGAATGATAGGTGGAGCGATCGGCGGCGGCTATCTGGGGGCGGTCTGGGCCGATCTGGCAGACGCCTCGCCGGAGGTCATCGTTGTCGTAATGGGGCTGGTCGGAGCGTTAGCCGGCCTGATCCTGACACCCTACATCACGACCCGACCGGCTCGTTACGTACGCAAGCGTGTGAGCGAACTGCCGGCGTCAGTGCTGGTCTCGAGCATGATTGGGCTGATCGTCGGCCTGATGGTGGCTGCTCTGCTGGCGTATCCGCTCTCGCTGCTGCCCTCCCCCTTCGGACAAATCCTGCCGTTTGTGGCGGCCGTCGTTTTCGCCTGGTTGGGCATTTCGATCTTCATGATGCGCCAGCGCGATATCTTTTCGCTCTTCCGGGGGCGTGTGCCCGGCCGTATCGCCGCCGAGGGCATCGGCGCACAGAACGAGGGCCGCAGCGTGCTGCTCGACACCAGCGTCATCATTGACGGCCGCATCGCCGATATCGCCAAGACCGGCTTCATCTCCGGCACCATCCTGGTGCCGCGCTTCGTGCTGAACGAGCTTCAGCACATCGCCGACTCGTCCGATACGCTGCGCCGGAACCGCGGCCGGCGCGGGCTGGAAGTCCTGAACGAACTCAAGGAAGGATCTGCTGCGCCGGTGCGCTTCACGGATCTGGACGCCCCCAACGTGCGCGAGGTGGACGGCAAGCTGATCGCGCTGGCGAAGCAACTGAATTGCGCCATCGTCACTAACGACTACAATCTGAACCATGTCGCCCAGCTCCAGGGCCTGACGGTGCTCAACATCAACGAGCTGGCTAACGCTGTCAAGGCCGTCTTCCTGCCGGGCGAGAGCCTGACCGTCAAGATCATCCAGGAAGGCAAGGAGGTCGGCCAGGGTGTGGGCTACCTGGATGATGGCACGATGGTGGTGGTGGATGAGGGTCGTCGCTATCTCAACACCACCCTGTCTGTGATCGTCACCAAGATCTTCCAGACGACTGCCGGCCGCATGATCTTCGCCAAGCCGGAAGGCTCGATCACCGCGCCGGAACGCACCCGCGAGGAGCGCGCCCGTGACCG
Organism: Anaerolineae bacterium; assembly: GCA_037442085.1. Taxonomy (GTDB): domain Bacteria; phylum Chloroflexota; class Anaerolineae; order Anaerolineales; family UBA6663; genus JANWXR01. The sequence goes on from JBBIQY010000094.1 coordinate 6,556, forward strand.
TGCCTCGGGCTGAGCGCCAACCGAACCGTTATGCCCTTAATCCTCTATAACACGCTGACTCGCCGCAAGGAAGAGTTCAAGCCCATCGTCCCGGGCCGCGTTCACATCTATGTCTGCGGCCCGACCGTGTACGACCACGCCCACATCGGCCACGCGCGCAACTACATCTCCTTCGATGTCATCGTACGGTTCTTGCGTTATCTCGGCTACCGAGTGCGCTACGTCCAGAACATCACCGATGTCGGCCACATCCTGGACACCGGCGAAGACCGCATCCTGAAAGGCGCCGCGCGTGAGCGTATCGAGCCGATGGAGGTGGTCGAGCGTTACCAGCGCTCGTACTTTGCGGATATGGACGCGCTTGGTGTCCAACGGCCCGATATCTCCCCGCGCGCCTCGGCCCACATCCCCGAGCAGATCGAGATCATCAAGACGCTCATCGCCAAGGGCCATGCCTACGAGGTCAACGGCTCCGTCTACTTTGATGTCAGCTCGTTTCCAGAGTATGGCAAGCTCTCCGGGCGTCGGGTCGAAGATATGGAAGAGGGCGCCCGCGTGGCGATCCGCGAAGAGAAGCGCCACCCCGAAGACTTTGCGCTGTGGAAGAAAGCGCCGGACGAGCACATCCTCAAGTGGCCCAGCCCCTGGGGTTGGGGTTATCCCGGCTGGCATATCGAGTGCTCGGCTATGGCGACCAAGTATCTGGGTGAGACCTTCGACATTCACGGCGGCGGCGTGGACAACATCTTCCCGCACAATGAGTGCGAGATCGCCCAGAGCGAGGCGGCCACCGGCAAGCCGTTTGCCAACTACTGGGTGCTGGGCGGCTCGCTGACCCTGGACGGTGTGAAGATGAGCAAGAGCCTGGGCAATGTGCTCACCATCAAAGACGCGCTCCAGCGCTGGCGGCCCGAGGCCATTCGCTTCTTCACCTACTCCGCCCACTACCGCAGCCCGATTGACTTCTCGGAAGAGGCCCTGGCCGCGGCGACCCGGGGCTGGGAGCGCGCCATCGGCCCGGCGCTGGCGGTGCGAAACCGGCTGCGTTCACCGGCCCTGCCCGAGGGCGACGCCACAGAGATAGCCCCGGCCCTCAACGACCTCAAGCAGAAGTTCATCGAAGCGATGAACGACGATTTCAACATACCGGTCGCCGTCTCGGTGCTTTTTGATCTGGCCAAGCTGACCAACACCCTGCTCGCTGCCGAGCCGCCCCCCGGGCGCGGCTCGCTGGAGGCGGTGGAGGCCTTGTACCGCGAGCTGGCCGGGCAGGTGCTCGGCCTGTTGCCGGAGACGACCGCCGCCGGCGCCAACGCCGAGCGCGAGGCCGAACTGATCCGCCTGCTGATCGAGCTGCGCGCCGAGGCCCGCACCCGCAAAGACTTTGCCGCCTCCGACCGGATCCGTGACCGCCTCAAGGCGCTGGGCATCACGCTGGAAGATGGCAGGAGCGGGACGACCTGGAAGTTCTCCTGATCGCCTCCGTAAAATGCTTGAGATGACGACGTTGGGCGGGTCCCGGACCCGCCCAACTGTTTCTTGTCTGGGGCTGGCACACTTGTTGCTCGGTGACGCCCTGAGAAATGCCTATGGGCCTCCCCAGAAGAGTTGGTCATTGTTGGTATTTTCTCTAACCGAAAATCTCGGGAATTTTTTTCATGCTACACTCGCGCGCGCGATGAGCAGGGAAATCTTATACAAGCGCAATGCTGTCCGCGAGAGTCTGCGCGCCGGACGCCGGCGGTTCTTTCGGCTGCTGGTCGCCGAAGACGCCGACCTGGCGGATGCCCAGGACATCCTGGCCGAAGCGCGCCGCCGTAACCTGCCCATCGAAAAAACGGACCGAAAAACCCTGAACCTGGCCGTGCACGGCGAACGGCATCAGAACTTGTTGCTGGAGGTGGGCGAGTACGTCTACGCCGATTTGGACGAGGTGCTGGCCGCGGCGCACCAGGCGACCGAACCGCCCTTGCTGCTGGTGCTCGACCTGTTGCAGGACCCGCGCAACGTGGGCGCGTTGCTCCGGACTGCCGACGCGATGGGCGTTCACGGCGTGGTGATCCAGGAACGGCGCGGCTGCGAGATCACACCCACCGTCGTGACTACCGCCGCCGGCGCGACCGAACATCTCCGGATTGCTCAAGTCACCAACCTGGTCGAGGCGATGCGCCGGCTCAAAGCGCATGACATCTGGCTGGCCGGCCTCGACCTGGGCGCCGAGGCGCAGCCAATTGACCAGGTGGACCTGAATCTGCCGCTGGCCCTGGTGATCGGCAATGAGGGCAGCGGACTGCGCCGGCTGGTGCGCGACCGCTGCGACTTCCGCCTGCGCCTGCCGATGTATGGCCGGGTGCAGTCTCTGAACGCCGCGGTTGCCGGCTCACTGGCGCTGTACGCCGCGCGCACGGCGCGGAGCGCCTCCCGGCGCCCCTGACAGGCTGCCATGTTGAAGTCTCTGTCGGAGGCCGTCTCTTCGGACTTCGAGGCAGCGCTGACTGCGCTGATAGCCCGCCTGCAGGCGCGCGTCAACCACTACCTCCGGCCTCGCAGCGATGCCGCCGAGCAACTCGATCATCTGCGGCATGTGGCCGAACGCACCCGTTGGATTTACCTGAACGAATTACAACGGCAATCCCCGGAGATCATACCCAACCTCAGCCAGCGCGAAAGCCTGTTGGTGGATGCCTGCACCCTCAGTCATGACATGGGGAAGTGGATCCCTCGCGACGAGTTGCGGAACCTGCTGCCCAAGACGACCCAATCCATCGTGACCGCCCTGCGCGAGCTGCGCCTGCTCCCCAACCAAAGCGATCTATTTCTCCTCGGCCTGCGCCGCCGCCTCAACCAGCCGATCGACTCTTATTTGCCGGAGTACGACGCCGCCCATCACTTGGTCAGCGCCTATATCCTCGTGGCCGACCCGGAGCTGGATTTTCATGCGATCGGTTTACGCGACCAGGAGTGGTTGGTCAAAGCCGTCATCGGCCACCAGCTCGGCAGCTACTATAAGGAGCGCTTGTTGCAGCTCAGCCTGCTCGACCGCGATATCACAACCGGCATGTTGGTGGACATCTCCCGCCCGGAGCTGATCCGCGATGACCCGCTGGCCTGCGCCTTCCACGATGCCGACCTGGCGGATTTGCTGTTCATCGGCAGCCTGGAGCGCCGCCCCGGCCGCGACGACCTGCTGCATCCCGGCGGCTTGATGAAGATCCTCCTGATCAATTTGAACATGTTGGCCTTGCAGGTGGCGGGCGCGCCGCGCAGTTTTGAGGAGTGTCTGCGCTCGTGCTGGTCCACGGTCAACAGCGTCGGCAAGGAGTTGCTGACTGTCACCGCCGTCGAGAGCGGCTACAAATGGCGCAAGCGCGCCACCCGCTTCCTGGCCTACTTGCAGGAACCGCCGATTGCCGAGGGCTTCGAGAACCTGCTGGCAGACTCCGCGCGCATCGCCCCCGATCGCGTCCAGGCCCTGCGCCAGCTCACCTATCGTCACGCCGCCGACTTTCTGCAAAACTTGGAACCGGCCTGATCGCGTCGCTGTCGCCCGCCAGGCCGGTGCGGTTACGCCGTCTCGAGGCACGCCCGAGACCGGGTCGAGCCTTGACGGCCCGCGACGTTCCCTAGCCGCGGGGTTCTCGCGTAAAATGGGGGCAGCCTACCGGTATGAAAATGGATATGAGCGAGACATTACCGCCCCGCCTGCAGGAAATTGTTGAGGACTTTGCGCTGGCCGAAGGCCGCGAGAAGCTGGAGCTGTTGCTCCAATACGCCAACACGCTGCCGCCCCTGCCGGAATGGCTGCAGGCGCACAAAGAGCGTATGGACCCGGTGCCGGAGTGCATGACGCCCGTCTTCGCCCACGCCGAGTTCCGCCAGGGCCGGATGACCTACTACCTCGACGTGCCGGACGAATCGCCGACGGTGCGCGGCTATGCCGCCATCCTGGCGCAGGGCCTGAACGGGGTGACTCCGCGGCAGGTGCTCGACGTACCCATCACCTTCTACGACCGGATGGGCCTGGGCGGCGTGCTCAGCGGCCAGCGCCTCAACGGGCTGCGGGCGATCCTCGCACGGCTGAAGCAGTATGCGCGACAGGCGCTGGCGCAACCGGAAGCGTCCCACCCTGCACAATGAGCGCTCCTACCGTTGACCGCCTGATGCTTGTGACCGTGAGCGGCGACCAGACCCACGAGCTCATCGCCGCGCTCAACCGCGACGGCTTCTACGTCACCGTGATTGACAGCCGCGGCGGCCTCCTGGACGAACGCCTCTCCACATTGCTCATCGGCCTGAACGCCGCCCGGCAAGGCGCATTGCTGGAACATCTGCGCCGCGAGTGCCGCACGCGACGCCGTCTCATCCCCGCCCAGCTCGAGACCCCGCTGGCCTCGGCACAAACGCTGATGATCGAAGCCGAGACCGGCGGCGCCCTCATCTATGTGACCGAAGTGGAACAGTTCTTTACACTGGACTGACTCAGGAGGCGCCGATGAAGCTGGTCTTCGCCATCATTCGTGACCGCGACGACGCTGCCGTCGTGCAGCGCCTGGTGGAGCGTGGCTACCGCGTGACGCGCGTCGCCAGCACCGGCGGCTTCCTGCGCCGAGGCAACGTCACCCTGCTCATCGGCACGGAGGCCGAACTGGTGCAGCCCGCCCTCGACCTCATCCGCGACGCCTGTTCTCCACCCGACCCCGGCCAGCACCGCGCCACCGTCTTCGTCCTGAACGCGGCGCACTTCGAACAGGTGTGAGATGTGCTCCCCTCTGCTGCGCGGCGACCGCTCTTTCGTGTTGCGCGCCAACGATTTCGAGCCGACGTATCTGAAGCTGCACCGCAGCGGTGAGCTGGAAGAGCGTGCCCGCGAGGCCTTAGCCGGGCTTAGGGATTGCACCGCCTGCCCGCGCCTCTGTGGCGCGGACCGCCTGGCCGGCCAGAGCGGCACCTGCAAGACGGGCCGCCTCGCGCGCGTCGCCAGTTACGGCCCCCACTTTGGCGAGGAGGACTGCTTACGCGGCTGGAATGGCAGCGGCACGATCTTCTTCGCACAATGCAACCTGCGCTGCGTGTTCTGCCAGAACCATGAGATCAGCCAGGTTAGCGCCGGGCCGGAGGTCACCGCGCCTCAACTGGCCGAGATCATGCTGGAGCTGCAGTCCGAAGGGTGTCACAATCTCAATTTCGTCACGCCTTCGCACGTTGTACCGCAGATCCTGGAGGCCCTGGTCATCGCCGTTGCAAACGGCCTGCGCCTGCCGCTGGTGTACAACACCTCGGCCTACGACTCGCCGGCCACCCTGCGCCTGCTCGACGGTGTGATTGATATTTACATGCCCGATTTCAAAGTCTGGGAGGCGGCGCAGGCGCTCCGGTACCTGCTGGCCAGAGACTATCCGGCGGTAGCCCGCCAGGCCATTCGGGAGATGTACCGGCAGGTGGGTGATCTGAAGTTCGACGAGCACGGCCTGGCGAAGCGCGGCCTGCTGGTGCGGCATCTGGTGATGCCCAACAACGTGGCCGGTACACGACAGATCATGCGCTGGCTGGCCGACTCCGTCTCGCCGTCCACCTATCTCAACGTCATGGAACAGTATCGCCCGGACAACAAGGTGACGGCGGACCGGTTCCCTGAAATCAACCGGCCTGTCACCCGGCAGGAGTACACCGAGGCGCTGAGCGCCGCACAGGCCGCGGGCCTGTACCGGCTGGACAGGCGCTGCCCGTTGACTGAGCCGGCGAGCTAACTTCTCTTCTCGCGGGGGGTGTGCGTTGCAGCCTGGCGCCGGTGTACGGGCTGGGCGCCAGCCTCCCCTTCCGTGGCGTTGTGAGCGACCTGCTCAAACGTTACCTCGACCGGCTATATCGCGTGTGAGGGTTGAGGGAGCTTAAGCGCAAACACCACAGGCCAGCCTGTGGTGTTCGTCGCTGAGCATGAGCCATGAGGGACTCGAACCCCCAACCAACTGATTAAGAGTCAGCTGCTCTGCCAGTTGAGCTAATGGCCCGGTGAGTGTTGCGCAGGTAAGTATATTCATTTGGGCAGGGCTGTCAACAAATTATCCAACGGGCGCCAGGATAAATTCCCGACGCCCGTTGCGCTTCTCCGTCCCTGACAGACGTCTTCAAGAAAAAGGAGGGTTACGGCGTCAGCCACCAGTTCTGCACATCCCAGCTCATGCTGCCCCAGGTGCTCACCGTGTAGCCGCGCAGCTTATTGTTGAAGCCATATCCGTCCTGGAACAGATACAGGTACAACTGCGGCAGGTCTTGCTGGATCAGTTCACCTAGCCGGCAATAGGCCTGGCGGCGCGCGGCCTGGTCGAAAGTGCCGCCCGCAGCGGCGATGGCCTCGTCCGCCTGAGGGTTGACCCAGCGGAAGATGTTGCCGCCGTCGGTGTTTTCCGGCGATGGGATGTTGGTCGAGGACCAGATATCGGCCACCTCGCCCTGCGGCTCCAAGCCGAAGCCCCGGTCGTAGATGAGCATATCGAAGTCGCCGAGCTTGCGCGGCGAGCCGTCGGCGTAGGAGCCGAAGATAATGGAGAAATCGTAGTTCTGCACGCGGGCCTCGATGCCGACCTGCTTGAGTTTCTCCACGATGAACTGCTGGGTGCGCTCCAGCGGCTCGAAATTCGTGTAGCCCTGCAGCTCCAGCGAGAGGCGCGTGCCGTCCGGCGCATACTGCGCGCCTTTGGCCACGCGGATGCCGTCGGCGCCCTCCACCCAGCCGGCCTCCGTCAGCAACTGCCTGGCCTTGTCCTGATCGTACCCCAGCGCGCGCGGGAGATCGCACTGGTACCAGCCGTAGGCGAACGGGTTGGTCGAGGCCTTCACCTGGCCGCGCATCACGTCGCGCACCAGCGTGTCATAGTCAATGGCATGGGCAATGGCCTGGCGCACGCGCAGGTCGCCCAGAATCGGATGGGGGTCTGCGCCGCTCGGGTCTTTATCGCCGGGCCGGCTGAGGTTGAAGTCAATGGCCATGTTCCAGATGCCCGGCACCAGTTGTTGCGCGGCGGAGCCGGCCATCAGCGCATCCCAGTCGGCCTTGTCCTCGCCCGGCCACAACTGCACCTGCGCCTCGCCCTGCTTCATCACCGCCGTCTGCGCCGCCGGCTCGGGGATGATGCGGAAGATCAGGCGGTCAAGGTAGGGCTTGCCGGCCTCGTAGTAGTTGGGGTTGCGCTCCAGCGTGATGGACTGGCCGCTCTGCCACTGGCTGACGACGAACGGCCCGGCGGCCACCGGCTTCATGTTCCACGCCCAGGTTGTCATCGTCTCCGGCGTGCCGGTGGCGTGGCGCGGCAGCACGCCCGCCGCAAACTGGCCCACGTAGCCGACGAATGGCTCGGCGTAGGTGATGATCGCCGTCGTCGCGTCCGGCGTTGCGATGTCGGTGATCAGGTCGAAGCCCTCCGTCTCGTTGAACGCGCCGCTGTTGGGGTTGGAGATGACCTCCCAGGTGAATTTCAGGTCGTCCGAGGTCAACGGCTGGCCGTCGCTCCACTTCAGGCCGGGGCGAAGCTTCCAGGTCACGGTCCGCTTGTCTTCGGAGATCGTCGGCAGCTCCGCAGCCAGGCGAGGCACGAACTCGCCTTTCTCGTTCGGCGTCACCAGGCCGATGACCGTTGCATCCGAGACCTGTCGGACGATGGCGGCATCTGCCAGGTAACGGTTGAGGCCCGCCGGCTCTTCCGGGATGATCAGTACGACCGTGCCACCGCGCGCCGGGCTGTCGCCGCCCAGTGCCCCTCCTTCAGGGGGCGGGGAGGTGGGCGCTGTACCCCCCCGCCGCCCGCGCAGGCCGCCAGCACAAAACCGGCGGTCAGCAGAGCCCCTATTAGTTTTTGAGAGGTTGTTGGTTTCATCTTCTTCTCCATTCTATTTGTGAGTCCTCTGCAAAAAGCCGAACTTTAACAACCAACAACCAGGGCGTGCGCTGGTCGAGGGCATAGCCAGCCTGCCAGGAAGCGCCGAAGAGCGGCAAAAAAAGAAACCTGGGGTGTCATGGACTGGTCTTTTTCGTTCAGGACTGTCTGCATGGCTTTGATTTTCGCTGCTGAGTAGCGCTGAATTCGCCGCACATTGGTCATGGCAGCCGAACTGATGATCATACAAGCCACGCGGAACTTGCCGCGCACCGGCAGTTTACCTGCCGGAAATGGGTGCTTGAGCGAGCGCACACTGGATTCAACCGC
>JBBIQY010000095.1:0-14295 GCA_037442085.1 Anaerolineae bacterium
TTGTGGGATATGCGATGGGTGATGACTGATGACTGTTCGACATCCCGACAGGAATCAGCCATCCCATAGCGGCATCGAAATGACTGTCATCAGCGGCAAAATCCTGAAATTCCGCGGCTGGCCGGAAGGGCCAATGATCCGGCTGGCGAAGGACGCGGCGCAGCGCCTGTGGGAGGCGGGCCTCGATCGCGAGGCGATCCTCGAGCGGCTGGACGCCGTACGCGTTGACCCGGTGGCGTTTGCGAACGATGAGGTCGTGGGCGAGCTGGCGCGCGAGCTGATCACGCAGAGCGCGCAGCCCGTGGCGCGCGAACGAGACGAGTCCCTGCGTGAGGCGCCGCTCGCCTATCACGTGTGGGGCAAGGCGTTCATTGACCCCGGCGCGCTGGCGCAGATGGATAACGCCCTGCGGCTGCCGGTGAGCGTGGCCGGCGCCCTCATGCCGGACGCACACGTCGGCTACGGCTTGCCCATCGGCGGCGTGCTCGCGACGGAAGACTCCGTCATCCCGTATGCCGTGGGCGTGGATATCGCCTGCCGCATGCGGCTCTCGGTTTACGACGTTTCACCCTCCGTGCTCGGTCAGAAGCCCGACCCGTTCGAGAAGGCGCTGTTGCAGCAGACGCGCTTCGGCATGGGCGCCAAGTGGAGCAAGAACGAGCGCCCCGACCATCCCGTGCTCGAGGACGAAGCATGGGATGAACTGCCGCTGCTGCGCCATCTGCATGCCATCGCCATCGAGCAGTTGGGCACCAGCGGCACCGGCAATCACTTCGTGGAATGGGGCGTTTTCGAGCTGCAGCAGCCGGAGGCGCGGCTCGGACTGGCGCCCGGCAGCTATCTTGCCCTGCTCTCGCACAGCGGCTCGCGCGGCGTCGGCTTCAAAATCGCCGAGCACTACTCGAAGCTGGCGCAGACGCTGCACCCCAGGCTGGACAAGGCCGTGCGCCATCTGGCCTGGCTGGATTTACACAGCGAGCCGGGGCAGGAGTACTGGACGGCGATGGAGCTGGCTGGCCGCTTCGCGTCGGCAAACCACTGGGTGATCCATCACCGCGTGGCCGCAGCAGTGGGATTGCGGGAGGTGGCCTCGGTAGAGAACCACCACAACTTCGCCTGGGCCGAGTCACTCCCCGATGGCCGCCGCGCCATCATCCACCGCAAGGGCGCCACACCCGCTGGGCCGGGCGTATTGGGAGTCATCCCTGGCAGCATGGGCGACGCCGGCTATGTGGTGCGCGGGCGGGGCGTGCCGGAATCGCTGAATTCAGCCGCGCACGGCGCGGGCCGGCAGATGAGCCGCAAACAGGCCATCCACACCATCACCCGCAGCGAACGCGACCGGTATCTGCGCGAGCGCGGCATCACCCTGCTTGGCGGCGGGCTGGATGAATCGCCACAGGCCTACAAACGCATTACCGATATCATCGCCGCGCAAAGCGATCTCGTGGAAATCGTGGGAAAGTTCACGCCCAAAATCGTGCGCATGGCGGAGGAACCGGGGGACTGGTGATTTGCGATTTGAGGTTCCAGATTGAGACCGCACGAAGACGGGCCACGCTCCACGCACTAAGTTTCACGCTTCACGTTTATCCCCTCACACTCTCACCTTCACATGATCCACCACCTCGGCAGCTAAATCGTAGCGGTTGAACTGCGGCATCAGGTACGCGCCACGGATGGCCGGCACGGTGCGCAACTCGTCGAGCAGCTCGCCAGCGATGCGCACGCCCTCCTGCGGGCTGGCCTCGCCTGCCTGCTCTATCCGCTTCATCAGGGCCGCGGGGATGGTGATGCCCGGCACTTCATTGTGCAGGAAGGTCGCATGGCGCCCGCCGTACAACGGCAGCACGCCGACGAGGATCGGAAGATGGAGTGAGCCGTACAATTCTTCATAGCGACGCAGGAAGTCGCGCGCCGGCGCCACATCGTACACCGGCTGAGTGAGCGCGAAATCCGCGCCGGCCTCCACTTTCTTCCGCAGATTCTTGATCTCCCTGTCCACATCCGCCGCGCACAGGTTGAGCGCACAGCCCACAAAGAAGGCCGTCGGAGAGCCGATCTTATTGCCGGCGTGATCCACGCCCGTATTGAAGCCCTGCTTGATGAGCTTGATCAGGCCGGAGGGCACGAGATCGTACTGATCGTTGGCCGTTGGGTAATCGCCGATGGCCGTCGGGTCGCCCATGGCGGCGAAGATGTTGCGCAGGCCGAGGGCATGCGCGGCCAGCAGGTCGCCCTGCACGCGCAACAGATTGCGCCCACGCGTGGGGAAGTGCAGCACCGTCTCCAGCCGCACTTCGTTCTGGATCAGGTGCGCGACGGCCCAGGCGCTCATCCGCATGCGCGCCATCGGCGTGTCGGCCACGTTAATCGCGTCGGCGCCGGCCTCGGCCAGCAGCCGCGCGCCGGCCAGCAGCTTGTGCGTGTCCACCCCCTTCGGCGGGTCCATCTCCACTGTGACGACGAATTTGCCGGCGGCCAGCTTCTGCGCCAGTTGGGTCGAACCGGCCTGCTCCTCAGCCGAGTCATCCCGTTCGGCGCTGGGCGCGAAGATCCGGACGGCGGCCGGCGGGCGCGGCTGATCGAGCGCGGCGCGCATAGCGGCAATGTGGCTGGGCGTGGTGCCACAGCAGCCCCCCATCACGCTCAAGCCCAAATCGGCGAAGGCCAGGGCGTACTCGCCGAAGTAGTTCGGGCCGGCGGGATACATGATGCGGCCTTCGACCTGCTCCGGCCAGCCGGCGTTGGGCTTGACGGCCAGGCGGGCCTGCGGCGCGGCCTGTTTCATCAGGTTGATGAGGCGCAGTGCCTGAGCCGGGCCGCCGGAGCAATTGACGCCCAACACCTCCACACCCAATTCGGCCAGTCGGGCGGCGACTTTGGCCGGCGCGTCACCCAGCAACGTGCGGTCATCGCGCGTAAACGTCAACGTGGCGATGATGGGCAGGGCGCTCACCGCCTTGGCCGCGCGCACCGCCTCGGAAATTTCGTTCAGGTCCGTCATCGTCTCGAGGACAAGCGCGTCCACGCCCGCCTCCACCAGGGCCTCGATCTGCTCACGGAAGGCAGCGGCGGCCTGCTCAGGTCGGATGCGACCATAAGGCGCGAGCCTTACACCCAGCGGGCCGACATCGCCGGCGATGAGCACGTCTTTGAAGGAGGCCTCGACCACGCGCCGCGCCAGTGACACGCCCGCGACATTGATGTCGCCGACGCGGCTTTGCAAGCCATGTCGGCTGAGCTTGAAGCGGTTCGCGCCAAAGGTATTGGTCACGATCAGCTGCGCGCCGGCGTCAATATAGGCGCGATGAATCTCCGCCACCATCGCCGGCTGCGTCAGATTCAGTTCATCGAAGCTGGTTTCGAAGGCCACGCCGCGCGCGTGCAGCATGGTGCCCATGGCGCCGTCGGCCAGCAGTGGGCCGGCAGCCAGGCGATCCAGAAATTTAGACATACGCTCTCCGCTCACCCGTTATGCCGGACTGACTAGAAGCTTGCCGAGCCGGCACGCCGGAGGCTCATTCACCTACCCATTGCTGAGAGATCGCTCAGCGCGCCAATTCGGCGATGGCCGCCTTCAGCGCCGGGTCGTCCTCCGGGCGGGAAAATGAGTCCCAATCGCCCTCGACGCGAATATCGGGCTGGACGCCGGCGAGGCCGAGATCGGTCCCGTCCGGCAAACGGAAGGAAGCGGTCACCAGCGAAAAGCGCGAGCCGTCCGGCAGGTCCACGTCGGTCAACAACTCTGTGTCGCCGGGTGTTGGCAGGCCGATCAGCGTGGCGCGGCCCGAGGCCTGCAGGGCGCCGGCCAGGATCTCCGCCTGCGCGGCCGTGTCCGGGCCGATTAAGATGATGAGCGGCGCCGTCTGCGAGCCATTGATGTTGATGCCCTCCAGGCTGATTGTCTCCGACATGGTGCGTGTGTAGAACTGGCCGAGTTCGCCGTCCCCAAATAGGGAAAGCAACTGGAGCAGGGTCTGAGGTTCAATGCCGCGCGAGGTGCGCAGGTCCAAAATGAGACCGCTGGGCTTCTGCGGCTGACCGTCCAGATCTTGCGCCAGCGTCTCGGCCAAATCGCCGGCGGCAACGACCGGCAGGCGATAGTAGGCCAGGTTGGTATCCTCGAAAAAAGTGCCGCGCAACACGTCGGCGGCGGTGATGGTATCACGTTCAATGGTCACGTCGCGGCGCGGCTCGCCCGGCGTCTGCACCGTGAGCGTGACGGAGGTGCCCTTGGGGCCGCGGATGCGGTTGACCACGGTCTCGCGGTCGTCCAGGCCGATGGGCTGGCCATCCACTGCGTAGATGGCATCGTGCGGCTGGAGGCCGGCGCGTTCAGCCGGCGTCCCTTCGATGACAGCCAGGATGAGGACGCGCGGCTCCGGCTCGGCGCGGAAGCTCCAGTATACGCCGATGCCGGTAAAGGCGCGGGTGTTGGTGGTCTCCGCCTGGATCCGCTCGGCGCGCGAGAGATAGCGGGCGCTGCCCGAGGGGAACTCATCCGCCAGCGCGCGCATGGTCTCGATAAATTCGTCTTCGCTGAGGCCGGCTTCGATCCGCGCGCGGTAAGCGGCCAGGAGGGCCTCCCAATCCAGGCCATCGAGATCTTCGCGCAGGTATTGTTCGCGCACGGCGGCGTCAACGGCGGCAAGCACGCGCAGGTGTCGCACGGCGCTATCCGGGATCGGCGGGCGCGTGGCGGTGGGCGTGGCTCGAAACGGCAGGCGCGAGGTGACGGTGGCACAGGCCAGCGTGGCGAGGAAGGCTGCCAAACCAATTAAGAGCAGAGACCACCGGGCCATGACTCTCGTTCTCCATTAAACGCAACGGCGGATGCTGCCACCCGCCGTCCGCGTCGTTTCGCTGCCGGGGTTATTCCGCCAGCGGCTCCTTGTAAATCTTCAGTTTGCCGATGGGCGCGCCAGTCGCCTTGCACTCGAGCATCTCGACGCGGAATTCGCGCCCGCCGCTCATCCACTTCATCGCTTCCTGGATGATGCCGACGGCGGTGTGGCAAACCGGCTTCTCGGCAGTGCGATTCCAGCACATCGAACAACGTTCGAGGGTGTAGATATAGTAGTCGTCGAATTCATGCGTGTTGCTGATCTGGTCGGTGGTGGCGTTGAAGACTTTGGCAATGGCTGGGACGGCAATTTTGACCTTGGTGCCCAGCGGCAGCACTTTGAAGGCCAGATCGCCCGCGCCGGCCAGCGCGCCGAAGTTCTTCAGGCCGTTGGCAAAAAGCGCCCGCCCGGCGCGCTGGCACAGGCCGCGCCCACCGCGCGGGCCGTACATCTCCTCCAGCGCCCGATGCAACGAGGCGATGTCCTCGAAATCGAACTCTTTATTCAGGTTATCGGGTGGGTACTTGTCAATGTAATGTTCGAGTTTGGCCAGGCGCAGGATGGCGTTCAGGCCATTCTTGCCCATGACCTCTTCCAAAGCGGTCAGATAAATGCGCCCCATCTTGTTTGGGTAGAAGTAACCGCTTTTTACTCGTTCCGTGCTCATGTGCTCTCCTTGAAAAAAGGCGCCTCCCAGGGCGCCGCCCCGCCGGCCTGCGTCAGCGAGCGCCGGATCGGTTCGGCGAACTCGGGAAAGATTTCGGCCAGAGCGGCCAGCAGGCCGAAGCACCCGGCGATCATCATATCGCCATATGGTACCGCAAAATAGGGTTGCTGCCGTGCGCCCCGCATCAGGCTGCGGCGGGGGCCGGTGACGGCCAGCAAGTACGGCGGCTCCATTGGAACCGAATGATACACCAAAGCGCCATGGCCCATATCGTCAAAAACGTCGGCGTGGCGGAGTGTGGAATTGGCCAGCGCCGCCAGCAGATGCTCGAGCTTATCGCGGGTCACCTCGCCGGTGTGGTGCTCGAACAGGCCCCCGATGCCGGCGGCGTTGAGGCGGAAGGCAAGGCAGTGGAAGTTGCCGATGTTGGCGACCAGCGCCCCCCGCTTACTGTGCGCGGCCGCGGCCACCACCGGGTCGAGCGTCGCGCCGAGCACCGCCGCCGGCGCCGTATCCATCACCATCAGGGGCACGTCCACGCCCTGGGCGCGGGCCGCAGCCACCACCGCCCGCAGCCGCGTCATGCTGGCCGGCACGTCCTCGGCGCGGTGGGCAAAGGCCGAGAGGCGGTTGGCTTTCTGCACGAGGGCGTGGAGGTAGTCGAAGCGGAACTGCCGGTCAGAGTAGCCCGGCGGCGCATCGCCATGGTCGAAGACGCACACAGCCACCGCGTCCACCTCCAGCGGCACGCCGTAGTCGGCGAAGGTCTTGGCCAACAGAGGGTAGTCGAAGTCCTTCAGCTCCAGCCGGACGATGTCTCCGTCTAGGGCGCGGGCCTCGTCCTCGCTGACGAGACGCACTCCCATCTCGCGCTGCACGTAGTCGAGGTCGTCGTTGAAGGTGCGGGCTGCGGACGGGGTAGCGTAGAGCACGCCGCCGGCGCGAACATGGTCGCGCGCCGCCCACTGGCTGGGGCCGCCACCCATCAGGTAGCCGGTAAGCAGGACGCGCTCGCGGCGTTCGGTTGCAGCCTTCAGCCGGCGATGGACCATCATGGTAGGCGAGGGCAGCACGAGCTTGTAGCCGTTTTCGAGGTCGAGCGCAGAGTCGTACAGGAAGATATCCTGCGTCCCCGTGCCGATGTCTACGGCCAGGCAGCGCAGGGACAGTTTACGCAGCACCATCTTCAAACCACCCGGCCAGCACGGGCAACGCCGCGTGCGCGGTCAGGTCGAGTTGCAGCGGGGTGACCGAGATGTAACCCTGCGAGAGCGCCCAGAAGTCCGTGCCCTCGATAGGTTCACCGGTCGGCGCATCGCCGCCGATCCAATAGTAGGGCAGGCCGCGCGGATCATCGCGCGTTACCAGCACGTCGCGATAGACGCGCCGGCCCTGGCGCGTCACCCGCCAGCCCAGCGCCGGATTGATGGGAGCATTGACGTTGAGCAGCACGCCGCGCGGCAGGCCATGCTCGGCGATGCGCCGGACCACCACCTGCACGGCCTCGCTAGCGACAGCGTAATCGGCCAGCTTGTGCGCGCCGTGGCGGTTTGCCGATTTGTGTGTAATTTCGTAGGCGCGGCTCTCAGACCCGCGCCTACAGGCCGAATTACACAATTTTCGGCATACGGCCTGGCGACGCCCGGTATGCCCGCGATCACCGCCTCCATCGCCGCCGTCACCGTGCCGGAGTACGTCAGGTCCTGGCCGATGTTGGCGTTGGGGTTGATGCCGGAGACCACCAGGTCTATCTTCTCTTTGACAAAGCCGAGCAGCGCCAGGGCAACGCCGTCGGAGGGCGCGCCGGAGCAGGCCCAGGCCGGCGTATCGTCGGCCAGGTGAGTCTGCTCCAGGCGCAACGGCTTGTGCAACGTCTTGCGGTGGCCAGAGGCCGAGTAATTGCGGGCAGGCGCGACGATGGTGAGGGCCCCAAATGATTCGAGCGCACGTTTGAGGGCCAGCAAACCGGGCGCATGGACGCCGTCGTCGTTGGTGAGCAACAGGTGCATATGATGATTATAGCGACGCCCCGCGTGTGAGGAAGTAGGCGGCGGCCCGGATAATTTTCGCAGTGGTCAGGCCCGGCCAGTATACCGCAGCCCTAACCGGCCCCAACAATCCACACGGCCCGGACCACGTATAATGCGGCTCACGTTCGTCTGAGTAACTTACTCGACGGAGGCTGTGAGGACCCAGGAGGTATGCCAATGTCCGATCAACCCGATTTCTCTCGCCGCGTGTTTCTGCGCGCCCTGGGGATGGGCGCCGCCGGGCTGGCGCTGGGCGGCGGCGCCGCCTGGGCTTATGGACAGCTCTCGGAGAAGGAAACAGCGCTGGCCGCCGTCCAGCAGCTTCAGGCGCAGGCTGCCGACGCCCAGCAGCACAGCCTGTCGCTTGACTTCGTCATCACCTCGCTGCGCGGACAGGTAGCTCAACTGGATGCCGAACTGGCGGCAGCCACCAGCCAGAATGCGCAGTTGGCGAACGCGAGCGCTGCCGCCCAACAAGAAACGCTCACCGTCAAGGCCCAACTGACCGAGGCTCAGACCAAGCTCCAGGCCGCCGAGGCGCGGCTCGCCCACTATCAGGGCCTGATCGCGCTGTACGATCAACTGGAAAATGTCGGCCTGGATGCACTGGCGCAGGATGGGCTGAAATCGGCGGCGGCAGGGCTGACCACCGCGCTGGGTGTCTCGCCCCTGGTGCAGACCGGCGTGCAGACGGCCAACACCCTGCTGGATGAATTCGAAAATTTACTGCCCAACTTCAACGCCAGTCTGAGCTGGCTGAGCGAGCAGATAATCAAGCTCAAGCTCAACCTGTACACGCTGGAACGAGCCGCCAAGACCACCCTGGCCGAGGCCGCCACCGGCGTGGTGGCGGTGTTTGGGGGATTCATCAAGTTTGTGCTCGATTACCTGCCGTTCAATATCGGCGAGCAGACGCGTGCGGCCTTCAGCGCTGCGCAAGCGGTGATTGTGAACACGGCGGAGGTGGCAACCCAGAGCGATGCCAAAGTCTTCGAGCAGGTGTGGCGCTATGTGAGCGGCGGACCAAACAGTTGGGAGAAGCATCTGGTGAAGCCACTGCGCGAGCAGGCGCTGACACCTGCCCGCCAATTGGCCTCGGCGGTGGAGCAGGCCCAGGCAACGTTCAACGCCTCTCTGCAAAATCCGGTGCAGGCGGCGCTGGCGCAACGCGCGGCGCTCAAAGCCAAGATCAGCGAGCAGCGCGCGCTCCACCAACTCTAACCGAATGATGCGAACACAGAGCGCGCCTGCACCCCAGGTCACCGAGGGCGTTATCGTTCTGCGCGAGTGGGCGCCGGCGCACGGGCTGCGCGAGCGCTCGCACACGTTTCACTCGCTCGACGAATTATATGCGCTCTGCATGGAACTTTCTGAGTTCGCAGCGATAGATGCGCCACAGATGATTGATCGCATCATCATTCAGGGAAAGGACATGCATGATGCTCCGCGCATGGTCACCTTCGTCTTTCAATCCATCACCGTCAACTCATTGACTCCATCTGAATAACCTTAACCAATTCACTAGTCGTCGTAGTAGGTGCTGTGAGGATGTGGAGAACATCTCGAAGGGACTGGGCTGAGCCGAAACCTGGGGGAAGCCGGCACCGGCAACCGAAAATGCAGCGCTTCAGCCCGCGGCGGCGCTCCACAACTCGCATGGGGGCAGAATGTGGAACGTAAGAACAATGAAATCGGCCTCCGCAAGGTTGCGGAGGCCGATACCTGAGATATGGAAAGGTATGCAGACATAGTCCCAGATATTGGACAAGGCCCACATCTAGGCCCTGACTGAGAAGCCGGCTCAATCTGGGTCTTTCCCCAAAGGCATCCATTTCTCCACAGTTATCCGGCCACTTATCCACATCAGGCTGGCAAATCAAGAACATAACGCCCTTCTAACTCAACTTTCTGTCACGGACGCTAAAAATAGTACCCCCCATATATTGCCGGCTCTTAAACGACAACGGGACGGCATTTGCCGTCCCGTTGCGTCTATGGTTTCTTAGCTTGCGGTTAGAGCGCCAGACCATTCTCGCTAAACAACTGCTCGCGGATCTGGATCAACTCACGCCGCCGCGTATCGTTCCGCTCGATCTCGTCCGCCACTTTTTTGCAGCCATACATTACGGTGGTGTGATCGCGGTTGCCCAACGCCTCCCCGATTGCCGGCAACGACGCTTCTGCCTCCTCGCGGATCAGGTACATCGCCACCTGTCGCGCCCAGGCGATGTCCTTCGTCCGCTCCTGCCCGATGAGCGCGGCCGTGGTGGTGTTGTAGAAGCGGGCCACGGTGGCAATGACTTGTTCAGCCGTGAGCGTGCGCCGACGCGGCGAAAGGTCGGCGATGGCCGAGGCGGCGATCTCCAGCGTGGCCGGCTGGCCGAGCAGATCGGCGTAGGCGAGCACGCGCGTCAGCGCGCCTTCCAGTTCGCGGATGTTGCTTTGCACGCGGCGGGCGATCAGCTCAATCACGGCCGGGCTGACCTCGCGGCGGGAGCGCTCGGCCTTGGAGCGCAGAATGGCCTGGCGGGTTTCGAAGTCGGGCGGCTGGATGTCCACCGTCAGGCCCCACTCGAAACGTGAGCGCAGGCGCTCCTCCAGGGTCACCATCGCCTTGGGCGGCCGGTCGGAGGTAATCACCAACTGCTTATCTTGGCCGTACAGCGTGTTGAAGGTGTGGAAGAACTCGTCCTGCGTGGACTCCTTGCCGGCGATGAACTGGATGTCGTCAATCAGCAGCACGTCAATGCGACGGTACTTTTCGCGGAAGGCGGCCGTGGTATGCGTGCGAATGGCATTGATCAGGTCGTTGGTGAATTCCTCGGACGAGACGTACACCACTTGCAAACCGCGCTGGGCGCAGGCGTTGCCGACGGCCTGCAGCAGGTGGGTCTTGCCCAGGCCCACGCCGCCATAGAGGAAGACGGGATTGTAGGCTTTAGCCGGATTCTCTGAGGCGGCTACGCAGGCCGCGTGCGCCAGCCGATTGCTCGGCCCGACAACGAAACTATGGAAGGTGTACTTGGGGTTAAGGTTACTTGGTAGCGCCTCGGGCGCAGCTGTATCGAGAGGCTCATCGTGTGGCTCGGTGCGTTCGACCACTGGTGGCTGGTTCGCCACGACAAAGCGCACTTCCAGCTCGTTGCGCCCGACGACCTGGCTCAACGTGCGTTTGAGCGGGCTGGTCAGACGGTTCTCCAGCCAGTCTTTGGCGTAAGCGTTTGGCACGCCCACAACATAGGCGTCGTTGTCATACTTCACCAGGGTGGTGTCACGCACCCAGGTCTCGAAAGTGGCTCGCGGCATCTCCATTTGCAACTGCCCGAGCACAGCTTGCCAGATTTGTTCGGACTGCATCGGCATCTTTCTCCCGACTGCTTGATTGACGTTTCAGCGACAGGCACGGACATGAAGTTATTCGACGAGACTCGGCGTCTCGCGACATGCCCCGAGAACAGATGGTTTAGTCCGTGCGAAATTTGAGGCTCGCGCCGCCAGGGGGAGAGCAGCACGCGCTTCAGAATAGGAAACGCCGTTACGTTTCTGGAACGCGGGCATTCTAACAAAACGATCAATCAGATTCAATACGCAACTTATGCGTGAGTGTAAAAGAATCTGATTCTTTAAGAGGCCGGCGAAGCAATGGCCCGATTTGAGGTGACAAATGGTGAATGAGTCAAGGCCCGCCATAGTTATCCACATCTACTCCACCCGGCCCTAAATGTTGGGTTAGTCCACAGGCGCGCCGGAATCGGCTTACGGACTAGATGCAAAACATCAGGGATGTGATTCAAGTTGAATGTCGTGGAGGCCTCGAGTCGAGCCTTCAACAACGCTTAACTTCGAGGAGTCTGCCCGGCGATGATCCGATTGCATTGGTCAGAGAACTGAGGCGTGCGTTGGTCCGAATCGGCGCCGACTTTTCCAGAGATCAGCGAGGGCATTCCACAAAACTCTCCACATCTTGGTTGAGTTTTCCACATACAACGGGCACTTATCCACAGGCGGAGTCATCGGTCGTCGCTATAATAATTCCACTATGCCCGCTGCCTTTACCCGGCCACTCCTGAATTGGTACCAGGCTAATCAACGTTCTCTGCCTTGGCGCGGCTCGACCGACCCCTACCTGATCTGGGTGTCTGAGGTGATGCTGCAACAGACCCAGGGTGAGACTGTAAAGCCATACTACGCCCGCTGGCTGGAACAGTTTCCAACGGTGCATGCCCTAGCCGCAGCCTCACAACACGAGGTGCTGGCGCTCTGGGAAGGATTGGGCTACTACGCGCGCGCCCGTAACCTGCACCGCGCCGCGCAAAAAGTCGTCGCTGAATTCGATGGGCGGATCCCGGCCACCGTGGACGAACTGTTGACGCTGCCCGGCATCGGACCGTATACGGCAGCAGCCATCGCCTCGATCGCTTTTGGCGCGGATGTCGCCGTGCTCGATGGCAACGTCAAGCGCGTGCTGGCGCGTTTGTTCAACTATGCTGGCAATGTCAAATCGCCGCGCGGTGAAAGAGAACTGAGGACGCTGGCGCAGGATCTGTTGCTGCCCGGACAGGCCGGCGACTATAACCAGGCGTTGATGGACCTGGGCGCAACGATCTGCACGCCACGCGCGCCCGCCTGCCAGTCATGTCCAGTGCGGGATTGGTGTGAGGCGCAGAAACTCGGCCTGCAATTGGCGCGCCCAGTAATCGCCAAACGCGCCCCCACGCCGCGCCACAGGCTGGCTGTCGGCGTTATCCGCAAACGCGGGCGCGTGCTACTGGCCCAGCGCGCCGACAATGGTCTGCTGGGGGGATTGTGGGCGTTTCCTTCCGTGCCGCTGGCTGATGGTGACGGCGGCTTACAGCCGGGCGATCTCCCAACGGTGGCCCGCAGTTTGCAGCGCGGGCTACGGCAGAGCCTGGGCCTCCACGTCTCCGTTCAATCCCAGCTCCAGACGCTGACCCATGCCTACACCCACTTCCGCGTGACAGCCCAGGTCTTCAGCTGCGACTGGCTGGCCGGCCAGCCAAAACGCCACTTGAGGGTAAAATGGCTGCCGATCTCCTGGCTCGTTCGCTATCCGATGGGAAACGTTGATCGCCGTATCGCGCGTCACCTGGCGCGCACCCTCGCCGCTTATGCCGCTCATTCCGGTCTCTGAGTCCGAGTTGTTGACCGCCGCCGGGACACACCCCGGCGAGAGCGGCAAGAACAACGAGGATAATTACGCGCTTGCCTTCTTTCGCGCGCCCGATGGTGACCCCGTGACGCTGGCTGTGGTCGCCGATGGCGTCGGCGGTAATCGCGCCGGTGAGATCGCCTCGTCGTTGACGGTGCGCGCCATCACCGAGGAGGTCGCCCAGAGTGAAGGCACGGAGTACGTTCCTATTCTGACTCAAGCCATCCAGCAGGCTACTGCGGTGCTGGTGGAGCACAGCAAAATTTTCTTCGAATACGTGGGCATGGGGACGACTTGCGCCGTAGCGCTGGTGCGCGCACGCCGCCTCTACACAGCCTATGTCGGTGACAGCCGCCTGTACTTGTTACGACGCGGCCAAATCCGGCAGATCAGCCTGGATCACACCTGGCTGCAGGCGGCGGTGGATTACAAACTCATCAGCGCCGAAGAAGCCGCCACGCACCCCAACCAACACGTGCTGTTGCGGTACATCGGTGGGCGGGTGAACGCCAAGCCGGATTTCCGCCTGATCCTCGACAGCGCCGAGACCCCCGAGCAGTCGGAAGCCAACCAGGGCCTGTGCCTGGAACCGGGCGACGGCGTATTGGTCTGCTCCGACGGCCTGAGTGACCTAGTCAGTAATGAAGAGATCGGCGAGGTGATGAAAGCCCATGAGCCGCAGGCGGCGGTAGAGAAGCTGATTGCGCTGGCCCGTCAGCGCGGCGGGCATGACAATATCACCGTGATCGTGTTGCGCGTGCCGTGAACGCCCTCCCGCTGCTGCGTTTCGCCTCAGCCGGCGATGCAGCCGTTCTAGTAACACTTGGCGAGGCCATCAGCCGGGAGGTGAACGAACGCGCTCAGGCGCTGGCCGTGCGCCTCCAGACTCTGCCCGGCCTGCACGAAATCATCCCCGCTTACGCCTCTCTCCTGATCCACTATGACCCAGAGCAAATGGACGAAGCCGAGGTGCGCCACCACGTCCATGAACAGCTCGAGCGCCTAAGGCTGAGCCGCCCCATGGGCCGCCGGCGGTTGGTTATCCCCGTGCGCTATGACGGTCCCGACCTCGATTTCATTGCCGCGCACAGCGGTCTGCCGCGAGAGGCTGTCGTCGAACTGCACGCCGCTGTCGAGTATCACGTTTATATGCTGGGCTTTACGCCAGGCTTCGCCTATCTGGGAGACGTGGATGAGCGGATTGCCGTGCCGCGTCTGGCAACGCCGCGCCTCAAGGTGGCCGCCGGCGCCGTCGGCCTCGCCGGACGGCAGACGGGCGTTTACCCCAGTGAGTCGCCGGGCGGTTGGCGTATCCTCGGGCATACGCCGCTCAGGCTGTTCGACCTCAGTCGGCCCGATCCGTTCCTGTTAGGACCTGGGGATAGGGTGAAGTTCGAGCCGCTAAGAACCCATCTCTAGCGTAACTTTTGTGCAATCAGTGCCCGAATCGTTGAATCAGATGCGATCTTGCACAGTTCAGTCCACCGCGGGTAGCCTCTCGGGCGGAGGTACTGCCTGTGATAACTGGTTCTTCGGACTGGCCGATGGCAAACACGCAACATGGAGTGCTGGTCGCCTTTG
>JBBIQY010000096.1:0-14293 GCA_037442085.1 Anaerolineae bacterium
ACGCTGGGACTGAGCGGCCTGATCGTTACGCTGCTCTACATCCCGCTCGGGCTATGGGCCGACCAGCGCGGGCGCAAGCCGTTGATTGTGTGGGGCTGGGCGCTGAGCGCCGCGATGACACTGGCGATGGCCGGCGCGCCCGACTGGCGCTGGTTCATCCCTGCCTACACTCTCTACCTGCTGTCGAATTTCGCCGTGCCCGCGCTGCAGGGCTACACCGCTGCCACAACGACGCCGCGCGCGGTCGGCCGATTGTTCACGCTGCTGGCGCTCGGCAATTCGGCGGGCAGCATCATCGCCCCGGCTATCGGCGGCTGGATTGGCGAAGCGTTCGGCCTGCGCGCGGTGTACCTGGCGGCCGGCCTGGTCTTCGGCGCGGGCACGCTGCTGACGCTCGTCCCGCTCACTCCCCAGCCCCCTGCAGGAAGCAAGGGAGTCGTCGTCAGCCTGCTGAAATCATCGCGCGCGCATTCGAACGCGCTGCTGGGCAACCGCCGCTTCAAGTTCGAAATCGCCTTTGTCCTGCTGATGTTCATCGCCACCGACATCGGCACGGTGCTCATCCCGAACTTTCTGGAGGATGTGCGCGGCCTGAGCGTGGCGCAAATCGGCACGCTGAGTTCGCTCGGCACACTCGGGATTGCCTTGCTGACCTTCATCGTCGGTCGTCTGCCAACCGAGCGGCGCCTGCCGTTGTTCATCACCCAGATCACCGCCGGCGCGGCGTTGCTGCTCTGGCTGCTGGCGCCCGGCCTGATATGGATTGGCCTCGCCTTTCTGATCCACGGCGGCAACCGCGCTTTCCGCCCCATCACCGCGGGCCGACTGGCGAACACGCTCGCTCCCGAGTCCATGAGCTTCGGTTTCGGTTTTTATCAGACCGCGCAGCAGTTGGGACTGACCATTTCGCCCTACGCCGCCGGCCTGCTCTACGCGCGCGACCCGCACTGGCCGCTGTGGGCCGGGTTGATCGGGCTGGCGGCGGCGATGGGCCTGGCAGCGTTGCTGCCCAGGCCGAAACCTTCGAATGAAGAGGATTCAGGCGACGGTACTGCCATCGCCTGAACCGATACGCCATGACCACCGAACCGCGTCTCACACCCGACACCCGGCGGGTTGCGGGCGCTCAGCATGCTGAGCGCCCGCGCCCTGCAAAGAACGCTCACCGGCAGGACCTGACGCCGCTGCTCAACCCACGCTCGATCGCCATCGTCGGCATCAGCACCCCGCCGCGCTTCGGCGGCCACGTGTATCAGAACCTGCGCCGCTTCGGCTACGCGGGCGAACTCTTCGGCGTCAACCCGCGCTACACCGTGCTGCACGACCAGCCATGCTACCCCTCGCTCCGCGCTCTGCCCATCACACCTGACCTGGCCATCCTGGCCGTGCCGAACGACCGGCTGCTGCAGACGCTGCAAGAGGCCGCTGCAATCGGTGTGCGCGCCGTAGCGACCTCTTCGAGCGCTTATCTCCCGCACACTCAGGGCAAGCCGACTCTGCAAGATCAACTCGCCGAGATCGCGCGCACACACCACATGGTGATGTGCGGGCCGAACGGCATGGGCTTCATCGCCTTTGCCCAGCGTGCGGCGGCCTGGGGGTATCCGCTGGCTCCCCTGCCCGCCGGGCCGATCACATTCATCTCGCACAGCGGCACACTGGCCGATGCCATGTGGCAGAACCGGCGCGGCCTGCGCTTCAACTACCTCGTCTCGCCCGGCAACGAGATCGTTACCACGCTGGCCGATTACATGCAGCACGCGCTGGCCGAGGCGGACACGCGCGTCATCGGGCTGTTCCTCGAAACGGTGCGCGACCCGGACACATTCCGCGCGGCGCTCGAAGAAGCGGCCGTGCGCGACGTGCCCATCGTGGCGCTGAAGGTGGGCCGCAGCGAACGCGGCGCGCAACTGGCGCAGGCGCACAGCGGCGCGCTGGCCGGCGAGGACGCCGTGTACGAGGCACTCTTCGCCCACTATGGCGTGCAGCGTGTGCGCACGCCCGATGAGTTGCTCGACACCCTTGAACTGTTCGCGGCCAAACTGCGCCCAGGCACACGCGCCATCGCCGCCCTGCACGACTCGGGCGGCGAGCGCGGCTTGCTGGTGGATCTGGCGGAGGCCGAGGGGGTGACGTTCGCCGCCATCAACGCCGAGACGACGGCCAGGCTTGCCGCCGCGCTCGACCCGGCCCTGCCGCCGGTGAACCCGGTGGACGCCTGGGGGACGGGCAACGCCTTCGACCAGGTCTACCGCGACTGCCTGCTCGCCCTCGACGCCGACCCGCAGACCGGCCTGACCGTCTGGGCGGCGGATATGTACGCGGCGGGCGATCTCACTCAAACGTATGTGCAGACGGCCATCGAATTGAAGCCGCACTTACGCAAGCCGCTGATCTTCCTCAGCAACCTGGCCGGCGCCGCGGATGACGCGCTATGCAATTTCGCCCGCGCGCACGGCTTCCCGGTGCTGCTCGGCACAGAGAGCGGCCTGCGCGCTCTGCGCCATGTGCTCGACTACGCCGAGTTTCAGCGTGAAACCCTCGAGCTGAACCCTTACCCCGAAGCGCCTCCCGCAAGGCGCGCCACGCTGGAGCCGGGCAGCACATTCGACGAGTACGCCTCTTTACAACTCATCGCGCGCTATGGCCTCGCCACCGTCGAGTCACGCCTGGCCGCGACGCTGGAAGAAACCCTGCGTGCGGCGCGTGAACTCGGCTATCCGGTGGCGCTCAAAACGGCGACGGGCGCTGCCCACAAGACCGAGGTGGATGGCGTGCGCCTCAACCTGTATGGCGACTCTGCGGTAGAACACGCCTATCGTCAACTGAGCGAATGGCTCGGTGAGCGCGTGCTGGTGCAACGCATGGCCCCGCCGGGCGTCGAGCTGATCCTCGGGCTGACGCGCGACCCGCAGTTTGGCCTGCTGCTCACCCTCGGCTTCGGCGGGATTTTCGTCGAAGTGCTGCGTGACTCCCGCCTGCTGATGCTGCCGCTTCGCCCCGAGGCCGTGCGGCGCGCCTTGCGCAGCCTGCGCGGCGCGCCGCTGCTGGCCGGCGTGCGCGGCCGCCCGCCGGTTGACCTCGAAGCCCTGGTGCAGGCCGCGCTGCGCCTCGGTGAACTGGCCGCCGACCTCGGCGAGCACCTCCACGCGCTGGACATCAACCCGCTGATCGTTTCCGCCCACGGCGCAATCGCCGTGGATGCGTTGATCATCCCACGCCCTGCCCCTTCACCCTCGAAGGACAAGGCAAGATGAAGGCCGAACACCAAGAAAGAAGGATGCTGCGATGAACTTCAGCCTCACCGCCGAACAAAAAATGATCGTGCAAACGACGCGAGCCTTTGTCGAGAAGGAGCTCATCCCGCACGAGGCCGAGGTCGAACGCCTCGACGAGGTCCGACCCGAACTGCGGCGCGACCTGATCCGCAAAGCGCGTGAGCTGGGGCTGTACGCGGCCAACATGCCGGAGGCGTTCGGCGGCGGCGGGCTGGATGCGGTGACGCTGACCCTGATGGAGCGGGAGCTTGGCCGCACCAGCTATGCGCTGGGCGCCTGCGCCGCGCGCCCGAGCAACATCCTGCGTGCCTGCCGCGGCGAGCAGATCGAGCGTTACCTGCTCCCCACCGTGCGCGGCGAGCGCACCGAGTGCCTGGCCATGTCCGAGCCGAACGCCGGCTCCGACCTGCGCGCAATGGAGACGCGGGCCGAGCTGCGCGGCGGCGACTACGTCATCACCGGCACAAAGCACTTCATCAGCCACGCCGATGTCGCCGACTACGTCATCGTCTTCGCCGTCACGGGGGAGGAACGCACGCCGCGCGGCCCGCGAAAGCAGCTCACCAGCTTCCTGGTGGATCGGGGCACGCCGGGCTTCACCGTGAAGCGCGGTTACCAGGTCGTGTCGCATCGCGGCTACCACAACTGTATCCTGGAGTTCGACGACTGCCGGGTGCCGGCGGGCAACATCCTCGGCGAGCTGCACCGCGGCTTCGATGTGGCCAACGAGTGGCTGAGTTCGACCCGGCTCTCGGTGGCAGCGACGTGCGTGGGGCGGGCGCAGCGCGCGCTGGAGCTGTGCCGGCAGTGGGCGGCCACGCGCCGGCAGTTCGGCCAGACCATCGGCAAATTTCAGGGCGTCGCGTTCAAACTCGCCGACATGGCTGTACAATGTCAGGCGGCGGAACTGCTCACGCTGCACACCGCCTGGAAACTCGATCAGGGCACGGCCCGCGACGAGGACTTCGCAGCCGCCAAGCTGTACGCCAGCGAGATGCTGGCGCTGGTGACCGACCACGCCGTGCAGATCTTCGGCGGGATGGGGCTGGCGGAGGAGAACGTCATCGCCCGCTTCTGGCGCGACGCCCGCGTCGAGCGCATCTGGGACGGCACCAGCGAAATCCAGCGGCACATCATCTCACGCGCCCTGTTGCGGCCGCTCGAATCTTAACCGGACACCGGCCATGTCCCCTTCCCTTGCCGTAACCCGCAACGGCCCGATCCTCGAGGTCTGCCTCGACCGCCCGAAGGCGAACGCCATTGATGCCGCAACCAGCCGGGCGATGGGGGCGTTGTTCAGCGCATTCCGCGATGATCCGTCCCTGCGCGTCGCCATCCTCACCGGCGCCGGTGAGCGATTCTTTTCGGCAGGCTGGGATTTGAAGGCAGCCGCAGCCGGCGAGGCGATTGAGAGCGACTACGGGCCGGGCGGCTTCGGCGGGCTGACCGAACTGCACGACCTGCACAAGCCCGTCATCGCAGCGGTCAACGGTCTGGCGGTCGGCGGCGGCTTCGAGCTGGCGCTGGCCTGCGATTTAATCGTGGCCGCCGAGCACGCGCAATTCGCGCTGCCCGAAGTGCGGGTCGGCCTCCTGGCCGACGCCGGCGCGCTCCGGCTGCCGCGCCGCCTGCCGCGCGCCATTGCCATGGAGATGCTGCTCACCGGTCGGCGCATGGACGCCGCCGAGGCGCTGCGCTGGGGCCTCATCAACGCCGTCGTGCCGCAAACCGAGGTGATGGCGAAGGCGCGCGAGTACGCGGCGATGATCCTCCAAGCCGCGCCGCTGGCCGTGGCCGCCGTGAAGGAAGTCACCGGCGCGACCGAGACGCTCAGCCTGCCCGAGGGCTATGCGCTGCTGCGCAGCGGAACGCTCACCGCTTATCGGGCCATGCTGGCTTCGCAGGACGCACAGGAAGGCCCGCGCGCCTTCGCCGAGAAACGCGCGCCCGTCTGGAAAGGCGAATGAACCGCGAAGCTGCAAAGCAGGCCGGGAACTTCGCCCGCCTTTTTTCGCGGTTAATTACCGGAGCACAACATGCCATTGCCCCTTTCCTTGAACAATATCCTCAACCCTCAACCCGGCTGGTATCGCGGCGACTTTCACGCCCACACTCACCATAGCGATGGCGTCCATTCCCCGCGCGAGCTGGCCGAGGTGGCGCGGCGGGAGGGGCTGGATTTCTTCGCCGTCACCGACCACAACGCCATCGGCGCCTACGGTGAATTTGGCGAGGCCGGCCTGATCATCCTTCCCGGCGTCGAGGCGACGTACAAGCGCGGACACTGGAACATCTTCGGCATCACCGAGGACGGCGATTGGCTACGGCAAATCTGCCGACCCATCCACGAGGCCCCACAGCCCGGCGATCCGTTTCCCACGGTCAATGCACTGATGCGGCAGGCGGCATCGCTCGGCCTGCTCAACTCCATCAACCATCCGCTGCTCGCGCCGTGGGCATGGGAGTTCCTCGAGGTCGAGATGCAATACCTGCACGCCCTCGAAATCTGGAACGACCCGAGCTGGCCGGACAATGCCCGCGACAACCCGCGCGCCCTGGCGCTGTGGACGCGCATGCTCGACGCCGGCTGGCGCGTCACCGCGCTCGGCGGCAGCGATTACCACCGCCCGCACCCGCTCGCCGGACAGAACAAACCCGATGAGCGTTTGGGAGTCCCAAGCACGTACGTGTACGCGGAGAACCTTTCGGGCGCAGCCATCCTAGCGGCGGTGCGCGCCCGCCGCGCCTATGTGAGCCTGGGGCCGCGCCTTGCCCTGACCGCACAACGCGACGGCGTGACTTACGGTATCGGCGCTGATCTGGGGGATGGGAACGGAAGCGTGACCGTGAACGCCACGGTCACGGCGTGCACGGTTCCGGCGCGAGCTCGATTGGTGCGCAACAGCGAGCCGCTGGCCGAGGCCGAGATCGTGAATGGCAACGCCGCCTTGAGCGCGGCCGTGACCGCGCACGTGGGCGAACGGGCCTGGCTCCGCCTCGAGGTACACGACCTCGCCGGGCGGCTGCTGGCCGTCACCAATCCCCTTTTTACCGGCCCGGTCGCGCAGCCGGCGCCGGCCACGTTTGGCGAATTCCTGGAAGGGGTTTAACCCGGCGCTGAAATCATCTGCGGCGCTCGCGGCCTGGCGTAGCCGCAATGCTATACTTCGCACGATGCTCCCTGACTTCCGTGTCCGGCAGCGCGATTACCTGCTGGAAATCCTGCGCGCCATCACCCAGGAACTGGATTTTGCCACCGTCCTGCGCCGCATTCTGCAGACCGCCGTGGAGCTGCTGGCCGGCCAGGCCGGGCTGATCGCCCTGCGGGAAGACAGCGCGGCCACAACCCGCCGCTGGCACGTCCGCGCCTACTACGGCATCCCGGACGCTTACATCGCCTACTTCGATGAGCTGCTGGCGGATGTGCCCGAACACGGCGACCCGCAACGCTTCGCCCTGCCGGAGATCAACCGCCGTCTGCAAGCCATCGCCGAGGCCACCACGCTCGGCCTGTTGCAGGGCGTCGGCCTGCCGATGATCGTGCGCAACGAAGTCGTCGGCCTGATCTTCATCTTCCGCGGCTACCCCAGCGCCTTTACCGCCAACGACCGCGCCCTGCTCTCCTCCTTCGCCCTCCAGGCCGCGATCGCCGTACAAAACGCCAAGCTCTATCAACAGGTGTCTTGGGAGAAGCGCCGCCTGGACGCCGTGCTCGACGGTTACGCCGACGGCATCCTGATCCTCACCCCTTCACACCGCATCGAGCGCTTCAACCGCGCCATGATGCGGCTCACCGGTTGGACGACGGCGGAGGCCATTGGCCGCGACCATGATGAGGTCATCCGCTGGGCGCGGCGCGAGCCGGGGCCGACCCTGGCCGAAGCCGAGGCCAACGGCTGGCCGCTCGACGAGAACAGCGCGCCGTTGTACGTGGAGGGCGATCTGCTCCGGCGCGACGGCGGCCTGACCCCGGCGGGCGTCTCCTATGCGCCGCTCTTCGACCGCGAAGGGCGGCTGGTCAACCTGATCGTGGACGTACACGACATCACCAAATTCCGCGAAGCCGAAGAGCTCAAGAGCACCTTCATCAGCATCATCAGCCATGAGCTGAAGACGCCGGTGGCGCTGATCAAGGGCTACGCCGAGACGCTGCGCCGCGAGGACGCCGAGTGGGACGCCGCCACCGTGCAGGAGAGCCTGGCCGTCATCGTCGAAGAGGCCGACCGCCTGACCGACCTGATCGAGAAACTGCTGGACGCCTCACGCCTGCAGGCCGGCGCGCTCAAGCTGAACCGGAGCGAGGTCGCGCTGGACGCGCTCGCCGCGCGGCTGGTCGAAAAGTTCAAGACCCAGAGCCAGAAGCACACGCTCTCGGCCGAGTTCCCGCGCGGCTTCCCAACGGTGCTCGGCGACGAGGAACGGCTGACGCAGGTGCTGAGCAACCTGCTCTCCAACGCGCTCAAATACGCGCCGGGCAGCGGGGCCGTCACCGTGCGCGGGCGCGTCGAGCCGGATCAAGTCATCGTCAGCGTCAGCGACGAGGGGCCGGGCATCGCCGCCGCCGACCTGCCGCGCGTGTTCGACCGCTTCTATCGCGGCGACTCCGACCTGACGAAGCGCGTCAAGGGCGCCGGCCTGGGCCTGTTCCTGGCCAAAGCCGTCATCGAGGCTCACGGCGGGCGCATCTGGGTGGAGAGCCGCCCCGGCCAGGGCGCGACCTTCTCCTTTTCGCTTCCGCGATAAAATAGACTGCTTGCTGACCGCTGATCGCTGAAATCCAAAAATCCGAAAGGCCATTCATGCCTCCAATCAAAACCGTCGTCTCCTGCCCACAATGCCGCCAGCCGGTGTCCGTCATGCTCGAACAACTCTTCGACGTGACCCAGGAGCCGGACGCCAAGCGGCGCTTCCTCAACGGGCAGTTCAACCTCATCAATTGCCCCGCCTGCCGTTACCAGGGCCAGGCGGCCACGATCCTGCTTTACCACGACGCCGACAAAGAGATCCTGATGAGCTACGTCCCGATGGCGCTCGGCCTGCCGCAGGCGGAACAGGAGCGCGTCATCGGCAAACTCGTCAACGAGGTCATCAACAAGCTGCCACAGGAGAAGCGCAAAGGTTACCTGCTCAACCCGCGCCAGGCGCTCACCCTGCAGGGCATCATTGACCGCGTGCTGGAGGCGGACGGCATCACGCGCGAGATGCTGGAGGCGCAACGCGCCAAGGCCCAGCTCCTCCAATCCCTGCTCAACACGCCGGACGAGCAACTGCCCGCGCTCATCAAGGAGAAAGATGCCGAGATTGACGAGATCATGTTCCAGATGCTCTCGGCCTCGATCCAGGCGACGGCCGCCAACGGCAACCGGGCCGCGGCCCGCCGCATGCTCGACCTGCAGAACAAACTGGCCGAGCACAGCACGGTCGGGCAGAAGCTGCTGGCGCGCCAGCAGAAGGTGCAGGACGCCGTGCACGAGTTACAGCAGCTCGGCGACCAGTTGACGCCCAACAAGCTGATGGAGCTGGTGCTCAAGGCCGACTCCGAGGAGACGCTGGCGGCCTACGTCTCGCTGGCCCGCCCGCTAATTGACTACTCCTTCTTCGAATCGCTGACCCGCCGGATTGACCGCGCGCCCGCCGAAGAGAAGGCAGCGCTCACCCGCAAACGCGACCTGATCCTGCAGATGACGCAGGAGATGGACGCGGCGGCCAAGGCCCGCCTCGCCGAGGCCACCCAGACGCTCAAGAAGCTGATGGACGCGCCGGATATCAACAAGGCGCTCGAAGAGGAAGCCGGCGTGATTGACGACGCCTTCATGGCCGTGCTCGCCGAAAACATCAACGCCGCCCGCCAGGCCGGCCGGCTGGACGCGCTCGCCAAACTCAATCGCGTGCAGGAGGCGATCAACCGGTTGGTGGAGGCCTCCGCCCCGCCCGAAGTCAAATTCATCAACCAACTGCTCGACCTGAAGACCGACGCCGAAGCCGAGGCCGAGCTCAAGCGCCGCGCCGCCGAGATCACGCCGGAGCTGATGCAGACGCTCAACTATCTGGCCGAAAACATGCGCCAGGGCGGCCGCAGCGACCTGGCCGACCGGCTGGAGAAGCTCTACGGCGTCGCGCTCGGGGAGCAAATGGCGGCCAACTGGCGCAAATGACGGCGGACGGCAGACCGCCAACCACAGTCAACCGCCGACGGTCCGCCGTCTGCGGTCAGCCTGAAAGGCCCAACCATGGACTTCACCCTCGTCCGCGAAAAACTGGATCAGGCTGTGGCGCTGCTGGACGAGCACAACCTGGATGTCTGGCTCACCTTCGTGCGCGAGACCGCACTGACGGCGGACCCGGCGCTGGCGCTCATCTGCGGGCTGGACCTGGTCTGGCACTCGGCCTTCCTGCTCAGCCGGCGCGGCGACCGCATCGCCATCGTGGGCCGCTACGACGCCGAGAACCTGACGCGCAGCAAACTCTACACGCACGTCATCGGCTACGATCAGAGCATCCGCACCTCCCTGCGTAACGCCATCGAAAGCCTCAACCCGCAGACCATCGCCCTCAACTACTCGGTGAGCGACCCCGCGGCGGACGGGCTGACCTTCGGGCTGTGGGCCACGCTCCAGGCGACGTTCGCCGATACGCCCTACGCCGAGCGTTTCGTCTCCGCCGAGAACTTCCTGGCCGCGCTGCGCGGGCGCAAGACCGCCGCCGAGGTCGAGCGCATCCGCCTGGCCATCCGCGCCACCGAGAAGCTCTTCGCCAAACTCAGCAACATGCTCAAGCCGGGCCTGACAGAGAAACATCTGGCCGACTTTCTGCACGCCGAGCGCGAACAGTTAGGCCTGGGCCCGGCCTGGGATGCCCCCTACTGCCCGACCGTCAACGCCGGGCCGGACTCGCCCGTCGGCCATACGTTGCCCGGCGACCATCGCACCGCGCGCGGCCAGTTGCTGCACATTGATTTCGGCGTCAAGCGCAACGGCTTCTGCTCCGACCTGCAACGCATGTGGTACTTCCTCGACAAGGGTAAGCGCCGCGCACCCGAGGACGTGCAGCGCGCCTGGGACGCCTGTTGGGCCGCGCTGGACGCCGGCGCGGAGCGGCTCAGGCCGGGCGCGATCGGCTGGGAGGTGGATGCCGCGGCGCGGGCGGCGCTGACCGAGGCGGGCTATCCCGAGTATCAGCACGCCCTCGGCCATCAGCTCGGGCGCGCGGCCCACGATGGCGCGGTGTTGCTCGGCCCGCGCTGGGACCGCTACGGCCAGGCGCCCCTGGGCGCGGTCGAAGCCGGCAACGTCTTCACGCTGGAGCTGGGCGTGTTCGTGCCGGAGCGCGGCTATCTCGGCCTGGAGGAAGATGTGCTGGTGACGGCCAGCGGCCTGGAGTGGTTGAGTAAGCCGCAGCGGAAGTTGTGGTTGGTTTAGTGGCTGACGGCAGACGACAGACCGCAGACCGCGGTCGGTTGTCGGCGGTCTGTGGTCAACAAAATGAGCCGTAACGCGAAAATCGGTCTCGGCCTGTGTGCGGTGCTGATGGTGGTGGGTGGTTGTTGCGCCCTGGCTCTGCTCGGGCTGAGCGGCGCTGCCGCCTATTGGCTCTCGAACACCGACCTGCTCCCCCTCCCCACCGATTTCTTCACCCCCGTCCCGTCGCCCACACGCACCCCGCGGCCAACCCACACCCACACCCCGCTGCCGCCGGGAGTCCCGACGCCAACGCCCGCGCCTGCCGCCAGCGGTGACACCCTCAACGCCCTGCTGAACGCCGACATCCAGCCGCGCGACCTGCGCCAGATCGCGGCCGAGGTCACGGGCCGCGCCAACATCCCGGCCACCACCGGCGCCGCGCCCGCCGACCATCCCATCGGCACGGTGCTGGAATTCACCGCCAGCAACAACGACACCAACGAGACGTTCACCGTCCGGGCGCGGCTGATCTACAAGACCGAAAACGCCTACTTCTTCGCCGAGGAGGGCGTGCGCGTCAACGAACGCGCCGTGCGCCGCCTGCTCGACGACTTCCAGGCCAAAACCTACCCGACCAACCGCGCGTTCTTCGGCTCGGAATGGAACCCGGGCGTGGACGGCGATCCGCGCCTGTACATCCTGTACGTGCGCGGCATCGGTTTCGGCACCCTCGGCTACTACTCGTCCGAAGATCAGTACACCAAAGCCGCCAACCCGGAATCCAACGAGAAGGAGATGTTCTACATCAACGCCGACATCACCGAGCCGGGCGACAGCCTCATCGCGTCCACGCTGGCCCATGAGTTTCAGCACATGATTCACTGGTATCAGGACGTGAACGAGGAGACCTGGCTCAACGAGGGCGCCTCCATGCTGGCCGAGATCCTCAACGGCTATGACCCGCGCGGCTACGCTGAGGACTTCGTCGCCGACCCCGATCTGCAATTGACGACCTGGACGGACGGCGATACCATCCCGCACTACGGCGCGGCGATGTTGTTCCTGACCTACTTCCTCGACCGCTTCGGCGAGGCGACGACGAAGGCGCTGCTGGCCGAGCCGCTGAACGGGATGCGCGCGGTGGACGCCGTGCTGGCGGCGCGCGGGCTGACCGACCCGGCCAGCGGCGCGCCGCTTACCGCCGAGGCCGTCTTCGCCGATTGGGTGATCACCAACTACCTCAACGATCCGCGCGCCGCCGACGGTCGCTACGCCTACACCCGCCTATCCA
The DNA here is from genome assembly GCA_037442085.1 of Anaerolineae bacterium. GTDB lineage: Bacteria > Chloroflexota > Anaerolineae > Anaerolineales > UBA6663 > JANWXR01. The sequence goes on from JBBIQY010000096.1 coordinate 11,970, forward strand.
ACCCGCCCCGGCCCCGAGCCAACGACCTCTTCTCCTCCTGCCCGGTGGCGACGCAGACGGCGACCGTCAGCCAGTTCGGCGCGGATTATTACGAGTTCCAGTGCGACGGGACGGTGACGCTGACGTTTGCCGGCGCGCGCACCGTGCCGGTGGTGAAGGCCGAGGCGCGCAGCGGGCGCTATGCGGTGTGGAGCCACCGCAACGACGAAAGCATCACCACCTTCACCCGCGCCTTCGACTTCAGCGGCCTGACCTCGGTCACGCTCAACTACTGGGTGTGGTACGACATCGAGACCGAGTACGACTATGCCTACCTCAAGGTCTCCGAGGACGACGGGCGGACATGGGCGATTGTGCGCGCGCCCGGCACCACCGACCGCAACCCGAACGGCACCGGCCTGGGCTGGGGCTACACCGGCCAGTCCGGCGGCTGGGCCGAGGAGCGCGTGGACCTGAGCCGGTACGCCGGCAAGCGCGTGCTGGTGCGCTTCAGCTACATCACCGACGCCGCCCTGAACATGCCCGGCCTGCTGCTGGATGACATCAGCATACCGCAACTCAACTACCTCGAGGATTTCGAGGACGGCGCGGACGGCTGGCAGGCACAGGGCTTCGCGCGCATGGACAACGTCCTGCCGCAGACCTTCAGCGTGCAGGTCATCCGCCGGCGCGGGCGCGAGACCACCGTGGAGCGCCTGCCGCTGGACGAGGCCAACCGCGGCTCGCTCACTCTCGCCCTGCAGCGCAACGAGCGCGTCACGCTGGTCGTCTCCGGCACCACGCCTTTCACCACCACTGCAGCGACCTATCAGTTTGCGATGACGCAGCCGTAGCGCGGCTGGTGGAGGAACAACGATGAAGCGACATGCCCGGCTGCCCCTGATCACCTTGTCGTTGATGGCCTGCGCCACCCTGGCCTGCGCCACGGTGACCAACCTCCTGAGCCGCCCGACCGCCACGCCCGCGCCCGCCAGCCGAACCGCGGTGGCGCCGGCCGGGCGGTTCGTCATCGAGGGCGGCCCCACCCTCGGCACGCCGCGCGAGGCCCGCCTGGCGGCGGCGGAGGGCGCGCCCGAGCTGGCCGAGCTGGCGGCGGAAGACTACACCCAGGAGGAGCTGAACACCGTCGGCGACACGCTCGAATACACCATCGCGCTGACCGAAACGCAGCCGGTGCTGTGGGGCTACGGCTGGTGCGCGACCTCGCGCGCCATCCTGCGCGACAACCTCGACAAGATGGTGATCGAGTTCTTCGTCAACGGCGCGCCGGTGCCTGCCGAACAATTCAACGTCAGCGATTATGAGACCGACGACTGGCAGTGCCGCAGCTTCCTGACGGTGATTGACGACTGGCCCTCGGGCACGACGGTCGAGATCGAGACGCGCATTACCTTCACCGAGGCGATCAACGACGGCCGGTTCGACTTCCCCGCCGGGGAGAAGCGCCTCGTGTATCGAGTGACGGTGAAATAGCCGGACATCAGCAATCAGTCATCAGCGATCAGTCATCAGCAACAGTGAATAGTGCTATTGGCGACTCTTGTAGTGTATGTCGCTCACGGCGCGCAGCCGCTCGGCCGCCTGCTCCGGGGTGAGGTCGCGCTGGGGCATGGCCAGCATCTCGTAACCGACCATGAACTTCTTCACCGTCGCCGAGCGCAGCAGCGGCGGGTAGGCATGCAGGTGCAGCACCCATTCGGGATGCGGCTGCCCATCGAAGGGGGCCTGATGAAAGCCCATCGAGTACGGGAACGAAGTCTCGAATAGATTGTCGTAGCGGATCAACACCTGCCGCAGCAACTCCGCCAGCGCCGTGAACTCCGCGTCGCTCAGGTCGGGCAGGCGGGCCACGGCGCGGTGGGCGACGATCATCAGCTCGAACGGCCAGACGGCCCAGAACGGCACAACGGCGGTGAAGTGCGCGTTGGTCGCAATCACGCGTTCGTGCCGTTTCAGCTCCGCTTCCACGTAATCCAGCAACAGCGGTCGCCCGTGCGCGCCGAAGTAATCGGCCTGCGCGGCCAGTTCCTTCGCCGGCTCGTTGGGCAGGGTGAGCGTCGCCCAGATCTGGCTGTGCGGGTGCGGGTTGCTGCACCCCATCACCGCGCCCTTGTTCTCGAAGACCTGCACGTATCGAATGTAATCGAGCGCGCCCAGCTCCGCCGACTGCGCCGCCCAGGTGCGCAGCACCGCCTCGACCTCGGGCACGGACAGTTCCGGCAGCGTGAGATCGTGACGGGGCGAGAAGCACACCACGCGGCACAGGCCGGCGACGGGTTCGGCAACGAACAGCAAAGGGTGGGCTGGGGACAACTCATGAGTGA
>JBBIQY010000097.1:0-13928 GCA_037442085.1 Anaerolineae bacterium
GGCACCGAGCGGCTTCGGTGTTGCTGAAGACCTTCTGCGTGGCAATCAGAAAATGAATGTAGTCGAGTTCGTCACACTTGGGCGGGTTCATACCCGCAGTGTACCCGACTTATGGCAAGTGCGTAACTCCTAAAGATATCAAGAGTTGTACTATGGACACTGTGACTCTCCTCCTCGTGGATGATCACCCCCTGTTCCGTCAGGGGCTGCGGAATGTTCTGGCCGAACAGCCGGACCTCAAAGTGATCGGCGAGGCCGGAAATGGGCCGGAGGCGCTGGAACTGGCCCGCAAATTGCAACCCGACGTCATGTTGCTGGACATCAACCTGCCGGGCATGAACGGCCTGCAGGTCATTCGCCAGATTCAAACGGAGCGGCTGGGTGTGCGCGTCGTCATGTTGACAGCCTATCACGACCTGGAACAGGAATTGCACGCCTTCCGCGCCGGGAGTTGGGCCTATTGCCCAAAGGATGTGACCCCCAAACACCTTGTGCAGGTCGTGCGCTGGGTCAAGCAAGGGCATTATGTCGTCGGTGACCGGGTTTATGATTACCAGGGTTTGCAGGCCTGGCTGGAAGCCAGCGTGGAAAAAGCAGGCCGGCCCTACATCAACGATACACGTGAGGCCTTCTCGCCGCTTTCACCGCGCGAGATGGAAATCCTGGAGTGTGTCACGCGCGGCATGAGCAACAAAGAGATCGCCTATTCGCTGGGCATCAGCCACCAGACCGTCAAGAATCACATGACCGCCATTCTGCAGAAGCTGGATGTCGAAGACCGGACGCAGGCGGCGGTTTACGCTCTGCAACATGGCTGGGTGCGGTTGGATGAAACCGCCAACTCCAACGCCAAAGCATCCTGAAGCGCCAGGCAATCCCGAATGGATTCAGAGGCCCCCTCCCCCCTGGAAACGCTGCTTGAAGAAGCGCGTCTCGAACTCGAGTCCACGCAGCGTGAGTTGCGCGACCTCAAGCTGACGCTCAACCAGAGCCGCACCGAGCTGGACAAGCTCACCCAGCGCAATGCGCAAATCGCTGCGCAATTGCGGCAGATGCAACCCAACCTGGAAAATTTGCCGCGCGCCGATATCAAGGCGGCTTACGAAGCCGCCCAGGACGCGCAGCAACGCCTGTTCGCCATGCGTGGCCAGGTGGAGCGGTTGCAGGCCGAGCAGAGCAGCCTCGATCGGCTGGCCGACCACCTCAAGAAAACCGTCGCCGCGCTCGAAAACCTGGCCGCCTCGTCCCAGGGCGCGCAGACGAACGTCGGCGACAAGCCTATGGTCGCCCGCATCGTCGAAGCCCAGGAGACCGAGCGGCAGAAACTCTCCCGCCAGATTCACGATGGCCCGGCCCAGGCGCTCTCGAATTTCGTCCTGCAGTCGGAAATCGCCATGCGGCTGTTCGAGAAGGACCCCGCCCTGGCGCGCGCGGAGCTGGCGAACATGAAGACGGCCGCCACCTCCACCCTGCAAAAGATCCGCGACTTTATCTTCGACCTGCGGCCCATGATGCTCGACGACCTCGGCCTGGCGCCGACCGTCAAGCGCTACGTGGATGCCTTCAAGGACAAGAGCGGCATTCCGACCACCCTGACGATCACCGGGGCCGAGCGTCGTCTGGAGTCCGTGCGCGAGGTCATGATCTTTCGTGGCTTGCAGGAGCTGCTGAGCAACGTCCGTAATCACGCGCAAGCTACGGAGGTGCGAGTGACGGTGGACACGGACGACATCCGCGTCCGGGCCATCGTTGAGGACAACGGCAAGGGCTTCAATCCGGAAGTGCTGACTGACGGTAAACAGAAGACCATCGGCCTGTCGGCGCTGAAGGAGCGCATTGAGCTATTGGGCGGCGCTTTGGAGGTGGATAGCCAGCCCGGCCAGGGAACCCGCGTGGTGATGGATGTCCCCGTAGGTGAGCCGGTCTGACGCCGTTTTATGCCTGCGGCTTTCCGCGGCCGCGGCTTTCCGCGTCCTGCCCCGATTTGCGTTTTGCGCCGGTGAAAGTAAGATACGCCGCTGTTACGCTCTCGCCAGCGGTGCGGAGAGCGCCGCCCGCGGCCGTTTTTCAGAGGAGGTCTAGATGCAGCGAGGTCGCTTGCTCATAATTGTGGCGCTCATACTCATTATCCTGAGTGTGGGCGGCATCTTCTTGTTACTCAACCTGGCTAATCAGCCATCGCCGACCACCACAGATCAACCGTCGCCCGGCCCGTCCGTCATTGAAGTGACCAGCACACCGGGGGCGGGGGACATCCTCAATCTGATTGGCACCAGCCAGAACCTCAGCCGGGGCCAAGTGGTCCCCACTGAGGCTCTGATCACCATCCCCTGGCCGACGCAAATCGTGCCGGCCTCAGCCTTGCTCAACCCCGACGACGTGGTCGGCCGGCTGGTGCGCTACGACATCCCGCGGAACTCGCCCCTGCTGTCCACCATGCTCGTGGTCTCACCGACGCAGGTGTCGCGCTTTGGCTCGGATGCGGCGCTGTTGATCCCCCAGGGTGCAACGGCCATCTCCATCCCTTACGATCGCAAGAGCGGCGTCGCCCTTGGCATCCGGGATGGCGACTTCGTCAACGTCATCGTTTCATGGGCGTTGGTGGATATTGACGAGGACTTTCAGACCGTGCTGCCGAACCTGACGGCCGGCGTGCTGCCGGCGGAAGCGCCGGTGCCCGGCCCCGAAGGCTCCGGCATCACTCAGGGCAGCATCGTCGCCGCCGTTACCGGCGCCGGCACGCAGAACGTGCAGGGCCGCGTTGAGACCGAGTCGTTGCTCAACCAGCCTTTCTACGTCGTGCCGTCCGAGCCGCAACGCGCCCGCCTTGTCTCACAGAGCATCATTCAGGATGCGCTCGTCCTGCGCGTCGGCGACTTCGGGCCGATTCAGCCGGTGTTCGTCGAGCCGACCGCCGTGCCCGCGCCGCCCGATCCCAACGCCACCCCCACGCCGCCCCCGCCGCCCACCCCCACGCCGCCTCCGCCGGACCTCATTACGCTGGTGGTGAGCCCGCAGGATGCGCTGGTGTTGAACTACGTGATGCGGATGATGGAGCGGTACCCGGATGGCCTGAAGATTACGCTGACCCTGCGCCCGCCCGGCGACCGGACGATTGCGGAGACTCAGAGCGTGACGCTGCAATACATGTTCGAACGCTTCAATATCTCGCTGCCGGCCAAGCTGAACTACGGCCTGGATTCCCAGCCATTGCCGTCGGCCCCGGCGCCCGCGCCCACCACACCCTGATCTCGCTGTGAGCACGCGCCGAAAGCACAGGTATGTCGTCTGAAGACAAAACGCGCGTCCTGATTGTGGATGACATCGCCGAAACCCGCGAGAACATCCGCAAGTTGTTGCAATTCGAGCCGGACATCGAAGTCGTGGCGATGGCCCGCACCGGCCGCGAGGCCTTGCAGCTCGCCAGGGAGACGAAGCCCAACGTCATCCTGATGGACATCAACATGCCGGACATGGATGGCATCACGGCTACGCGCCTGATCGTCCGGGATGTGCCGACGACGCAGATCGTCATGGTGTCCGTCCAGCAGGATACCGATTATCTGCGACAGGCCATGCTGGCCGGCGCCCGTGACTTTCTCTCCAAGCCGCCGTCTGCCGACGAGCTGATCAACACCATCCGCCGCCTGGGTGAGATCAGCCGTGAGAGCGAACGCAAGATTAGCGTGGCGACGGTGGAGGCCGGCCCGGTGGGCGGTCCGCGCAAGGCGGGCCTCGACGGCAAGATCGTCGCCATCTTCAGCCCGAAGGGCGGTTCCGGCTGCACCACCCTGGCAACCAACCTGGCGGTGGCCTTGCAAGGCGAAGACTCCAAGGTGGTGCTGGTGGATGCCAACATCCAGTTCGGCACGGTGCATGTCTTTCTCGGATTGAAGAGCAAGTACACGATCGTGAACCTGGTACAGCAGGGCGAGGAGTTGGATGAAGCCTTCCTGCAGAGCGTCCTGGCGGCGCATCCTTCGGGCGTGAAAGTGGTGCTCGGGCCCGCCACGCCGGAAGATGCCGAACTGGTTCTGGCCGCGCCCCTCAAGAAGCTGCTCGAGGACCTGAGGCGGCTGTTTCACTACGTCATCGTGGATACCGCTTCCGTCCTGCGCGAGCAGGAATTGGCGGTGCTGGATGTTGCCGACCGTATCCTGGTGGTGGGCACGCCCGAAATCCCGTCGCTGGCGAATGTCAAGAAGTTCTTCGACCTCAGCGAAAAGCTGGAGTATCCGAAGAACAAAATCATGCTGGTGCTCAACCGTATGGATAAGCGCTGGGGCATCACGGTTCAGGGCATTGAAGAACGCCTCAAGCACACGGTGCGCGCGCAGGTCCCCTTCGACGACAAGACGGTCATGTCCTCGATTAACACCGGCGTGTCCCTGATGTCGGCCAGTCGCAACACGTCCGTTGCTCAGGGCATTTTCGACCTGGCCCAGCGCGTCCGCGACGAATTTGCCCCAAGGGAAGCGCCTCAACCGGACAAAAAACCCGTAATAAAGCCCCGTTCCTTGTTTGACCGGCGGTAGTTATAATAGGCATAGCTAAATCAGGTTCGGAACGAGAGGTCACTTATGTCGCTCTTAAAACGCATCGAAAGTCGCCAGGCGGGACAAACGCAATCGGGGGTTCCAAGCGGGTTAGCGCCGACCGTCAGTACACCCGCGACGAGCGAGGGCAGTGACCAGGCCTCCAAGCTGGCCGAGCTGCGTATGCGGCGCGTCGCGCCGCCCTCCGGCTCGGTGGCCGCCCAGGCCGCCGGCACCGGCGGCCTGCTCGACCTCAAGGCCCGTGTCCAAAACAAGCTGTTGGCCGAGCTGGATCCCTCGATGGATATTTCACGCACGGCGGAAGTGCGCCAGGCTATCGAGGACCTGTACGAGAACATCCTGGCCGAAGAGGCCATCGTGTTGTCGCGCACCGAGCGCAAGCGCCTCTTCGATCAGATCGTTTCCGAGATCCTCGGCCTGGGGCCGTTGGAGCCGCTGCTGCAAGACGAGTCGATCACCGAAGTCATGGTGAACGGCCCGAAGAACATCTTCATCGAGCGGCGCGGCAAGATCGAGCGCGCCCCAGTGGTCTTCGAAACCAACGAGCACGTGATGCGCATCATTGACCGCATCATGTCGCCGCTGGGCCGCCGCATTGACGAATCGCATCCCTACGAAGACGCCCGTCTGCCGGACGGCTCCCGTGTCAACGCCATCGTGCCGCCCATCTCCCTGTGCGGCCCGACCATCACCATCCGTAAGTTCTTTAAGAAGCCGCTGACCATCGAGAAGCTGATCGAGTACGGCTCGGTCACGGCGGAAGCGATCGAGTTCATGCGCGCTTGCGTGATGGCGGCCTGCAACATCGTGGTCGCCGGCGGCACCGGCTCCGGCAAGACGACCTTCCTCAACGTGATCTCGGGCTTCATCCCGGCGGACGAGCGCATCATCACCATCGAGAACGCCGCCGAGTTGCAGTTGCGCCAGGAGCATGTCGTCAGCCTGGAATCGCGCCCGCCCAACATCGAAGGCCGCGGCGAGGTCACCATCCGTGATCTGGTGGTCAACTCGTTGCGAATGCGCCCCGACCGCATCGTGGTCGGCGAGATCCGCGATGGCGCGGCGCTGGACATGCTCCAGGCGATGAACACCGGCCACGAAGGCTCGATGACCACCTGCCACGCCAACAGCGCCCGCGACTCGCTGGCGCGCCTGGAGACGATGTGCCTGATGGCCGGCATGGACCTGCCGGTGCGCGCCATCCGCGAGCAGATCTCTTCCGCCATCAATATCATCGTCCACCTGGGCCGCCTGCAGGACGGCTCGCGCAAAGTGATGCAAATCACCGAAGTCCAGGGCATGGAGGGCGATGTGATCACCATGGCCGACATCTTCGTCTTCGAGCAGACCGGCATGGAGAAGAACCGGATCATCGGCCGCTTGCGCCCGACCGGCCTGCGCCCGCGCTGCATGGAACGCATCGAGGAAGCCGGCATCCACCTGCCGGCCTCGGTCTTTGGGGTGGGCGAGCGCAGCCGTTACTGAGGCTGTGCCTGTCCACGGATAAACCAGCATGTCTCCAATGGCTATCGCCGTAATCGCCGGCCTGGTGCTGGCGTGGGCCATCGGCATTGCCGTGGTAGTCGTCTCCTTCCGTCGGCGTAGCACGGTGGAGGAGCGACTGGGCGAGTTTACGCGCGGCGGCGCGGTCGTGGCCGTGCCGCGCGAGGCGGGCGCAGCGCGGCCGAGCATCCTGGTCGAGGGCCTGAACCGCGCCATCGCCGGGCGCGCCTTTAGCGAGCCGATTGCCCGCGATCTGGCCCGGGCTGACCTCAAACTGACCGTTGCCGAGTATCTGCTCGCCCACCTCATCCTCGCGCTTGGCGTCTTTGTCATCGTCTGGTTCCTGCGTCAGGATTGGGTCCCCGGCGCGATTGCCGGCGCCTTGAGCCTGCTCGCCCCGCGCTTCTATGTCGGCTGGCGGCAGAGGCAGCGCCTGAACAAATTCGACAGCCAGCTGGCCGACATGCTCAACCTGGTCGTCAACGGCCTGCGCGCCGGCTACAGCGTCAACCAGGCGCTCGAGTCCGTCAGCCGTGAGATGCCGCCCCCGATCTCGGTGGAGTTCAAGCGCGTGGTGCAGGAGATGCAGCTCGGTATTCCCCCGGAAAGCGCGCTGGCGAACCTGACTCGCCGCATCCCCAGCAAAGACCTGGATTTCGTCGTGACGGCGATGAACGTCCAGCGTGAGGTGGGCGGCAACCTGGCTGAAATCCTGGATACGATCAGCTTCACCATCCGCGAGCGCGTGCGCATTCGCGGCGAGATTCAAACGCTCACGGCCCAGGGCATGATCACCGGCTACGTGATTTCGTTCCTGCCTATTGGGTTGGGCTTTTTTCTGTACTTCCTCAACCCGGAGTACATCGGCCGGTTCTTCTTTCAGGAGACCTTCGCCCTGCAAGTCTGTGGTTGGGGCATGGTCATTCTGGCGTTGACATTGATCATTGTCGGTTTCCTCATCGTCCGGAAGATCGTGGACATCGAGGTGTAGCGGAGGCGCTGTATGGATTGGTGGGTGTGGCTGATCCCGATCACGGTTCTGATCATCGCCGTCTTGCTCGTCATCGCCGGTCAACGTGCGCAGGCGGTGGACGACCCGCTCCAGGCGCGGCTGGCGGAGTTCTCCACGCGCGAACGGCCGATGTCGCTCGAAGATATCGAGATGTCGCAGCCGCTCTCCGAGCGCGTTTTTCTGCCGGCGCTGCGCCGGCTGGGCGAGTTCGTGGTGCGTTTCACGCCGGAAAACGCCCTGCAGAGCATCCAGCACGAGCTGGATCTGGCCGGCAACCCGCGCGGCATTGACGCTCGCGTTTTCTTTTCCCTGCGCATCTTCGGCGCGATCGGTGGGTTCGCCTTCATTGTGCTGATGGGCTTTATCTCGGCGGACCCTAATTCGTTTTTCTCGTTTCAGTCGGGCGTCGCCAAGGTGCTGGCGACGGCCGCCGGCGCGGGCGTGCTCGGCTTCTACATCCCGTCGCTGCTCCTGCGCAGCCGCATCCGTCGCCGCCAGGACAACATCGTCAAATCCATGCCGGATGCGCTCGACCTGCTGACGATCTGCGTCGAGGCCGGGCTGGGCTTCGATCAGGCACTGCAGCGCGTCAGCGAGAAGTGGGATAACGAACTCTCGCTGGCTTTTGCACGCTGTATTCAGGAGATCCGCCTGGGTAAGCTGCGCCGCGAAGCGTTGCGCGATATGGCCGACCGGATCGAGGTGCCGGACCTGACCAGCTTTGCCGCCGCGATCATCCAGGCGGATCAGCTCGGCGTCAGCATGGCGCGCGTGCTGCGCATCCAGTCTGAACAGATGCGCATCCGGCGCCGTCAGCGCGCCGAGAAGAAGGCACACGAAGCGCCGATCAAAATGCTGATCCCAATGGCGTTTTTGATCTTTCCATCCATTTACATTGTGCTGCTGGGGCCGGCGCTGCTCCAGGTCATCGAACAGTTTGGCTTTCCCGGAGGCTGAGCCTCCCCCCTCGTTCCAACGAATATGACGCTGGCTGCGCCGCCTCGGCCCGGCCCGGCGCAAGTGACGTGGCGCGCCCGCTGGCGCCATTGGCTCTGGGCCGCAGTTGATGTGGTCTTCCCGCCGACCTGTGGCGCCTGCCGCTGTGCAGGTGCGCGCCTGTGCGCGGACTGTCGCTCCCAGTTTCGTTTGCTGAGCAACGAAGCGATTTGCCCACATTGCGGCTACGCGCCGGCAGAGCCGGCCTGCCAGAACTGCCGCCGCCACCCGCTCCCCGCCGCTTTGCTCAGTCTTCGCTCCGCCGCCTGGTTTGAAGGCCCCCTGCGCCGCGCTTTGCACCACCTGAAATACCAGCGCGATATTCCGCTGGGCGATACGCTGGCCGAGTGGCTGTGCGCCTTGTATCAACGCGAAGGGCTGACCGCCGACCTGATCACACCGGTGCCGCTCTCGCCGCAGCGTCAGCGCGAGCGCGGTTACAATCAGGCGGATCTGCTGGCGCGCCCGCTGGCGGAGTGGGCGGGGGTGCGTTACCTGCCGCGCGCCCTGGCGCGACCCCGGCATACGCTCTCGCAAGTTGGCCTGTCCGCCGAGCAACGACGTCACAACGTCGCCGGCGCTTTCGTTGCCGATCGCTGCGCCGTGGCAGGCCGACGCGTCGTGGTTGTGGACGATGTTTGTACCACCGGCGCGACCCTGGCGGCCTGCGCCGAGGCGCTCCAGGCCGCCGGCGCCGCCGGTGTGTGGGGCCTGACACTGGCGCGTGCGCTCTGAACCGGCACTAACCCGATGCCCGCTTCGGGCATCTTTGACTCTGATGGAGGCACTATGGCAGTAACCGTCACTATTCATGGGCGAGATGTGGACGTAAAGCCCCGCTTGCAGGAATACGTCGAAAAAAAGGTTGGCAAGCTGGATCGGTATCTGACCCTGATCCGCGAAGTGCGGGTGGACCTGACCGAGAACCGCAATGCGCGCTCGGCCACCGACCGCTATGTGGCGCAACTTACCATTCCGCTGAAGGGTAGCGTGCTGCGCGCGGAGGAGCGCCACAGCGACGTGTTTGCCGCGGTTGACGCCGTGCTGGAGAAGATGAACCGACAGATCGAGCGCTACAAGGGCAAGCGCTGGCGCGGGCGCGGCGATGGGGTGTCCGCCGCCGAAGTGGCCCTCGAGCCGGGAGAGACCACGCCCGGCGCCGAAGCGGAGGAAGAACCGGCCATCGTGGTCGTGCGCCGCAAGAAATTTGCGCTCACGCCGATGAACGAGGCCGAAGCCATCGAGCAAATGGCGCTGACCGGCCACGACAACTTCTTCGTCTTTTTCAACACCGACAACAACCGCGTCAACATCCTCTACCGCCGCCGCGACGGTCAGCTCGGCCTGATTGATCCGCAGATTGACTGAGCGCGCTGCGGTCGCGCACACGAACTGCGCGAACACTGTTCCAGGGACGCGCCGCGGCGCGTCCCTGCGCTTAAGGATGTCGCTGACGGCTTTTCTCTTCATTGGCTCGACAGGTCACAGCACGCTGGAACGCTGGGTTGCCGGTGCGCGCCTGGCCGCCGCGCACGACGCGGTGGAGCAACTGGCGGCGTTGCCCGAGGTCAGTCGGATTGTGCTGGCGACCGCCGATCCGGACCTGCCCGCCCGGTGCGCCGACTGGCCGGTGACCTGGGACGCCGACCGGTCGGCGACGCCCTTTCATTTCGGGGAGCGGTTGGCCGGGTTGATGGCAGCCTACCCGGCGCAGGCCTATGCCTACTTCGGCGCCGGCTGCGCGCCGCTGCTCGGCGCTGACACGCTGGCCGAGGCCGTCGTCGCCGTGACGCGCTCGCCGGGACCGCTGGCCATCACCAACAACGCGCTTTCTTCCGATTGGGTTGTGTTGAATTGCCCGCAGGCCGTACAGCGCCGCGTCGAACGTCTGGGGCGGGATAACATGCTTGGGCCGGTGCTGAAGTACGAGGCGGGCGTGGCGGTGCGCGACCTGCCCGTCTCGACCCCCGCCCGCGCCGACATTGACACACCGGCAGACGTGCTGGCCTTCAGCCTGTATCCGAACCTCCGACCTCATCTCGCGAGTTTTCTCGCGAACGATCCGCCCGCCGCCTCGGCGCTTCGCCGTTGGCGCGCGGCTTGCGAAAGGCTCGCCACGATTGGGGGCCGCCTCACCTTGATTGGCCGTGTGGCCCCCGCCGTCTGGGCGCAGGTAGAGGCGCGCACCCGCTGCTGGACGCGCGTCTTTGCGGAGGAGCGTGGCATGGCGGCCAGCGGGCGGCAGGCTGCCGGGCACGTGCACGTTCACTCCCTCGTCGCCGCCTACTTGCAGCGTGTCGGCCCGGCGGCCTTCTTTGCCGAGCTGGCCGAGATGACGGATGTGGTCTTCTTCGACACGCGCGTGACGCTGGCCGCCCTGGGCCGCTGGCCGGATGCCAGGGACCGCTTCGCCTCGGACGCTCTCCAGCCCGAGGCCGTGGCCGATGACCTCCTGCGCGAGTTAACGAAGGCCGCCCTCGCCGCGCCGCTGCCTGTGTTGCTGGGCGGGCACGGCCTGGTCACCGGCGATCTACTGCTGCTGTTGGACACCCTGACTGGTGAGCTTCCCATGGCCGTCACCGGCCCGCGTTGAAGAGAAACGGCAAGCGTGGTAAAGTTCATTGGAGATTGATCGAAAGGAAAACAGGACGGCTTATGGCGCAAACCACGGTAACGGAGAGACCCCTGGCCGGCCCAACCGGCGGCGGACGTTCCAAGTTCCTCATCGGCGGCCTGCTGGTGATCGGGGCGATCGCCTACCTGATCTTCACGACCATGCAGACCACCGCCCAATACTTTTACACGGTGGAGGAAATCAAGGCCAGGGGCAGCAGCCTCGTCGGGCAGAACCTGCGCGCCTCCGGCGCCGTGCTGGGTGACACGATTACCTACGACCCGGCCACGTTGACCATCACCTTCGAGATGGCGCATGTCACCGCCGATAACCGTGAACTGGAGGCGCAGGGCGGGCTGGCGGCGGCGCTCCACAAAGCCGTCTCCAACCCGAATGCACAGCGAATCAAGGTCGTGTATGTTGGGCCTAAGCCGGATTTGTTGCAGAACGAAGCTCAGGCCATTGTCACCGGCAGGCTGGGTGAAGACGGCGTGTTCTACGCCGATGAGCTGTTGCTGAAGTGCCCGACCCGCTACGACGAGGCTGTGCCGAAACAAGCCGAAAGTGGTTCGGGCGGATGATGGAACCACGCCCTTGAGCGCGCATCAACACAAAACCGGGCGCGATTCAGCGCCCGGTTTTCGATTCTGCTCCGATGGCCGAAGGCACTGCCTTCGGCCGTGTGACCGCCTTCGACATCAGTTGCCGCTCAAGCCTGCACTGGTCACGGCCTCCAGCGCCTTCAGTTGCGCCTGGCGCGCCAGGTTGGTGGCGGCGGCCAGGATGCGCAGGGCCTCCTCCGGATTGTGGAAGCCCGTGCTGTTTTCCGCGCTGATGAAGTCCCAGCGTAACTGTGCGGCCCGGTGCAGTTGCCGCGCTTCGACCAGCTTTGCGGCATCCGCCTTCTCATCCTTGCTCGCTTCGCCGATTGCGTTGATGGCCTCAACCAGCGCTTCTTCGGTAGCGGCCAGCAGCATGGCGGTCTGGCTCTGAATGGTGGTGACGCGGCCGGTCACGTAATTCACGTCGGTGTGGCACGCGCCGCAGGCCTGGTTGGCGTAGAGCAGCGGGCTGGCGACATAGTGTGAACTGTACTTGGCCGCGCCGTCGCGCACGTAGGGCATATGGCAGTCGGCGCAGGCCACCCCGGCGGCGTAGTGCGTGCTCCCGGCGACATACAGCTCGTATTCGGGATGCTGCATCTTGAGAATGTCGGCGCCGGAGATGGCGTGGGTGAAGTCCTTGAACTTCAGGTCTTCATAGTATTTCTCGATCGCCTCGATAGTGATGCCGTTGGTCCAGGGGAAGGTCAAGTAACGGCCCTCGCCGGCGAAGTAATACTCGACGTGACATTGGGCGCAGACCAGTGTGCGCATCTCCTGCCGGCTGGCTTTTGTCCAGTCCGTGCCCTGCGCGGCCAGCGCCTCCTGCAGCGCCGGGCGAGTGATGGTCAGCGCCATGGTATCCGGGGTATGGCAGTCGGCGCAGCCGACGGGGTGCTGAAATTTGGCTGCCAGTACCTCATCCTTGAAGAGCGTCTTGTAGAACTCGGCCGCACCCATCTCGTTGATCACGCCCGGCACGTCGGCGCTCTTGCAGGCATAGCAGGTGGCCGGCGATTTATCGGTGATGCGCGCGGTGGTGCGCACATCCTCCAGCGACCAGAAGTGGCCGCGGTCTTCGTCATAGTCCGTGGAGAACGGGTTGCCGGCGAAGAGCGTGAGATAGGCCGGGTATTTCTCCAGCCGGTCGAAATCTATCGAGCCGCCGAAAGTGGTCTGCACCTGCTTTTGAGTCTGCAGCCAAGAGTCGTACTGGCGCGGGAAATTCCGACCCCAGACCGACGAGTCGCCTTCGAAGGGTTGGATCTCCACCACACGCTCCGGGCCGCGCGCTTGCTGAGGCGGCTGGACACTGGTGGCGTAAAGTACGGCGATCAGCGCAACGGCCAGAATCACGATGATGGCGACGAGAATGTGGGTGCTGGTGATTCGTTTCGGCATAATGGGCGCTCTCCTTCGAGTTAACGGTTGACGACGACGCCGCGCGGGCCGTGCGGCACGTCACGGTGGCAATCGAAGCAGTAGCGGCCGGCATCAGCTTGGCCGTCAGCCACCTCGGCCACCGTGGGCGTGTGGCACCGCACACAGTTGGCCTGAATCAAAGCTTGACTATCGGGCCCGGCCCGGATGGCGTCCGGGATCGGGCCGATATAGAAGGCATACACATGCCGCGCGCCAGCGATGGCCTTAGTCGTGTACTTACCAACAAAATCATGTGGCGTATGGCAGTCGTTGCAGGTGGCCCATTCCTGGTGCCCGCCGTGCAGCCAACCTTCGTACACCGCGCCCATCACGTGGCAGTTGTTGCAGGCGGCCGGGTTGTCGCCCAGGTAGACTGTAAAGTTGCTGACGTACATTCCGACAGCCGTCACGATAATCAGAGACGACAACCCAATGAACACAGCCCAGCGCATCATATCCACTCCCAACGCCAGTGGCGCAACGCGCCGGCAGTGTAGTGAAAAATAGTGCAAAGCGGTATGATGATGATGATGATGATGATCATGTGGTACGCACCGGCACATATCATCCTGTTTTTCGTCAGAAGACAAAGTGACATTCATCACTCATCCCCAGTGATGTTATCCATAAAATTCGGACATCATTGGGCCTGAGTAGCTAACACTTTGCAATCTGCCCATGAAATTGGCACAATCGGTGGTTACCACACCAAACCGAAAGGCCAATCTCATGAGCGTCAGTCACGAATTGTACACCCGCGTGTTTACGAAATTGCGTGCCGTCCATCCCGAACCTCACCTGAAACGGATCGCCAATTGGGCCTGGGTGATTGTCGGTTTGATTCTTTCGCACTCGGTGCATCTGAGTCAGATCGCCCAACATATTCCCAGCGAGGCCCAGGCCGCTGGGCGGATTGCCCAAGTCCGGCGTTGGTTGTCCAACAAATTCATCCACGTGCCCGATTTCTATCGACCCCTGATCAGCGAAGTGTTGCAGAGGTGGGCGCACAAAGACCTCTTCGTGATTTTGGATGGTTGCTCGGTCAATCATGAAGCCCTGCAATTCTTTCGGCTGTCCTGGTCGCATTGTTTCCGGGCCATTCCGCTGACCTGGTTAGTGGTCAAAGGCCCGGGCTTGGTCACGGTCGAGAAATGCGAAGCCCTTTTAGATGAAGCGGCCCAGTTGCTCCGTAGTGTGGCGACGGTGACGTTCTTAGCCGACCG
>JBBIQY010000098.1:0-13296 GCA_037442085.1 Anaerolineae bacterium
GGCACCGAGCGGCTTCGGTGTTGCTGAAGACCTTCTGCGTGGCAATCAGAAAATGAATGTAGTCGAGTTCGTCACACTTGGGCGGGTTCATACCCGCAGTGTACCCGACTTATGGCAAGTGCGTAACTCCTATTTAATTAGGCCGCTTTAGCGGGCGGCCCGGTCTCAGCCCGACGTTTCAACGTTGGGTCAAAGCCGCCGACAACTCGTGCAGACACATCCGCCAACGCGCAATCTCGCGCCACGGGGGCGCGCACGCTATAATGCCGCTCAGCCATGCCAGACTACGAACCCATCATCGGCCTGGAGATCCACATCCAACTCAACACGCAGACCAAAATCTTCTGCGCCTGCAAAGCGGACTCGTGGGGCGCGCCGCCCAACACCAACATCTGCCCGGTATGCTGCGGCCTGCCCGGCGTCCTGCCCATCCTCAACCGCGCCGTGGTGGAAAAGGCCGTGCGGCTGGCAGCCGCCCTGCACAGCGAGATCCGCGCCGAGTCGTTCTTCGACCGCAAGAACTACTTTTATCCCGACCTGCCCAAGGGCTACCAGATCACGCAGTATGACGCGGCCATCGCCCACGGCGGCTACTTCGACGTGCCCCTGCCGGACGGCGCGCTCAAGCGCGTGACCATCCACAAGCTGCACCTGGAGGAAGATGCGGGCAAGACCAAGAATGACGCACTGCGCGGCGTGCGGCTGATTGACATGAATCGCTGCGGCGTGCCGCTCATCGAGATGGTCACCGGCCCGGACCTGCGCTCCGCCGACGAAGCCGCCCACTTCCTCATCCGCCTGCGCCAGTTGCTGCGCTGGCTGGATGTGTCCGAGGCCAACCTGGAGCGCGGCCACCTACGCTGCGACGCCAACGTCTCCGTCCGCGAGGTCGGCGCGACTCACCTCAACCCCAAGACCGAGATCAAAAACGTCAACAGCATCGAAGCCGTGCGCAATGCCATCGAGGCCGAAGTCGAGCGGCAGATCGGCGAGATGCGCGCTGGCCGACGCGTGGCGGCCTGGACGCTCGATTGGGACGACGAGGCGCAGACGCTGCGCAAGATGCGCTCGAAGGAGACCGAGGCCGACTATCGTTACTTCCGCGAGCCGGACCTGCTCTCGGTGCAGTTGACGCCGGAGCAACAGACGGAGATCCTCAGCCACTTGCCGGAGTTGCCCCTTGAGCGGCGCGCGCGCTTCATCCGCGACTACCGCCTTTCAGGCTATGACGCCAACCTCCTCACCGAGGAACGCGCCCTCGCGGATTACTTCGAGCAGACAGTTCAAATTCTGGAGCAGGCTTCGACAATCCACAATCCAAAAGTCGTCGCCAACTGGCTGATGAATGACCTGTTGCGCCTGCTCAACGAGCGCGGCCTGACGATGAGCGAACTGGCGCGCACGCTGACGCCGCAGCGCCTGGCCGAACTGATCCAGCTCGTCGAAGACCAGACCATCAACCGCGCCACGGGAGTCAGCCTGCTACCGAAGATCATCGAGAGCGGGCGTTCGCCCAGAGACCTGGTCGAGGCCGAGGGGCTGGCGCAGATCTCCGGCGACGAGGCCATCCGCGCCTTCGCCCGCGCCGTGATCGCCGAAAACCCGGAGCAGGTCGCGGCCTATCGCAAAAAACCCACGCTCCTCAAGTGGTTCGTCGGCCAGGTGATGAAGAAGAGCCAGGGCAAAGCCCATGCACCAACGGCGGAGCGCATCCTGAGCGAGTTGCTGGGCGAACCCTGAAAAGGGGTAACCGGGTGACAGGGTGAACGTCCTTCGCTTGCAAAGGCAGCCAGCCCGCGCGGCGCCTTGTGACCCCTGCTTCGCCCGTGTCATCAACATGTCAACGTCTTCCTACATTTACCTCAATGGCCTGCGCTTTCACTACTTCAACTGGGGCGGGCTTGGCCGACCGGCGGTGCTGCTGCATGGGCTGGCCTCGAACGCACGCCTCTGGGATTTCGTCGCGCCGCGCCTGGTTGCCGCCGGTCTGCGCGTCTTCGCCCTCGATCAGCGCAGCCATGGCCTCAGCGATCCACCCCTCAGCCACAGCCCGGACGATTACGACTTTCCGGCCGTCACGGGCGATCTGCAAGCCTTCCTCGAGAGGCTCGACCTGGAGCGGCCCCTGCTCGTCGGGCATAGTTGGGGCGCAAGCACGGTGCTGAGTTATGCGGCCACGCGCAGGAGCGGGCCGTTTGCGCCGGCGGGCATTGTGCTGGTGGACGGCGGCCTGTTCGCCATGAAAGACGCGCCCGGCTTCACCTGGGACATCGCCGAAACGTTGCTGCGCCCGCCCGACCTGGAGGGGATGCCGGTCGCCGATTTCCGCGCCCGGCTGCGCAGTTGGCTGCCGGATGGCGTTTACTCCGAGGCCGTCGCCGACATCCTGCTTGCCAACTTCCGCCAGGATGAGAACGAGCGCCTGTACCGCCGCCTGCCCATCCCGCAGCACATGCTCATCGTGCGCGCCATTTATGAGAACGCGACCTACGGTTTGTTGGCCCGCGCGCGCTGCCCTATCCTGCTCTGCCCGGCGCGCGAAACGCCACGCGACGAACGTGGCGCGCAATTCCTGCAACTCAAGGTCGAAGGCGCAGCAAAGGCAGCCCAGGCCGCGCGCGACGTGCGGGTCGTCTGGTTCGAGGACACCATCCACGATATCCCGCTACAGCGCCCGGCGGAGCTGGCGCAGGTGATTGCAGATTTTGCAGTGGGAATCTCGGATCTCTGATCAGCACATGCCGGGCTATTCCCAATCAGTCCGCAACCGATGGCTGCGAACGGTTGCGCCACTTGCGCTAGTGCTGGCCTTCGCCCTGCTGGCTCACCTGACGCTTGCCCTGCTCGAACCGAGCAGCCTGAGCGGGGATGCGGCGCGGCTCGGGCTGCATGCCTGGGATTTTGTGCGGCGCGATGCCTGGCCGTTCTACATCTATCATCTGTTTGCGCCCAATCCTCTCATCGTCTGGCTGCACGCGGCGGCGTTTACGCTGGCCGGCCCGACGGTGGCTGCGCTGCACGGCGTAACCATCGCCGCCGGCGTGCTGTGCGCCGGGCTAACATACAATTTCACCGTCACGATCTTTGGCACGAGCAATTTCGTAACCGCGCGGCGCGCCGGGATGCTGGCCGGGTTGAGCCTGCCGCTCGTGCCGGTGCTGAACGTCTTCGTGCATGGCGGCACCGAGCACATCCTGCTGCCGCTCTTCGCGCTGCTTTCCGGCGCGACACTGTGGCGCGGCTTGCGCTCAGGCCGCCGCACGGATTTCGTACTGGCCGGCGTCGCGCTCGGCGTCAGCCAGTACGGCTATATCGTCGCGCGCGCGCTGCCGCTGGCCATCGCCCTGGCTACGCTCATCGCCCTGTGGCGCAGCCGGGCG
This sequence comes from Anaerolineae bacterium, assembly GCA_037442085.1. Lineage (GTDB taxonomy): Bacteria > Chloroflexota > Anaerolineae > Anaerolineales > UBA6663 > JANWXR01. The sequence continues at coordinate 3,381 of JBBIQY010000098.1, forward strand.
CTGCGGCGCTCTGGGCGCGGCCTGCTCCTCACGACGGCGATAGCCGGCGCCATCGCCCTGCCCCAGTGGCTGTTGTTCGCCGCTGCGCCGTACACGTTATTCGCCCGCACCGGGCAGGAGGCCGGGCGCTTCATCTTCAGCGAGCCGGAGGCGCTGACCCTGTTCGGTGTGAAACTGTGGCGGCAATGGCTCGCGCTGGGCTGGCAGTGGGAGAGTGGCTATAACCCCTCGGGGCGCGGCCTGCTGCCGGCGTTGCTGTTCGTGGCGGCGCTGTTCGGCATATTTCACGCGCTTCGGACGCGCACACCGGAGATGCTGTTCACCCTCGCCTTCACCGGCGCGCTGATGCTGCCGGATCTGATCACCGTGGAGGGAACCTGGCCCTCGGCCACGCGGCTGATCGGGGCGGCGCCGCTCTGGGTGATTCTGGCCGGCTATGGCGCGGCGCTGGCCGTCGAACACATTCGAACGCGCTGGCTTGAGGGGCGCGTTGGGAGTCTGTGGCTTGCCCCGTTGGTGACTGCGCTTGTGCTTGGGGCCGGGCTGGAGAACCAGGTGTACCGCGCGCTGGTGGTGTCGCCACGCCTCGCAGCCGAGCCGGGCCGCGAGTGGATGAGCAGCCTGGTGGAACAGGCCGAGGCCGAGTACATCCTGGCCCACCCCTCCGATTCGATCCTGATCCCGGCGGACGAGTATCAGCGCGCGCCGCTGGCCTTTCTGCTCACCGCCCCTTACCGCGAACGCGCCGGTGCAGTGGAGGCGCCATTGGCCGAAGGCGAAACCGTAACGGTCGTCCTCCCGTGGGACGCGCTCCGTCCCACCACCGACGGCGTGCCGCCGCGCCCCATCCCCGATGCCTGGGTGCTGTTGCGCGGCGGCGCCGCTTACTTTCTGCCGCCCCTGCCCAATAGCCTGGGGCCGCTCACGCCATTCATGACCCTGACCGCCCGAAACGGCACGCCCGCGGCACAGGTCGCGCGCACCCAGTGGCGGGCCGGACGGGCGACGTGGACGCCGCGCGAGTTGAAATTCGAAAACGGCCTGACTCTGGCGGCCTATCACATCAGCACGACGACACTGAAGCCAAGCATGCCCGTGGTCGTCACCCTGTACTGGCGGACCGAGCGCCCCATCACCCAAGATCTGCAACTGTTCACGCAAGTGCTCGACCGCAACAATGGCATGGCGGCGGGCGTGCACGACTGGCCACTGCGCGGGACGTATCGTATTAATGCCTGGCGCGTCGGCGAGTGGGTCCCCCTGAGCTACCGCTTCGAGATGCCGGCGGAACTACCGCCCGGCGAGTATCGCCTGATCACCGGGGTTTTTGACATCGTGCGGCAGAGGCGTATCCCGCTTGCCATTGAGGCTGGAGGCGCCGCGGCGAAAAATGCCGGCGACGATGCAGCGCTCGTGGCGCGGCTGAAAGCGCCGCTGGCCGCTCAGCCCTTCGAGCCTGCCCGGCCCGCCAACGCAGAGTTCGGCGGGATGCTGCGCCTGCGTGGATACACCCTCACCGAGAGCGGCCTCCGGCTGCTCTGGCAAGCCAGCCGCCCGCCCGACTTCAATTACACGCTCTTCGTGCACGCGCTCGACTCCGCCGGCAACCTCATCGCCCAGGCCGATATGGAACCACTCGGCGGGCAGTATCCCACCTCGATTTGGGAGGCGGGCGAGACAGTATTGATGGAGGTGCCGCTGGCCGCCTTCGCGCCGCGAACGACGCCCACCGAGATCGCCGGCCTGCGCCTCGGCTGGTATCGTTGGGATACCGGCGCACGCCTGCCGGCGACCGAGGCCGGCCAGCCTTTGCCGGACGATGCGCTACGATTGGATTTGGGATTTTCGATTTCCGATTTTTGATTACCGATCAACGCACTTTGTCACCCCGTCACCCTGCCATTCTTTCTCGACTGGCCCCCTACTTGGCCCTGGTTGCGATTTGGGCGCTGTTCTTCTGGCGCTTCGTCGCGCCCAACCCCGCCGACCGGTTGACGTACGAGCCGGGCGACTTCTCCGAGACCTTCGGCGTCTTTCGCGACCTGGGCTATCGCGCGGCGCTGAACGGCCAACTCGCGTTATGGGCCGATTGCCTGTGGTCGGGCTACCCGCTGCACGCCGACCCGCAGGCGCAGACGTTCTACCCGCCCAGGTGGCTGAGCCTCGCCGTGTTGCGTGCGCTGAACGTCCTCCGCTCCAGCGAAGGCGGCCATTTCCCGCTCGACGCACTGGTGGCAGAGACCGCGCTGCACTATCTGTTCACGTCGCTCTTCTTCTATCTCTTCCTACGCGCCCCTCGCTCCAGCGAAGGCGGCCGGTTGCGCCCGGCGGCGAGCCTGCTGGGTGCGGTGACATTCACTTACGGCGGCTACCTGACCGGTTACCCGCCGCTGCAAAATGCGGTGCTGGCGACGAACCTGTGGCTGCCACTGGCGCTGTTGGGCGCGGGCCGCCTGGCTGAAACGCGCCGTCCGCATGATCTGGCCCTGACTGCGCTCGCCCTGACCTGCGCGTTTCTCGCCGGCCATCCCCAGACCTTCGTCTTCGTTGCCCTGGTCGCCTGCGCCTATTTCATCTTCCGCGCGTTCAGGCGGCGAGCGCGGCTCGCCGCCGGACGCCGCCGAACGCCGGGCGTTCGCGCTCTCGTGCAAGACGGCCTCTGGCTCGGCGCACTCCTTTTCCTGACCGCCGCCCTGAGCGCCGCACAGCTCCTGCCCACCCTCGAGTTCATCAGCCAGTCCACACGGGCCTCGATCCCGTTCGAGCAGGCCGGACACGGCTTCCCGTTTCAGGATGTGTTGTCGTTCTTCATCCCCGGCTTTGTCAGTTACTGGAGCCCGTTGTACGTTGGCCTGTTGCCGCTGGGGCTGGCGCTGTTTGCCTTACGCCTTCCCGACGCCGAACGCCGCTTCTGGGCCGGCCTGGCGCTGGCCGCGCTGGTGATGGCCTTTGGCACGCAGGCGGTGGCGTATGACGCTGCGTATTGGACTGTCCCCGGGCTGGCGCTCTTTCGCGGCGCGGAGCGACTGGCGCTGATCGTCAGCGCCGCGCTCGCCGCATTGGCTGCCTTCGGCGCGGACGATGCCCTGCACGCGCTAACGCGCGCCGACCGGCGTGTGCTGAACGGCATTACGCTGGCAACCGCGGTCGTGTTCGTGATCGCCCTCCTGGCCGTGGCCGTAGTTACCTTCGGCGTGTACACGGGCGTCGCTCCGCAGTGGACGGGCCTGCCGGAACGCTTTGGGCAATGGGCGCTGATGGCCGGGCTGGCGCTTACGGCCTGGCTGATGCGCGGGCGTGTCCCCCAGCTGCGGCGCATCACACCAACAGTGTTTATCGCCTTTGTCGTCCTCGACTTGTTCGCCGCGAATCGCCCGCTCAACGTGCGCGCGCCGTACCTCGCCTACCCGCCCGACCCGGTCATCGCGCCCATCGTTGCCGACAGTTTCGCCGACAGCGGCTTCTTCCGTGTACAGGACGAGGGCCGGCTGGCCGGGCACGCCGGCTGCGGCTACGGTTTCCGCGAGGTGGACGGTGTGACGCCCTATCGCCTGGCGGCCTACGACCGGCTGCTCCAGCTCCCCGAGCCGGAACGCTGGCGATTACTCGGGGTGAAGTACGTGGTGACCTGGCGCGCCGAATTGTTCACTGCCGACGGGCAACGGATCGAGTCCGAGGTCGTCGCGCAAAGCGAAGACGTGGACGAGAAGGGCAACCCGACGCGCACGCACCGCCTGCGCATCGAACCGCAGCGCGCCTGGCTGTCGAATGATTTGAGCGGAAATGAGACGCCGCCCGCCGCAGACGCGAGCGCCCTCAGCGTGCAACGCGCTGAGTGTCCTTCGCGGTGCGAAGGCGGCCAAATTATCTTGGACGTGCAAGTCCCTGCCGGCGCGCCGCGCCTGCTCGTGGTCAGCGAAGCGTATTACCCGGGTTGGCGCGTCCGGGTGGATGGGCAGCCAGAGGCTGTGCGCGCCGCGCATGGGGCGCTGCTCGCCGTCGCCATCCCGCCCGGCGCACACACCGTCGAGTTTCGCTATGAGCCACAATCTTTGATGTGGGGCATGGCGATTTCGGGTGCGGCGCTGTTGATCACGGCGGCGTTGATTTTCGCGGGCTGGCGGGGTCGCCGGGGGATGAGGCCAGACCCGCAGGCTGAAAGCCACAATCCGCAATCCCAAATTGTTTACCGCCCGGCCACCGCCGGCGATCAGAAAATCATCAACGCCATCATCCGCGAGGCTGAGATCAACCCGCTGGGGCTGAAGTGGTCTAACTTTCTGGTTGCGCTGGACGAAGCCAGCGGGGAAGTGGTGGGCACCGGACAGATCAGGGCTCACGGCGACGGCAGCCGCGAGCTGGCCTCCATCGCCGTGCGGCCCAGGTATCGAAACCGTGGCATCGCCAGCGAGATCGTGCGCCGGTTGATCGCGCGGGACGCGCGCGAGTCCACCGCGCCGCTATACCTGCTGTGCGCTGGCAACATGTCATCGTTCTACGAGCGCTTCGGCTTTCGGCATGCGGAACGCGCAGAGATGCCGCCGTACTTCCGCCGCCTGACGCGCCTGATGAATTTCGCGCAGGTCTTTGTGCACACCGACCTGACGCCGATGGTGATGGTGTTGGACAAGGCATGAAGCGGCTGATCGCCCTGTTGCTCGTGGCCGGCGGGCTGCGCGGCTATGGCGTGAGCGCCCAGGCCCTGCGCGGCGACGAGGCCTTCAGCGTCACCTTCGCGCAATTGCCGTGGGAGGAGATGGCCCGCTTATGGGCGGCGGGCGAGCCGCATCCGCCACTGCACTTCATCTTTCTCAAGTACTGGATCATGCTGGCCGGCGATAGCGACCTGTCCGTGCGCTGGCCGGGGGTGCTGGCCGCCATGATCACCGTGGCGCTGTTGTACCGGCTGGGGCGGCAGTGGTTCGGGGCGCGCGTGGGTCGGCAGGCGGCGCTGCTGGGCGCATTCAGCCCATTCCTCATCTGGTATGCGCAGGATGGGCGGATGTATCCATTCATGACGGCGCTGACCCTGGCTGCGCTATGGCAGACGTGGCGGGCCGCCCATGACAGCAATTTCGGGAACTGGGAAGCGAGCGGGCTGTGGTGGCTGCTCAATCTTTTCAATCACTACTTTTCCGCGTTTGCGCTGGCGGCGACGCTGGCCGCTCTGGTGATGGCGCCGGGCACACGCCGCGCCTGGCGGGCGGCAGGGCTGATGGTGTTGGCCGTGGGCGGCCTGTATTTGCCCTGGGCGCTGTTTGTGAGCGGCGGCCTGGCCGGACAGGTGAAGGCCTGGCCGCTCGACGACATCGTCTGGCGTGTGCTGGCCGCCTACGGCGCCGGCGTCGTCGAGCACGGAGCGCAGGGGTGGACGGCGTGGCTGGGCGTCGGCGCGTTCGTCGTACTGGCGCTGGCAGGGATCGGCTGGGGCTGGCGCCACCGGCGCACGGCGACGCTCTGGGTGATTGCCCTGGTGATCGGCGTGCCGTTGCTGTGCTGGCTGATCACCGCGCCACGCGCCGCCTTTGCCGAGCGATTCATCCTGAGCGCCGCGCCGCCCGCCGCGTTGCTCGCCGCCCTGGGGCTGCAGGCGTTGAGCGTCCCTCACGGTGCGAAGGCACGCTCCGGCCTGATGCTCGCCGGAGCGCTGGCGGTGAGCGCGCTCGTCTCGCTGATGCACGCCCAGTTCGATCCCGCCTTCCGCAAAAGCCCGGACTGGCGCGCCCTGATCCCCTACCTCGAAGCTGCGCCGCGGGCCGATGAGGTGGTGCTGGTCAATTACCCCGACCCGGCGTTCTATCATTACTATCGAGGGAGGCTGCCGGTAGAGACCGCGCCGCCGGCGCCATGGGCGGAGTCGGGCGAGGCCGTCACCACGGCCCAGCTAGAGCAATTGCGCACGACGTATCGCCACATCCGGTTTCTCTTTCAGCCCAGCCCCGGCTACGACCCGGAAGGGTTCGTGGGCCGCTGGCTGGCCGGCTGCTGCGAGGTGGTGCGCGATGAGTTCGTGGGCCGGTTCCGCGTGCAGTGGGTGGACACGCCGACCGGCTCCCTGGCCGCACGACAGCCGCTGGCGGTGGATTTCGAGCACGGTCTGCGATTGACCGGCTATCGCTTCGTCAACGCGGAGGCGCGCGCGGGCGAGGTGTTGCGGCTGACTCTCTTTTGGGAGACGCGCACGCCGTTGGCCGCGGGCTTTACGGTCTTCGTCCACTTCGTCGCGCCGGACGGTTTTTACCTTGCGGGCGCGGACGGTGTGCCACGCTCCGGCGACCGCCCGACGTTTACGTGGGCGACGGGCGAAACCATCGTTGACCCGCGCCCGATCCCCCTGCCCGCCGATCTGCCGCCCGGCGAGTATTTTGTGGAGGTGGGCTGGTATGCCCCGGATACCGGCCAGCGCCTGCTGACGAACGACGGCGCGGACTATGTGCGGCTGCCGCAGGCGGTGCAGGTGAGATGACCGTGGTCTGACGTCGGCCATCGTCAGGGGGAGATGGTCAACGCCCCCACCACAGCACGATTGTCGCCGAAGGATTGATTGGCCGACTCGAGCGTTAGCCGTTCGAGCGACGGATACCGATACCAGCCGACGACCAGGGGATAGGTTCCCGGTGCAGCGTCGGCGGGGATGATGACGGCGAAGCGGTCGGGCACCACATCGCCGACGCGCCAGCGCGAGGTGGGATAGAAGCCCTGGCAGGGCTGGCCGTCGCGCCCAACCACGAAGGCCGAGTCCGCCAGGCCCGAGCCGATGTGCAGGAACGGGGTCGCGTCTTCGGGCAGCGGCGCTTCAGCTTTCCAATAGAAGGTGAAGAGGACGCTCGCGCCGGGGCGCACAATGAGCGTGGACTGCTCGTAGCCGAAAAGCGACAGGCCGGGGGCGAAACGGGCGGCGGCGGTGAACAGCGGCGCGGGCAATCGCGCGCCGGGCGGCAGCTCGACCTGCGTCAGCTCGGTGTAGAGCGCCTCCGGCTCGCCGCGGATCACGCGCACGGCGGCGTCCGGATAGCGGCGGCGCAGCTCGGGCGTGGTCGTCACGTCGCGCTCACTCCATACCAGGTACGTCGTGCGCGTGGTCCGGCCATCCGCCAGCGGCAGGCACTGACGAAAATCCAGCCGCTCGACGCGCGTGCCGGGGAGGAGAAAGTCGAAAGCGTAAATATCGGCCTCGGCCTCGAGCACGCGCTCGACGAACACCGGCTCGGCCTCCGCGCGCGCGCTCAGCTCGCGGGCGATGTTGACGGCGGTGACGGTGAAGGCCAGCGGCAGCGCCGGATGGCGGGCATAGCCGACGAAGTAAGCGTGGCCGTTGAGGCCGAGGCTGAGCGCCACCCAGGCGCAGGCGATGAGCCAGGCGAGGCGTGCCGGGAGGCGCGGCCTGAACCAATCCCATAACCGCAGCCAGCCCACCGCAATCAGCGCGGCCACCGGCGGCGCAATGCCGATCATGCGGCTGAAGGAGGGGGCGTCGTCGGTAAGCAGCGAGGGCGCTGCCATGACCAGCAACCACAGCAGTAATTCGCGCGCCTGAGGCAGGCGGCGCAGGTTGCGCGCCAGCCAGAGCAGCCCGAGGGCAAAGCCGACGGATTGGAGCGGATCGAGCAGGGGCCGCAGCGCCAAGTTATCGCGCGGGTTCGGATCGCCGAGAAAGCTGAACGAGAGGGCGATGGCGCGGGCGTTGTCGAGGTAAAAGGCCGGGCCGCGCCTTGCGCCGACGGTCACAGCCTGCGCCCGACCCAGCAGCCAATGCGGCTCCTGCGCGAAGAAGGCGAGGAGCGGCGCGGCGACCAGCAGGGCCACGCCGGCCAGCCACAGGTAGCCGAAGAGCAGCTTCCGACGCTGACTCGGCGCAACGGCAGGCTTTGCCTGCCGTGGGAGAACCGCTGCGTGGTTCTCTCTCGCCTGCCTCGCGGGCGCGGCCAGCCACAGGGAGTGCAGGCCGAGGAGGGCCAACAGCGGCAGGATAAAGCGGGCGTGCGGGCTGATGTATTGGGCCAGGCCTGCGCCCAGCCCGGCCAGCGTAAAACTGAGCCAGGCATCGGTGCGCGGCGACGGGTATGCAGGCGGGGAAACGCGGTGCGCTTCTCGTACTGCATGCTCGGCACGTTTCTGCTGCCAGACGCAGAACAGGGCGGCGGCCAGGGCCAGGGCCGGCTCGGTGCCAAGGCGGCTAAGCGCCACGGTGAAGAAGAAGTTGGAAAGGATGAGGGCGGCAAGGGCTGACACCTTCACCCCCCGGTCTAATTCCCCGGAGTGAGAAGGGGAGTGTTGGCCTGGCTGGGAACGAAAAAACTGGCGCAGGCAGGCGTAGGCCAGCGGCACGCTCACCACGGCGGAGGTGGTGGAGATGACGCGCGAGGCAATCAGCGGATCGGTTAAAGGCGCGAGCTGTGCGGCGGCGGTGAGCCAGGCCAGCAGCGGGTTGACGCCGCCCCAGAAGGTCTTGTAGAAGAGCGGGAACTGGCCGGTCTGGGCAATCTCTCGCGCGCGCAGGGCAAACCAAATCTCATCCACCCAGGCCTGTGGGGGCAAGTGATCGAGGCCCCACCATCGCGAAAACGCGGCCAGCAGCGTGGTCGCGACGACGAACCAAAAGGCGACACGAGCGGGGCGCTCAATCAAGCGGACTGCGCACGGCCAGGCCGCCGCGGTTGAGGACGTGGGTGTAGATCATAGTGGTCTTCACATCCTTGTGGCCGAGGAGTTCCTGAACGGTTCGGATATCGTAGCCGGCTTCGAGCAAGTGCGTGGCGAAGGAGTGGCGGAAGGTGTGACAGCTGACGGGTTTGTCGAGACCGACCAGCCGGGCGGCCTGGCGCACGGCCCGCTGCAGGCCGCTTTCATCCAGGTGATGGCGGCGGGTTACGCCGGAGCGCGGGTCGGTGGAGAGGGAGCGGGCCGGGAAGACGTATTGCCAGATCCATTCGCGGGCGGCATTGGGATATTTGCGCTCCAGGGCATAGGGCAGGTAAACGGCGCCGAAGCCGGCCTTGAGGTCGCCGGCATGCAAGTGCTGAACGTGAGTCAGATGATCGCGCAGCGGGGCGACCACGCTTTCCGGCAGCATGGTGACGCGGTCCTTCTCGCCCTTGCCGTCACGCACCGTGATGGCTCGCTGTTCAAAATCAATGTCCTTGACCCGCAGCCGGAGGCATTCCATCAGCCGCAGGCCGCTGCCATAGAGCAGGCGCGCCATCAGCTGATTGACGCCCGACATCGCGCCGATGACGCGCAGCGCTTCGCTCTTGGTGAGCACCACCGGCAAGCGCTCGGGTTTGCGCGCCCGGACCGGGCCAACGGTCTCGATGGGCTGCTCCAGCACATGGCGATAGAGATAGAGCAAGGCGCTGAGAGCCTGGTTCTGGGTGGAGGCGGCAACTTTGCCTTCGACGGCCAGGTGGGTGAGAAAGGCTTCGACCTCAGCGGGGATGGCGCTTGTTATGAAACAGGATGTAGCGCCTGGCCCAATCTACATAAGCGTTCTCCGTACGGAGGGAGTAGTGCCGGGCTCGAAGAGTTTCTCGCATTTGGTCGAGGAGCTTTTTGGGGCGAGGGGGGGTGGACATGGGAGGGCAACCCTGGCCGCAAAGTCGGTCTTGCAATTGAAGGAATTGGGCTTATACTCTGAGCAACAGCTTACGGGGAGACGAATAAGACCCCGAAGCCGGCGTGCCAGCGCTATTATACGGCATAATCGCCTGATAAAACCCCGTTGAGGGGGATTATCTGGACTGGATTCAAGACATAGGGAGTTAGACCAGACTTTTGTCCGCTTAAGCCATAGTTGGGCGCACTACTCGCGATCGCTTGAACGAAGTCCGAGCGCTTGGCAGGAGGTCCCTTTTCCAATCCAGGGAATACGATCATGAATTCATTCGCGCGAACTTTATTCAAGTTGATTGATAGTGAC
>JBBIQY010000099.1:0-12817 GCA_037442085.1 Anaerolineae bacterium
TGATCATCAGTTCGGCTGCCATGACCAATGTGCGGCGAATTCAGCGCTACTCAGCAGCGAAAATCAAAGCCATGCAGACAGTCCTGAACGAAAAAGACCAGTCCATGACACCCCAGGTTTCTTTTTTTGCCGCTCTTCGGCGCTTCCTGGCAGGCTGGCTATGCCCTCGACCAGCGCACGCCCTGGTTGTTGGTTGTTAAAGTTCGGCTTTTTGCAGAGGACTCATGTTTATAATCTGGAAAAAGGTTAACGCTCAAGGGACGTGGGCTCAAGGCTGATTAATTTCGGGGGCGACCTGAAATCGGTTAGAATCCGGCCGTTCCCCCGGTAAATAAGAGGTAAGGTGTGCTATGCCTGCCGCAGTCAAGACTGCCGAGGTCAACCTCGACGACCCCAAGCTCTTCATCAATCGCGAGCTGAGCCTGCTGGAGTTCCAGCGCCGTGTGCTGGAGGAGGCCCGTGATCCCACCCAGCCGCTGCTTGAGCGCGTCAAGTTCCTGTCCATCGTCGGCTCCAACCTGGACGAATTTTTTATGGTGCGCGTGGGCGGGCTGAAGCAACAGGTGGAAGCCGGCGTGGTCGAGCTATCACCCGACGGGTTGACGCCCGCTGAACAGCTCGCGAACATCCGGAAGGCGACGCTCAAGCTAATGCAAGACATGCGCGCCTGCTGGAGCAACGAGTTATGGCCCGAGTTGGCGAAAGCGGGCATTCACGTGCTGGATTACACGGCGCTGGACGCCGGACAGAAGTCGCGCGTGGACCAGTATTTTGATGAAGTGGTCTTTCCGGTGCTCACGCCGCTGGCCTTCGACCCGGGCCGGCCGTTTCCGCATATCTCGAACCTCAGCCTCAACCTGGCTGTGCTCATCCGCGACAAGAAGCGGCGCGAACGGTTTGCGCGGCTCAAGGTCCCCAACACGCTGCCCCGGCTGGTGCCCATCAAGCGCTCGTCCGGCGCCACGCGCAAAGACGGCACGATCCCCCACAACCATTATTTTGTGTGGCTGGAGCAGCTCATCGCTGCTCACCTGGACAAGCTCTTCCCCGGCCTCCAGGTCGTCGAAGCGCATCCCTTTCACGTCACCCGCGACGCCGACATCGTCATCAAAGAGCTGGAGGCCGCCGACCTGCTGGAGTCCATGGAGCAGGGCGTGCGCCAGCGGCGCTTCGGGGATGTGGTGCGGCTCAAGTTGCTGAGCACGATGCCCGAGCATCTGCGCAGCCTGCTGGTGGAAAACCTGGAGATGGACCCGCGCGACGTATATGTGGTCGAGAACCCGCTCGGTATGTCCGACCTGCGCGCGCTTTACAGCATTGATCGTTATGATTTGAAAGACCCCCCGTTTGTGCCGGCGATCCCGGCGCCTCTCAACGGCAAGGCGGCGGAGGGCGACATCTTTGCCGTGATTCGCAAGGGTGATATTTTGCTGCATCACCCGTACGACTCCTTCACGCCGGTGGTGGAGTTCCTCAACCAAGCGGCCCGCGATCCGGATGTGCTGGCGATCAAGCAAACGTTGTACCGGGTGGGCCGCAACGCGCCGGTGGTGGAGGCGCTGCTCGAGGCCAGCGAGAACGGCAAACAAGTGGCCGTGCTGGTGGAGCTCAAAGCGCGCTTCGACGAAGAGCGCAACATTGACTGGGCGCGCAAGCTGGAGGCCGAGGGCGTACACGTGGTCTACGGACTGCTCGGGCTGAAGACGCACTCTAAGGTCGCGTTGGTGGTGCGCAAGGAGGGCGAGCACATCCGCCGCTACGTCCACCTCTCCACCGGCAACTACAATGTCGTCACCTCGCAGATCTATACCGACATCGGTCTGTTCACTTGCGACGAGGAGATCGGCGCAGATGCCACCGACCTGTTCAACTACCTCACCGGCTACTCGGCCAAGACCAAGTTCCGCAAACTGCTGGTTGCGCCCATCAACCTGCGCCAGCGCATGGAGGAGTTGATCGAGCGCGAGATGGAGCACGCGCGCAAGGGCAAAGGCGGCCGGCTCATCTTCAAGATGAACGCGCTGACCGATAAGGGCATGATCCAGCAGCTCTACCGAGCGTCCCAGGCCGGGGTGAAGATTGAGATGATCGTGCGCGGGATGTGTTGCCTGCGCCCGGGCGTGCCCGGCGTCAGCGAGACGGTGCGCGTCACCAGCGTCGTGGGCCGCTTTCTCGAGCACAGCCGCATCTACTATTTCCACAACGCCGGCAACCCGGAGATTTACGTGGGCAGCGCCGATGTGATGACACGCAACATTGACCGGCGCGTGGAAGTGCTGTTCCCGATCGAGGACCCGCGCCTGATCAAGATCGTCAGCGACGACATCCTCAAGGCCTACCTGATGGACAATGTCAAGGCGCGCATGCTCCTGCCGGACGGCACCTACGAGCGCATCAAAATCAGGAAGGATCAACAGCCTATCAACGCGCAGGCCCTCCTGCTCAATCACCGCGCCTCGCCCAACGGCCTGGCCTAACCCGCGGCCCGAAGTTGGCGGTTGTCAACGCCGCCGTGCGCCGTCACCTTCAACAACGTTTGCCCCCCTTTTGACGTTTGCTTAAGCCGTTGCCGGTAGTCTTGTCCGGGAAGCGTTTCCCGTCTATGGCCCCGGCAGACCTCACGATTGTTTTACCGACCCGCAACGCAGCGCACAACATTCGGGCTTTTCTGGCCTCCCGGCCGGCGGCCATGAACCTGGCAGATAGCCCAACATGCTGCTGACGCGCCGATGTAGCGATGGGTCGGCCCGTGGCTGACGGGCAGCACCGCGCCGCAGCCGGGGCAGGGTTCCAACTCGATCACGTCAACTCGCTCAGCCGCGCCTCCAACTTCGCGCGGCTCTCCTGGGCGGCGGCGAGTTTGGCGCGCTCACGCTCCACGACCGGGGCGGGGGCCTTGCTCACGAAGTCGCTCGCTAGCAGGCCCTCGCTCTTGGCGATCTGAACAGTGAGCGCCGCCAGCTCCTTTTCCAGCCGCGCGCGCTCGGCGGCCAGATCCACCAGCCCCTCCAGCGGCAGGTAAATCTCGGTTGCACCCTCCACCACGGCTACCGCGTTCCTGGGCTTCTCGTCGAGAAGTTCCACAATCGCCAGTCTCGAGTCATCGAGCTTCGCCAGGGCGCTGATGATTGACGACTGCTGACGGAGCCAGGCCGCTTTATCGCCGGCGACGAAGGTGGCCGGGATGCGCTTCGTCACGTCCACGCGCTTCTCGGCGCGGATGTTGCGGATTCCGCGAATGAGGGCGCGCAGGTGCTCGAAGTCGGCCAGCGCGGCGGCGGCCACCGGCCCGGCCTCCGGCCACGCAGCGATGATGAGCGCAGGCGGATCGTTCGGCAGGCGCGGTAGCTTCTGCCAGGCTGCCTCGGTGATGAAGGGCACGTAGGGATGCAGCAGGCGCAGGGCCTGATCGAGCACGTGCACCAGCAGGTTGCGCACCCGGCTCTTGGCAGCCTCGTCGCCGCCTTGCAGCGTGACTTTGCTCGTCTCCACGTACCAGTCCGCGAAGTCGCTCCAGAGAAACTCATAGGCCAGGTTGCCCGCCTGCCCGAACTCGTAGTTCTCGAGGAAGCGGGTCACGTCGGCGATGACCTGGTGCAGGCGGGAGATGATCCAGCGGTCGGCGAGGGAGTGACCGCTGACGGCTGACGGCTGGCCGCGATCGGCGATCGGCGGTTGGGCGTCTCGCTGGAACCCCTCGGGCAAATTCGTCACGATGAAACGCGCGATATTCCAGATTTTGTTGGCGAAATTGCGGTTGGACTCGACGCGCTCCAGGCTTAAGTTCATATCGTTGCCGGGCGTGCCGCTGGTGAGCAGCGTGAAGCGCAGCGCGTCGGTGCCTAGCGCGGCGATGCCATCCGGATACTTCTTTGCGACTTCGGCGCTCGTGCCGGACCTGACGATCTCCTCGCCGGTCACGCCGCCGATGATCCAGCGCGGGTCCACCACGTTGCCGGTGGTCTTGCTCATCTTGCGCCCGTACTCGTCGCGCACCAGGCCGTGCAGATATACCGTGTGGAACGGCACCTGGTCCGTAAACTTCAGCCCCAGCATGATCATGCGCGCCACCCAGAAGAAGAGGATGTCGTAGCCGGTCTCCATCACGCTGGTCGGGTAGAAGTAGCGCAGATCGGCGGTGTCGTGCGGCCAGCCGAGCGTGCTGAACGGCCACAGGCCGGATGAGAACCAGGTATCCAGCACATCCGGATCCTGCTCCAGCCTCACTGCCGGGCCGTGTTTGGCGCGTGCCTGCTCGTAGGCCTCGGCCTCGCTGTGGGCGCAGAACTGTTCGGCGTAATCGGGCCGGCCATCCGCGCCGATGCGATACCACACCGGGATGCGATGCCCCCACCACAACTGCCGGCTGATGCACCAGTCCTTGATGTTCTCCAGCCAGTTGAAGTACACCTTCTCGAAGCGCTCCGGCACGAGGCGGATGCGCCCGTCGCGCACGGCGGCGATGGCGGCTTCAGCCAGGGGCTGGATCTTTACGAACCACTGCTCGGACACCATCGGTTCGATGATCTCGCCGCCGCGCTGCGAGCGGGGCGTGTTGCGCGTGTACGGCTGTTCTTTGATCACCAGTCCAGCGGCTCGCATGTCCGCCCAATAGCTCTCACGGGCCTCGAACCGATCCAGCCCCTGGTACGGGCCGCCCGCCGCCGTCACCTTTGCCTCGCGGTCGAGCACCGAGATGATCGGCAGTTTGTGGCGCGCGCCGATCTCGTAGTCGGTGAAGTCATGGCCGGGCGTGATCTTCAGCGCGCCGGTGCCGAATTCGCGATCCACGGCTGTGTCGGCGATGACGGGGATTTCGCGGTTGAGGATCGGCACCAGCGCCGTCGCGCCGATGAATCTCTGGTAACGCGGGTCATCGGGGTGTACGGCCACCGCCGTATCGCCCAGGATGGTCTCCGGGCGCGTGGTCGCCACGGGCAGATATTCATCCGAGCCTTTGAGCGGGTATTTGAAGTAGTAGAGCGTCGCCGGTTCCTCGCTATACTCCACTTCCAGGTCGCTGACGGCGGTCTTGAGGCCGGGGCTCCAGTTGATCAGGCGCACGCCGCGATAGATCAAGCCTTGGCGGTACAGGCGCACGAAGGCCTCGCGCACCGCCTCGCTCAGGCCGTCGTCGAGCGTGAAGCGCACGCGGCCCCAGTCGCAGCTTGCGCCCAGCCGGCGCAACTGGTCATAGATGATGTCGCCGTACTTGTCCTTCCACGCCCAGCAGTATTCGAGGAATTTCTCGCGGCCCAGCGCCTCGCGCGTCACCTCTTCTTCGCGCAGCAGCATCCTCTCCACCTGCAATTGCGTGGCGATGCCGGCGTGGTCGGAGCCGGGCACCCATAACGTCGGCTCGCCCTTCATCCGGTGATAGCGAATCATCAGATCTTCGACCGAGACGAACATGGCGTGGCCGAGGTGCAGCTCGCCGGTGACGTTGGGCGGGGGGATGGAGATGACGAACGGCTTGCGGCTCGGGTCGTGACCCGGCTCGTTCGGGTCGTTGGTGGGACGGAACCAGCCGTTCTTCTCCCACCAGGCGTATAGCTCACCTTCGATGGCGGCGAAGTCATAGGTCTTGGGGAAATCGAGAGCGGGCATACACTCCTCTGGTCAATGAATGATGGCGGGCGACAGTCGCCCAGAGTGGTAGGGGCTGATCTCTAAACTTCATCTTGGACGGTTGATCCGGCTACAGAGATGAGTTCTAAACACAAACGGCCCTTCGTCCATGAGGGCGAAAGGCCATTGCTTCCGTGGTGCCACCTCAGTTCTCTCTCACCCCACCTTTCGAGGGGATGCGAGAGCGCTTGGTTCGCTGTATCGGGCTGGCCCGCATTGCTCTACTGGGCAAGCGCTATTGCGCCTGCCGTTCTGCAATGGACTCGCGAGGGACGTTCAGCGGCGACAACGGCGCGGGCTTTCAGCCGATGGCCCGGTCTTCTCTGCTCAGTCTGGCGCGCCGCTTACTCTTCTCGGTCTTGGTCTGGTTCTGAATTTCGCGGATTATAGCACTCGTCGGCGGCAGACACCAAACCGGCGGCGTGTTAGAATGCGGGCCGACTTTTCATCAGGTGAAATTGTGCATGGCAAAAGCTACGACCCTTCAGGAAGTTTTCGCCGCCATGCCCGGCCGGTTCTCGCCAGAGAAGGCCGGTGACTTTCAGGCCGTGTTCCAGTTCGACCTGACGGGCGAGGGCGGCGGGCAGTACGTCCTATCCATTGCCGACCGGACGTGCACCATCCATGAAGGAACCGTGCCCAACCCGACGACGACGATCTCGGCGAGCGCCGCCGATTACATCGCGATTGCCAATGGCGAGCTGGAGGTCATGCCCGCGTTTATGCAGGGCAAACTCAAGGTCAAGGGCGACCTGGCGGCGGCGTTGAAGATGCAGCAGGTTTTCAGCTAAAGTGGGCGTTGTTTATGACCGACCAGGTCATCTACTCCCTGGTGCGCGTCAGGCGCATCTTTCCGCCCAATCGCGAAGTCATCCGCGACATTTCGCTCGGCTTCTACTACGGCGCCAAGATCGGCGTACTCGGCCTGAACGGCGCGGGCAAGAGTACGCTATTGCGGATCATGGCCGGCGTGGATAACGACTACCTGGGCGAGACACAACTCAGCAAAGGCTACACGCGCGGGATGCTGGAGCAGGAGCCGCAGCTCGACGCCGACAAGACGGTCAAGCAGGTGGTCGAAGAGGCCGTTGAGCCGATTGTGGACGCGCTGCGGCTGTTCGACGAAGTGAGCGCGAAATTCGCGGAGCCGGACGCCGACTACGACAAACTCATCGAAGAACAATCGCGCCGCGAAACAAAACCCGGCTTTTCACGATGTCAATATCGCTTTCGCTCATTACTGCTCCAGCGACGGCTGGAGCGGAGCGACAACCGAGAAACGGCCCACGCTGGCCGACCCCGGCGGCTGGTTTTTCTCCGGGCGCGCGAACGTGCAGGCGATGGTTGAAACCCTGACGGAGCGATACGGCCTCGACGACGCCGACCCGCGCACTCGCGTGCTGTTCGCCGGTTCGTCGGCGGGCGGCATCGGGGTGGAAGTGAACGCCGACACGCTGGCGCAACTGCTCCCGCGCACCGCCGCGGAGGGGCGGCTGAGGCTTGTGAACGATGGCGGCTTCATCCCGGATTTCGATGATCCAGAATACCGGCCCGGCGAGGCCGATGTGCCCATCCGCGAGTTGATCATCGCCGGGTACGACTTCTGGGGATCGGGGCTCAACCCGATCTGCGAGGCCGAGCAGAAACAGGCGGGCGAGCATCCCGGACGGTGTTTTCTGAGCGCAGTCGTCTACCCGTACATCACCCGGCCGGCGCCCGACGGCCTCGGCCTGCCCCTGTTCATCCAGTATTCGTCAATAGACGAATTCGCCCTGAATCTGCACGGGATAGATGACCGAAATGACCCGGCGGATGCGGCGGCGCTGGAGCGCTGGCGCGCGACAGCGTTGGAATCGCTGGCGGGGATGGATTGGATTTTCTCCGGCGGCGCGCGCCCTTATCACACCGTCTTGCCGAGCGACGAGAAGGTGCGGATGGGGCCGCCGGGCCAGACCTTTCTGGAAGTGCTGGCTCGCTTCTGGGAAGGCGGCGCTCCCGCGCGGGTCATTTTCGGCAACCCTTGAGACCGAGAAAGATCCAACAGCGGCGTGGGGGAGCGTCACTGCTCGAACACGACTTCCCCTCCCACCACCGTCTTCAACACCGCAATCTCACCGGTCATTTTTTCTGTCGCTTGCATGGGATTGTCGGAGAGCGCCGTAAAATCCGCCCATTTGCCCGGCGCAAGACTCCCCTTCTCGTTCTCCTCAAAGGTCGAGTACGCCGCGCCAAGCGTGTACCAGCGCAGGGCTTCTTCAACGGTGATGGCCTCTGCGGGTATATAGGCCGCGCCGCTCCCTGTGCGTTGCAACACAGCGGCCTGAATGCCCAAGAGCGGCGCGCCGTTCACCACCGGGCGATCCGAACTGAACGCCACACGTAGGCCGCGCAGACTCGCCATCGGATAAGTGAGCCGCAGTCGTTCTTCGCCCAGCGCGGCGCGGAAGCCGTCGCCGAGTTCGGTGATGAAGCGCGGCTGGGTGACGATGACGACGCCCAGCCGCCGGATGCGTTCGAGCAGATCGGGGCGCAGGATGCCGCAGTGCTCGAGGCGCGGGCGAAAACGCGCCGCGTCTGCACCCATCGCCGACTCAATCGCATCCAGCCCGGCCTCAATCGCCCGGTCGCCGATGGCGTGCATGGCCGCCTGCCAGCCGCCCCGGTGGGCCATGGCCACTTGCGCGTGGATCGTTTCTTCGCTTTTCACAAGGAACCCGCACGTATCCGGCGCAGCCTGCCCTGAGCCCGTCGAAGGGTTGGCATACGGCGCGGAAAGCGCCGCCGTGCGGCCGATGAGCGAACCGTCGAGGAAGAGTTTGATCGCGCCGAGTTTCAGCCGCTCGTTCCCAAACCCCGTGCGCAGGCCGAAGGCAAAATCGAAGTAGGGGCCGCCCTGTGTGGCGGCTCGCTCCCTCACGGCCAGCCGTTCCACGTCCACCATCAGCCGCACGCGCTGCGGCAGCAGCCCCTCGGCGGTTGCCTCTTGATAGGCCCGAAACTCTTCCGGCGCGATCCACCCGGCCCAGGCGTCCTGCGCGCTGGTGATCCCCTCGGCGGCCATCTGTCTCCCGGCTGCGGCAAGCGCGGCCTTCGTTTCTTCCAGCGTGTACGGCGGGAGAATCTTTCTGATCAACTCCTGCGCCGTCTCTTTCAGCAGGCCGGTCGGCTCGCCGCGCTCATCGCGTTCGATCACGCCGCCCGCCGGGTCGGGCGTGTCGCGGGTGATTCCGGCGAGGGCCAGCGCGCGCGAGTTGGCGACGGCCATGTGGCCGGAGACGTGCGAGAGGAAAACGGGATTGTGTGGGGAGACCGGATCGAGGTCGGCGCGGGTGAGGTGGCGGCGTTCGGCGAGTTTGTTTTCGTTGTAGCCGCCGCCGCGAATCCATTGCCCCGACGTTGCCTGTTGAACATGCGCGGCCACCGCTTCGACGGCTTCGGCAATCGTCGCCGCCGCGCGCGCGTTCATTTCCACCAAACTCAAACCGAAGAGCAGGATGTGGCAGTGGGCGTCGTGGAAGCCGGGGACGACGGTGCAGCCGTCGAGATCAACCACCGTCGTCCCCGGCCCGATCAGCGAAGCAATATCATCGTCCGACCCGACGGCGACGATCTTGCCGTCACGGACGGCGAGGGCCTGCGCGGTGGGTTGCGCCGGGTCGAGGGTGATAAATTGTCCGTGACGAAAGGCGCGGTCGGCATACAGCATGGCTCACGCCTTCGGCTGTGAGGCTTCACGGATGAACCGCGTGAGCAAGTCCACGAACCGATCCGGAATCTCAATCGGCCCCGAGTGCCCCACGCCGTGCCAGACTTCCAGCGCGCAGCCTGGGATGTTGGTGTAGGTCTCGACGATACCGGGGAAGGGGACCGAAGCGTCTTTGTCGCCCCACGTCACCAGTGTCGGCGCTTTGATCTCACCCAATCGATCCACTACGTTGAAGCGCACCATCTCGTCCAGCGTGGCATTGTAAATCGGCGCGCCCCAGGCAACGGCGTCTTCGACGAGTTTCTCCAGATATTCGCCAGTGGGCGGCGTGGCGAATGCGCCCAGCACGATCAGACGCTGGCCCTCGGCCTGGCCCTGCACCGTTTTGCACCAGGCGATGATGTCCGGGGACAGTTTGTTGCCCGAAGCCGCGACCGGGTCCACCAGCACCAGCGCCTTGAGCCGATCTTGGTGATTGAGCGCATACTGCATGGCAATCTGGCTGCCCATCGAATGCCCAACGAGGGTGAACTTTGGCAGCCCCAGCGCTTCCACAAACTGATGTAGGTCGTCTGCGTATTGGGACAGGGTGTGTCCCGTCTCGATCTGGTCCGACAGGCCAGCCGCGCGCAAGTCTATGGCGAAGGCGTGATAAACGTCTTTTGAGAGACGCTCAATTGTCGGCAGCCACCAGCGGCGGGTGCTGATGAAGCCGTGAACGAAGACGATTGGCTCCGGGCCGGTTCCGCGTTCGACGTAGTGCATCTTGAAATCTTTGAGTTGCGCGTGTGGCATGGGAATTCTCCTGGTGTTGATAGATTGACGCCTATCCCTCTATGCGCTACAATTTGTAGCACACGTGGGTTTATGAACACGATTGCCGACGCCTCCAGCCTGATTGTGCTTGCCCGACAGGACGCCCTGTGGTTGCTGGAGCGCGTTTTCGGCCCCGTGGCGCTCGTGCCAGGCGTGGAGGCTGAGACAGTGACGCAGGGCAAAGTCAAAGGCTATACTGACGCCCTACGGATCGAAGCGGCCATTGCCGCCGGGCAGTTGGTTGTCATTTTGCCCACGGCCGCCGAGAAGCGACTGGCGGCCACTTTGGGCCGGAGCGCGCCGGCCCTCAGCCGCACCGACTGTATGACGTTGGCGTGCGCCAAAGAACGCAGCCTGACGCTGGTCATGGAAGAACAGCGCGGGCGAAATGTCGCTGTTGCTCATGACATTGCCTACATGACCATTCAGGTCTTGCCACTGCAGGGCTTTATCTCCGGGCAGTTGTCCTTTGACGAATGCGACGATTTACTAACGCGCATTGGTCGAGCGATGCGCACTGACCAGGCAATATTGACGGTACTGCGGACTGCGGCCAGCGAGATTCGACGACTGCGATCCGCACAGAAAGGAAATGCGTGATGGACCCAACAGCCAAATCAATCCAAATCAACCTCCGTGTTTCTGACGAAGTCGCCTCGGATCTGGATGCGCTGGCTGAACAGGAGCGGGCATCACGCATAGACCTGGCCCGGCAAATCCTGCTGGAAGGCGTCGCGCGCCGAAAGCGAGACCTGGCCTTGCGCCTGTATCACGAGGGCAAGGTCAGCAAATCGCGGGCCGCCGAGATTGCCGGGGTTTCGTTGTGGGAGATGATGGATCTGATTGATCAGGCGGCCCTGCCCACCGCGTACTCCCTGCAGGAGGCCGTCGAAGAGGTGCGCCGTCTCGTGGCGCAAATCGCCGCTTCACCTCAGCCCGCCTGATCAATCCCCAAATCGAATTACCTGCCGCACGGCCTCGCCCTTTGCCAACGCATCGAATGCGGCGTTGACTTCATCGAGGGCAATCGTGCGGGTGAGCAGCAAGTCCACCGGCAGCAGCCCGGCCTGATACAGCGCGATGAAGCGCGGGAAGTCGCGGCGCGGCACGGCGGAGCCCATGTACGAACCTTTCACCGTGCGCTCCTCGGCCACGAGGCTCACCGCAGAGATGGCGAACTGTTTGCTCGGATGCGGCAGGCCGATGGTGACGGTCGTGCCGCCGCGCCGCGTGGCCTGATAGGCCTGAACCAGCACGCGCTCATGGCCCACACTCTCGAAGGCATAGTGCACGCCGCCGCCGGTCAGGTCTTTGATCGCCTGGGCCGGGTCGCCCTCCTTTGCATTGACGGTGTGTGTCGCGCCCAATTTGCGCGCCAGTTCGAGTTTGGAATCCAGCAGGTCAACGGCCATAATCGGGTATGCGCCCGAGGCCCGCGCGCCCAGCACCGCGCTCAGGCCCACGCCGCCCAATCCGAAGACCGCCACGCTTGTCCCCGGCTCGACGCGCGCCGTATTCACCACCGCCCCCACGCCCGTCATCACCGCACAGCTAAACACTGCGGCGATCTCCAGCGGCAGGCTCGGATCGATCTTCACCAATGACTCTTGCGCCGCGACGGTGAACTGCGAGAAGGCCGAGACGCCGAGATGGTGATGGAGTTCCTGCCCGGCGCTGTTCTTGAAGTGGCGGCTGCCGTCGAGGAGCGTCCCGGCCACGTTCGCCTTCGCGCCATTCTCGCACAGCGCCGGGCGGCCTGTGGCGCACGGGACGCAGTGGCCGCACACCGGCACAAACGAGAAGACGACGTGATCGCCGGGGGCGAGATCGTGCACGCCCGGCCCCACCTCGCGCACGATGCCGCTGGCCTCGTGGCCCATCGCCATCGGCATCACGCGCGGGCGCGAGCCGTCAATCACCGACAGGTCGGAGTGGCACAATCCGGCGCCGGCGATCTCCACCAGCACTTCGCCGGGGCCGGGACCGGCCAGTTCGAGTTCTTGGATCACCAGCGGTCGCGATTCCGCGTAGGGCGCGGGGTGTTCCATCTTGTAAAGAACGGCGGCTTTGGTTTTCATAGTGGTAGTAGATAGGCGAAGGCACTGCCTTCGCCAGCGCCTTCGCCCTCCCTGATAGTCAGCCGACGAACGCCGCCAGTTCCTGCGAGAACTTGTCCGGCTCTTCGACCATTGACACGTGGCCGCTGTTCTCGAACCAGACCATCTTGCAGTTCTTGATGCGCGGCAGCATGTACTCGGCCCAGCCGGGATGGCAGACTTTGTCGTCCCGCCCATGGAAAAGGATGGTCGGGATATTCACCTTTTCCAGCCGGTCGCGCAGGTCTTCGTCCAGCAGGGTCTTGAAGTATTTGTAGCCGACGTAGGCCGGCGTTTTCAGCCACAGCGACAGGAACCAGTTCTTGGTCGCTTCCATATCCGTGCGGTGGAAGTTCAGTCCGCCGAAGGCGGCCATGGTCTCCGGCAGGGCAACGCGCATGGCTTCGAGCGAGGCGGCGGCGGTGGCCTCGTCCATCCCAAACGGCTCGGTCGCCGTCTGCTTGAAGCGCGGCGTGGCCGCGCCGACCATCACCAGCTTGGTGACGCGCCCGTCGGCGTTGAAGTCGGTCACGTACTTGAGGGCAACGCCCGCGCCCATAGACCAGCCGAC
>JBBIQY010000100.1:0-12674 GCA_037442085.1 Anaerolineae bacterium
AGACTAAGCTCTTTGAGCTCAGCCGCTTGGTCAAGTTCATTATTCGGGCGCTGGAACAACATTACGGTTGCGTCCATGAGATCACTGCGCCAGCCACCCCGAGACCATGAAGATTGGATCTACTGAGTCTCCAGAAGCATAGAGCGTAGCGCGTTGGGCGACGCCCACGACGCACTACCAACTACGCATCACGCTCCGCAGCGGTTGCGCCCGTTTGTCAAACATCAGTCGGCGGTGGCCGGCGCAGCCTGAGCCGGGGCAGCATCATGGTCGGGCAGCAGCGCCTCCGCGTGGCGGATGACGGGCACGAAGTAGCCGGCCATCCCACCCAGGGTCGCTGCCAGGCCGCAGATGACCATCAGCACCGCCGCGCCCGCGCCCGGCCCCTCGCCCACCCAGCCACTAAACACGGGCGTCAACCAGCCGCCGGCCTGCATCCCCGGCTCCAGCACAAAGTCGGCCAGCGTGCCGCCGATGAGAGGCGAGATCGGGTTGGTGAACCAGGCAATGAGCCGCCGCGCCGCAAAGACGCGGCCCTGCACGTCCGGCGGCACTTTGGCCTGATAGATGGCCTGGTTCGAGCCGTTCACGATGGCGAAAGGCAAAGAGCCGAGAAACATGAAGGCCGCCCACCAGGCGATGTCTCGGCCCAGCCCGAGCAGGAACATCCCCACGAAGCCGCTCCAAATCCAGCCGAGCAACACGCCGTGGACGCGCCGCCTGAAGCCGCCCCAGGCGCTCATGATCACG
This sequence comes from Anaerolineae bacterium, assembly GCA_037442085.1. Taxonomy (GTDB): domain Bacteria; phylum Chloroflexota; class Anaerolineae; order Anaerolineales; family UBA6663; genus JANWXR01. The sequence continues at coordinate 751 of JBBIQY010000100.1, forward strand.
CCGCCGACCACCCCACCGACCGCGCCTGCCGAGAGCGCGTAGCTCAGCGCGGCTTCGTTGTTGCCGGTGCGCGCGAGAATCATCGGAGCGAAGACGGTGAAGGCGATGCCGGCAAACAGGTTGCCGAAGAAGAACACCAATTGCAGACCCATCAGGCTGGGCCGGGCAAAGATATAGCGGAAGCCGTAAGCAGCCTCCTGCAGCAGACGGCCGCCGGCAGCCTTTTGCCCTTCGGCAGAGCGCGGCGGCTGCGGGATGTGGACGATCAGCAGCGCGCCGATGGCGACGAGAAACGTCAGCACATCCACCCACAGGATACCCACCAGGCCGATGAGCGGCAGCAGCGCCCCGGCCAGCAGCGGCGCGAAGATGCCCGGCCCCGTCTCCACCAATGACATCATGCCATTGGCGCGCCCGTACTGCTCTTTGGATATCATCGTGCTGATGGCGGCGGAGTAGGCCGGCCACTGAAAGCAATTGCCCAGGCCGGCGATCACGGCGGTGACATACAGATGCCAGACTTCCAGCAGGCCCAGCGACTGCATCACCAGGATGAAGATCGTGCCCAATCCGGCGGCCAGGTCGCTGAGCATCATCATCAGCTTGCGGTCGTAGCGGTCCACCATCGCTCCGGCAACCGGCGAGAGCAGAAGAAAGGGCGTGATGAAGAAGACCTGTACCAGGCCGAGCGCCGTGTAGCTGCCCGTCTTCTCGAAAACCCAGATCGTCAGCGCGAACTGGGTCATGCTGGTGGCCAGCACCGAGATGATCTGACCAAGCCAGACGATGGTGAAGCCGGCGAAGCCGGCGGGGCGGCGAGATGTGGGGGTCATCGCGCCTGGGTCGTGGACGATTGCCAGAGACGCGGCAGATGCCGGATACGCGCCCAGCCCGCGCCGGGCGCTACGGCTTCCACGGTGAGCCCGGTAAAGTAGGTGTCGAGCACAGCGGCGCGCTCCATGGCCAGCGGCGGCGAGCAGTAGTCCTCCTCTTCCCAGACAATCCATTCGCCGTCGCGCCGGGCGTCCTCGAGGCCGCCGTGCAACGCCGCGCCGAACGGGCGCATGGCCCGGATCTCCCCGCTGTTCAACCGGCTGAGCAGTTGCGAGGCGCGTTCGGTTTTGAGCTTGGCTTTGACGAGATAGTAGGCCACCGTTCGCAATTTCCTTCACGCGTTCGTTGATGAAGTGCAGCACATACCTGTGCTCGTTGGCGATGCCGTCGGTGAGCGGCGCTATGGCGCTTTACTCTACGAAAATCTCGACGTGCTCGCCGTCCTCCTCATCGGTCACGTCAATGATCTTGCCGGTCTGGCCGGATTTGAGCGCCTCGGCCAGCGCCTCCATCTGCTCGGCCCCCAGATCGGGCGCAAAGCGCGCGCCCATCTTCAGGCCGACGTTGACCAGGCCCATCGGGATGTTGACGTTGACCTTGGCCTTGCCGGTCTTGAGGTCGGTGACACGGACGCGGAACCAGCGCGCTTCGCCCACCGCCGTGCCCAGCGTGACGCTCGGCGCCTTGCGGCTTTCGGCCAGGGCAGCCAGGAGTCTGGCGCCCTCCTCAGCGCTGATCTTGCCTGCTTCGATGAGTTTGAGCACTTTCATGCGCTCTTCAACAGTTGCCATCCGACTCCATTCCTGATTTTAGATTTGGGTTGCTGATTGAGCTTCGGTCGTCAATCCGCAATCAAGAATCAGCCGATATAGACCTGCACTTTCTCACCGCCCGGCCCTTCATCCACCTCCGCGTAAAAGGGATTGTCAGACGTGGTGGTCTCGCCCAGCGCGCGGCGGACAGCCTGCCGTCATCCATCATTTGCAGGATGCGGAGGCGGGCCTGCTCGTCGGCCATAGCGATCAATACTCCGATAGGCTGCCTTTGCGCCGTGCCATGTCCTCCTCACGCCGATACAGCCGGTAGCCAATGAGCGGCATCGCCACGCCGAACACGGCGACGATGGCGATCTCTACCTCGATGGGCGCGAGTTCCGGGTAACCGGCGGGCAGGCCCATCAGCGCCGAGCGGAAGGCGTCCACACCGTAGGAGAGCGGGATAACGCGCGCGACCCACTGCAAGACCTCCGGCAGGGCGCTGAACGGGAAGAACGGTGCGCACAGCACCATGAAGGCGAACTGGATCAGGTTGGCGAGGGTCTGCGCGGCCTCTTTGATGCGCAGCGTGAGCGCGGCAAAGGCGAAACCCGTGCCGAACGTGCCGGAGAGGGCGAGGGCCAGGATGAACACGGCTAGCGGGATGTTCTGGGCCGGCAGGCGGCCGATCAGTACGCTCATCAGCCAGGCGGAAATGACACACAATAAGCCCGTCCACACCAGCGTCACCACGATGCGTGAGAGCAGGTTGGCGAACTTGGAGGCCGGGCTGAGGTAGAGCTGCTCGAGCGTGCCCTGCTTCTGGTCGCGGCGCACGTTGTAGCCGATGGTCCAGAGCGTATCACTAAGGAACATGAACAGGATGAAACCGTAGACCACGATGCCCGCCGTCCGCGAGACGGCGTCGGCTGCAACGGCGGCGCGGACGCCGGTCGGTGAGAACATCAACCCGGCCAGCGTCAGAATGGTGACGATGAGAAAGATCTGTCCAAAGGAGGCGACGAACTCCACCGGGTAGCGCAGCATGATCGTCAGCTCCTTCTGCGCCATGGCGACGAGGGTGCTAAGCCAGGCGGCGAAGCCGGTAAGCAGTTTTGGGGAAGATCCAGTCGTTGTCATTTCATTTCAGGCTGTGGCTCGCTGATTGCCTCACGATCCGCAATCGCAAATCTCAAATCTGAAATCTCAAGCCGGCCCACACTACAACTCAAAACTGCCCAACGCCTTCGTTGCGCTGGATGCCGCGCTCGGTGCGCCGAAAGACCCAGAAGCCGAATAGCGGCGCGAAGAGCATAAACGCCCACAGCACGGCCATATCGGCGTACCACGCGCCGAAGAAGTAACCCACGCCCAGCAGGGCCGAGCGCACGCCATTGGTCATCCAGGTGGGCGGGAAGAGCCAGGCGATGACGCGGACAACGGGCGGCAGGACCGTGACGGGGAAAAAAATCCCCATCAGAAAACTCACCACCCACTGCATCAGGTTGACGACGGCGTTGGACTCTTTCACCTTGAGCACCACCGCCCCAAAGATCAGGGCCATGCCATACAGCGGGATCAGCCCGGCGGCGACGAAGGCCAGCGCCAGCAGCACATCACCCTGAAAGGGGTTGACTTGAAAGATCGCGCAGCCGAGGAGATAGGCCAGCAGCGACGACGACAGCCCGCGGATGACGCTGTACAACGCGACACCGCCAGCCAGCGTGAAGGTTGAGGTCGGCGTGAGATAGACGGCTTCGAGCGTGCCGGTCTCCTGCTCGAAGCGCAGCCAGTAGGCGATATGCCAGAAAGCGCTGGAGACCAGCGAAAACACATTGCTGCCGATGAGGAGATAAGCCACATAATTGGCCGTGCCGGTGTTGGCGGCGAAGTTGGCTGCGGCATCCGCGCCGCTGGTGGCGCGGCCCAGCAGCATGGGCATGGCGGCGAAGATGATCGGGATGACGACCTCCAGCGCCAGCTGTCCGGGGTAGCGGCTGATGTTGATCAACCGCAACTGCGTCTCGGCCAGAGCAGCCGAAAGCGTTTGAGAGAAGGTGGGTTGGCCAACGGTCGTCGTCATCATTCAATTCGGGGAAGGCGGGGAAACACCAAGGCCGGATCCCGGTTTTCCCTCTCTGCCGCTTTATTTCACCGAGGTATCCACCGCCAGCGTGCGGCCGGTACGGGCAATGAACACGTCCTCCAACGTCACCTCCTGCGGGGCGATGTACTGGATGACGGCGTTGTGGGCGGTGAGCGTCTCGATCAGGCGCGGCAGCAGCGTGACATGCCCGTCCTGCGAGACGACGGTGAGCGTCGTCTTGCCGTTGATGTGGGCGGCGACGCGTGAGACGCCGGGCAGTCGTTCCACGGCCTGCGAGGCATGGGTGGAGATGACGCCTTCGACCTTTATCACCGACTCTTGTACGAGCGACGCCTTTAGTCCCGGCACCGTGCCCAGCGCCAGCACCTCGCCACGATCAATGATGGCGACCCGGTCGCACAAGGTCTCGGCCTCGGCCATGATGTGGGTGGTATAGATCACCGTCTTGCCCTGTCCGTTCAGCTCGCGGACGACGGCGCGCAGTTCGCGGGCCGAGGGCACGTCCAGCGTGTTGGTCGGCTCGTCGAGGATGAGCAGCGGCGCGTCGTTGATCAGCGCCTTGGCGAAGGCCAGCTTCATGCGCTGGCCGGACGAGTAGCTCTCCACCGCGCGGTCAGCAATCTCGCCCAGGCCGAGCTTCTCGATCAGCTCGTCGGCACGGCGGCGGCGGTCCGCCGGGCTGAGGTAATAGAGCGCGCCGAAGAAGGCCAGGTTCTCGCGCGCGGTCAGCTTCCAGTACAGGCCGCGTTCGCCCATCAGCATGCAACCGGTGGTGGCGCGGATGGCATTGTCGTTCTTCGTCAGCTCGAAGCCGTTGATCCAGGCCGTCCCCGCCGTGGGCAGCAGCAGTGTGGTCAGGCACTTGATGAGCGTCGTCTTGCCCGCGCCGTTGGGGCCAAGCAGGCCGAAGATCTCGCCCGGCCTGATCTCCAGTGAGACACCTTTGAGCGCCGGCACCTGCCTCTCCTCGGATTTGAAGAGGCCCTTGCGCTGGCGGGTGAGATAAATTTTGCTGAGGTCTTGAACGATGACTTGTCCGTTCATGGTGTAAGTGTCAGGAGACGGGGGCGGTTGTCGGTTCGGCTGATCGAAGGCCGTGCGTTTGCAGCTGCGCTGACACGGCGACACACCGGCGCTAGGCCACTTGCCTTCTCATCCAGCGCAATGTGCGCGTGACGGTGAAACTAAAATCACGCAGCAGGTCGTTGACGTAGGTATCGCCGGCCGGATGCTCGATACGAATGGGCCATGGGCGCGGGCCGAGGCGCCGCAGGCCGCGGATCAGCAGGGCGCGCTCCACCTGCCCGCGAAATGCCGGATGCACCAGCAAGGTCAGCCGGTCACCCTCGGCCAGGCCGGTCACAATCACCAGCACGCCGACGATCTGGTCTTGAGCGGTGACGGCCAGCCAGTGCTCCTCGACCTCGCCGTTGAGGAAGGCCTCGAGGCGGCGCAGCAGCGCCGGGCGGAATTCGGCCGCGCTCAGCGGCCGGTTCCAGAGCAGGCCCTCCGGGCGCACCAGCTCCGCCAGATGCAGCTCGTCCACCCACTCGCGCTTGCCACGCAGGCGGATGTCGAAACGCGACGGCTCGTAAGCGGGGATGACCGAGCGCCCGGGACGTTGCCAGGCGCGATGCGTGGCCGTATGTTCAAAGCCCAGCCGCCGATACAAGGCGATGGCCCCGGCGTTGTCATCATCCACCTGTAGGATGGCCTGCCGTCCGCCACACGCCCGAATGTGATCGAGCGCGGCGCGCAGCAACTGCCAGGCGATCCCCTGCCGCCGGAAATCGGGATGCACGGCGACGTTGGCGATGATCCAGACGTCGGAGCGCGCGTCCGAGGGCTGGGTGCTGACGTTGCCAATCACCCGACCGGCATCCACCCAGACGAAGCCCTGCGTCAGCAACCTGCGCTTCGGATCGAGCCAGATGAGCACATGCACCAGCGGCCCCAACCGGCTGAGAAAGCGCAGTTCATGGATGGCGTGGTGCCAGCCTTCTTCCACCTCCGGCGAGAAGCATAGGCCGATCAGTTCGGCTACACCGGCCAGGTGGCGCGTGATGTCAAGCGGCTGAAGGCCGTCACGTTCGGAGGGGGTGGCGACGAGTTGGGCAGTCATCAATCATCAGTCATCAATCTTCGGTCATGCGAAATGAGTTATGACGCATGACCGAAGACTAGCCGACTTTGCCTTCCAGCGCGGCCAGTAGTTTCGCAGCGTCGGCAGCGGAGATCTTGCCCTGCTCCAACATGCGCAGGACGGCCAGGCGTTCGTCTTCGCTCACCGGCTCGACGCCGGGTGCGCGCGGCGGCGCGGGCGGCGTCGGGGGGCGCGGCGGCGCCGTGAAGGCGAAGCCCCAGCTCTTGCGGCGTCCGGCCCGTTCAGTGATCTGCTCTGCTTTGCGCTGCAGGGCTTCGGCCTTGCGGCTGAGGGCCTCCGCTTTGCGTTGCGCCGAGTCGTTGCGGCGGCGGGCAGCTTCGGCGGCGCGCCGCACTTTAGCGGCAATGCGCTCGGCATCCACGCCGCCCAGCCCGCTCAGGCTAATGTTGAGGTTGCCGAATTGCGCGTTGAGTTCACGCTCCACTTCCGCCAGGCGCGCACTCACTTTGGCTTCGATCTCCGCTGCGATTCGTTCGCCAAAGTCATCGCCGCTGTCGGCGACGCCGGACGAGGCCGTGGTCACATCGCTGATGGTGATGTCACTGCCTGCTCGCAAAGACACTTTTGCTTCGCCCGCGCCCAGCACGATGACCTTCTGGCCGTTACGGCCTTCGACGCGCGCGCCCGGCACATCCACCGAGAGATCGCCGGTGCACTGCGCCGTGATGACGGCGGAGACGCCGGGCGGGACGCGGCAGATGATGTCGCCACCGGCTGAAAAATCGTAGGCGTGCGGGGGCGCGAAATCCACGTTGAGCACCACATCGCCGCCGGCCGAACCGGTGGCCTCGGCCTCGACGTTGCGCAGGTAGATGTCGCCGCCGGCCGAACCGGCCAGGCCGCCCGCCACCTCCCGGGCAGAAACATCGCCGCCGACCTCGCCGAAGAGTAAGGGCCCGGCCACATACTTGGCGCTCAAATCACCGCCGACCCGGTCGGACTTCACCCCGGCCACCCGGCGCAGGACAAGGTCGCCGGCTACTTCTTTTAGCATCAAATCGGCTTCCAGTTCCTTGATCCGGGCGTCGCCGCCGATGTGGTCGAAACGCAGGCGCGCGCGCCGGGGCACGCGGACGGTGCAATGACCGTCGCAGCGAAGACGGGCCTGGCTACCGTTTGCGCTAGTCGTCAGCTCAATGCCGGCGTCACCTTCGGCCACGATCTCGTTGCGGTCGCTGCCGCTCAGGCGCACGTCACCGCCGATCTCAAGCGTGATTTCCGGATCAGAGGTCGTGTCGGCGTTGGCTTTCGTGAGGGTCATAGCGTCTCCGGTTCAATCAAGAAAGATCTCCACCGCTGGCCGCTATCCAGTGCCAATCCAAAATCCGCGATCGAAAATCCCAGATCAGTCTGCGCCTTGCAGGGCTTTCACGGCGTCCTGCGAGCTGATCCGTCCGGCGGCCAGGTCGTCGAGGATGCGGCGGCGCTCTTCGTCGCTCACGCCAGCGGCCTCTTCCTGACCGATCTCGTACCCCATCGCCTGGATCAACTCATTGAGTCTGGCCCGCAAGGTGGGGTAAGATAGGCCGAGTTCCTTTTCCATCCGGTTGAGTTTGCCCTCACAACGAATGAAGGTCTCGGCGAAGGCCAGTTGCTCCGGGCCGAGGCGGTCGAAGGCGCCGATGGTGAATTGGCCCTCGATCGTGGTGTCACAGGAGCGGCAATGCAGCCGGGTTACAGTCAGAGTTTCACCGCAGACGGGGCAGGTTCCCAGGATAGGGTGCATAATCAAAATGTAGCTTTAGGATTTCTAAGTTTTTTGCGCTAGAGTTGATTTTGCGAGCCATCAACATCAATTATACTATTGTTTATTTTCTTTTTTGTCAAGGGTTATTTTGAGTTTATTGAAGCTTGACTCAAAAAACCCAAAATTGGGATAGTCATCGGGCTTTAGGGAGAATCTTATGGAACTCGTGCTTGCCGCGATCGCTGCCGGCGGATTGGTCGGCGCTTCTAACCAATATGCCTGCCTGCTCGTGCTCGGCTTGGCGGCCCGCTTCGGCCTGATTCAGCTCAGCGGGCCAATGGTCTTTATGGCCGAGTGGTGGTTCATTGCGTTCGTCGGCGTCTTATGGCTGGTGACCATTGCGCCAGCGCTCGCCCAGCAGTTCGCGCCGGGGCTGCTGCATGCAGCCAACGCTGTCGTCCACTTCGTCGGCGGCTTCGTCGTGCCGCTATCGGCGGCGCTCGTCTCGCTGGCCTCGGTCGGCGTCATTGTCAACCTCAGCCCGGAATTGCAGGCGGCCATTGACACCTTGCGCATCTTCAACGGCGAGACGGGCGCGCTGGAGGGGACGGGCGTGGCGATTGCGGCCAGCAGCGCGGTCGCAGCCACCGCCCTGACCGGTATGAAGGCATTGGCCAAGCCGATGTTGAGCACGACCAGCGGCACGGCGGGCACCACCTCCGCACCCGCCTTCGTCGTCGCCGAAAACATCGCCGCCATCGTGCTCATGGGCTTAGCTTATATACTGACGCGCATTGACCCGTGGCTCCTAGTGGGCTTGTTCGGCGCGGTGCTGTTGCTGACCCTCGGCCTGCTGGTCATCGGGTTATATCAGTTGTACCGGCTGAAGAAGGGCCTGGGCCGCGTGCTCTATCTGTTGCAGGTGCGGCCGCGCGCCGGGCTGGCGGTGTGCGTGGAGTTTTTCGTGTGGGGGCTGGGCTGGCTGGTGTGGCGGAACCCGGCGCGCGGCGCGGTCTCGCTGCTGGCCTGGGTCGTGTGGCTGGCCGTCTTCATCTCCGTTCAGCCGCTGGCGACCGCGTTCTTTGCCTGGTTCCCGCCGCTCATCCCGCTCGCGTTGTTGAGCGCGAACTTCGTGCTCGTCGTGCTCTTCATCGGTCTGGGGCTGGCCTCCGCGCGGGCACTGTTGCAGGTCATCGAGAAAGAGCCGCAGCCCGGCCCGCCCGGCGTTGCAACCGCGTGACCGACTACTCCTGACTCTGACTCTCCGTGCCCGGCGCCGGCCCGCGGCTCACGACCGTCTTCGTGCGCTTCTCCACCTCGCGCCGCTCCAGCAGGACGCGCCGCCCGCAGGTCAGGCATTCCAGGCCGATATCCGCGCCCAGGCGCACCACGCGCCACTCGTAGCTGCCGCAGGGGTGCGGCTTCCGCAAACGCAACACATCGTCCAGGCGCAAGTCGAGGATCGGCGGGGGCATTGAACAGATTATAGGCCAGGCCATGTCGCTGACGCCGATCCTCGCTGCTTGATATAATCGCTGACATTCTCAGGAGGCTTCATGCTCGGCGACCTTGATTCCCTAACCATCATCGCTCGTATGCTGACGTTGGTGATCGCCTTTACCGTCCACGAACTGGCGCATGCGCTCACGGCGGACCAGCTTGGCGACCCGACGCCGCGCAACATGGGCCGCCTCACCCTCAACCCGCTGGCGCACCTCGACCCCATCGGCTCGCTGCTGCTCATCTTTGCCGGCTTCGGCTGGGCCAAGCCGGTGCTCACCAACCCGTACAACTTTCGCAATGGGCCGCGCCTGGGCATGGCCATCGTGGCCTTTGCCGGGCCGTTCGCGAACCTGCTCATGGCCGTCCTGGCATCTATCCCCTTTCAATTCGGCCTGGTTCGGGCCGGGCGTCTCGATTCTATCGGCGGCATTCTGCCCGGGCCGAATTTTCTGCTAACCGAGTTCGTGGTCATCAACGTCATCCTGATGCTCTTCAACCTCCTCCCCATCGGCCCGCTGGATGGCCTGAAGGTGCTGCGCGGCGTGGCCCCACGCGAATGGGATAGCGGCCTCGATCTGCTGGAGCGCTGGGGCCTGTTCATCCTGTTGGCGCTGGTGTTCCTAGGCCGGCCGGTGTTATCCATGATCATTGGCGGCCCGGCCAATTTCATCCTCGGACTACTCCTGGGCCGATGAGCAGGAACGCGCCTGTCAAAATCGCGCTGATCGGCCTCGACCGCATCAGCGGCTCGGTGGGCCTGGCCCTGCGCGAGCGCAAGGATCTGCGCCTGGTCGGCTTCGACCGCGACAACGGCTTAGCGCGGCTGGCGCAGCAACGCGGTTTCGTCCAGGAAGCGAAGTGGAATCTGATCGAGGCCGTGGACGGCGCCGATCTGATTCTGCTGGGTGGGCCACTGGCCGACCAGCACGAGTGGCTCAAGGCGTGCGCGCCCGAAATCCGTGAGCAGGCCGTGGTCGCCAGCCTGGGCCCACTGCTTGCGCCGCCGCTGGCCTGGGCCAAGGAGCACCTGCCGGCCAACCGCTACTTCGTCGCGGCGCATCCCCTCCTCAACCCGGAGCTGTTGTACGATGGCCGCCTGGGCCTCGAAGCCGCGCGCGCCAACCTGTTCACCGACGGCTTGTGGGCGTTGACCGCGGCGCCCGAATGCGCGCCCGAGGCGGTGAAGCTGTTGAGCGACCTGGCAGCCCTGCTTGGCGCGCAGCCGTACTACGTGGAGGCTGTCGAACATGATGGGTTGATGGGCGGCGTGGACGCCCTGCCGGCGCTGACCGCCGTTGCCTTGTTGCGGGTGGCCAACGCCTCCCCCGGCTGGCACGAGATGCGCAAGGCCGCCGATCGCGGCTTTGCCACCGCTACCTTCGCCCTGACCGACCTGGACCCTGCCACCCTTCGCCTCAACCGCGACGCCGTCCTGCACTACCTGGAGGCAGCGCTGACCGAGTTGCAATCGCTGCGCGACCTGCTTGCCAAAGGCGACATGCTCGCTTTAGAGCAAATCATTGCCGACGCCGCCGCCCGCCGCGCGCAGTGGGCAGCCGAGCGCGCCCGCGGCGAGTGGGAGCAGCACGATCAACCTGCGCCGGTCGTGCCCACGTTCGGCGAGTCCCTGGAGCGGATGCTGGTGGGGGGGCTGTTCCGGAGAGAGAAGAAACCGTAACGGACTATCCCCCGATCTCACTCATCACTCGGTTCAGCGGCACCAGGTTTTGCGCCAGGCCGTGGCCCCACGGTTTGTGGTGGACGGCTTTCTTGATCAGGGCCTTGAGGTCGTCCACGGACGCGCCACGCCGCAGCGGCGTGAGCAGATCCACTTCGTACTCGCGCAACAGACACATCCGCAGCTTGCCGTCCGCCGTCAGCCGCGCGCGCGTGCACGAGGCGCAGAACGGGACCGTCACCGAGCTGATGAAGCCCACGTCGCCGAGGCCGTGCTTCAGGCGATACAGCCGCGCCTCGCCGTCGAGCTGACCGTCGTTCACCGGGTGCAGCGGGCCGAGCTTCGCTTCGATCCGCTCGCGCATCTCCTGCTCGGTGACCACCTGCGCCTGTTGAAAACCGGCGACCTCGCCAAAGGGCATCATCTCGATGAAGCGCACCTGCCAGGGGTGCTGGAGGGTGAGCGCGGCCAGGTCGGCCACGTCGTTTTCATTGTAGCCGCGCACCACCACCGCGTTCAGCTTGAGGGGCGTCAGGCCGACGCGCTCGGCCTCGAGCAGGCCGTCCCACACACCTTCCAGCGCCCCCCAGCGCGTGAGGCGCTTGAAGCGCACCGGGTCGAGCGTGTCAATCGAGACGTTGACGCGCTGCAGGCCAGCCTCGTGCAGGGGCCGGGCGAGCTGTTTGAGCAGCAGCCCGTTCGTCGTCATCGTCAGGGTGCGCACGCCGGAAGTCCGGGCCAGGCGGCGCACGATCTCGACGATGTTGGCGCGCACCGTCGGCTCGCCGCCCGTCAGCCGAAACTTGTGAAAACCCAGCTCGGTGAAGGCGCGCATGAGCAGCTGCAATTCGTCGTCCTGCATCAGCTCGGCGCGCGGGCGGAAGGTCATCGCTTCCGGCATGCAGTAGACACAGCGCAGGTTGCAGCGATCCGTCAGGCTGATGCGCAGGTAGTGGATATCGCGTCCAAAGCGATCGAGGGCCATAGCGTTATGCGATTTTATCAAAACGCCTCGGATTTCTCCAGATCGGGCCTGGACAGGGCGCCGGCAGCCCCCCGGCGACAGACCCTAGCAGCCTGTCGGAGAGAACGAGCTGAAGGCGTGTTGGGCGAACCAAAGATGAGTCACCTTGAGATTGTTGTCACTGTTCACTGCCATCCATCCCTACTTTCCTGCCGCATTTTCTGGCACCAGG
>JBBIQY010000101.1:0-12649 GCA_037442085.1 Anaerolineae bacterium
AGACTAAGCTCTTTGAGCTCAGCCGCTTGGTCAAGTTCATTATTCGGGCGCTGGAACAACATTACGGTTGCGTCCATGAGATCACTGCGCCAGCCACCCCGAGACCATGAAGATTGGATCTACTGAGTCTTACCCCAGCGCCGTCGCCTGCTTGAAACGTGATCTGGAAGCCTGCCTGACCTTTTATGCCTTCCCCAAGGCCCACTGGAAGACCATCCGAACGACCAACGTCATTGAGCGATTGTTCAATGAGGTCAAGCGCCGCAGTCACAAGATGGCCGCCGCGTTCCGTAACGAAGGGAGCTGCCTATTGATGTTCTTCGCCGTCGTCCGTTCGCTCAAGTTCCGCCGTATCAGCATGCCGACCACGTGAGCCGGCCCGCCCTTTTACACAGAACTTGACAAACTACCCCTTCACGCCCGATAATCGGATGCTGGTGACGACGCAAAACGGACAAATCCGTGTCTACGACCTGGCCGGCACGCTGCTGAACACGGCGTTCTCGTTTTCGTCGAGCGCGTTGTGCTCCAACTTCGAGCGCGGCCTGCTAGGCATCGCGGTGGATCCCAACTTCGCCGGCAACAACTACATCTACGTTTACTACACGTTCCGCAACGGCGCCACGCAGTGCAGCGGCTCTTCGCAGCCCGTCAACCGCGTCTCACGCTTTGTGCTGCCGGCCAACAACATCATCAACGCTGCCAGCGAGACGGTGTTGGTAGATCGCATCCCGTCCCTCAACGGCAATCACAACGCCGGCGACCTGAACTTCGGCAAGGATGGTCTGCTGTACATCAGCACCGGCGACGCGGGCACGGGCGGCAGCCTGGCACGCCAGCGCAACAACCTGGCCGGGAAGATTCTGCGCGTCAATGCGGATGGCACGCCCGCAGACGGCAATCCCTGGTTCGGCGAGGCGGGCGCGCGCCGCTGCGGCGATCCGGCGGGCAGTTCGGGAAGCGGCGATTGCCAGGAGATTTTCGCTTACGGCCTGCGTAATCCCTTCCGGTTCGCCTTCGACCCCAACGCCGCCGGCACGCGCTTCTTTATCAACGATGTCGGCCAGGGCGCCTGGGAGGAGATCAACGAAGGGCAGGCCGGGGCCGACTACGGCTGGAATGTGCGCGAGGGGCCGTGCCCCAGCGACAACAGCAACTGCAACCCGGCCAGCAACCTGCCCTCGACCTATTCCGACCCACTGCATTGGTATGGGCGCAGCGTCGGCGGGTCCATCACCGGCGGCGCGTTCGTGCCCGATGGCATCGGCTGGCCCGCCGCCTACACCGGCGCCTATCTCTTTGCCGATTACATCTCCGGCAACATCTTCCGCCTCAACCGCACTTCCACCAGCGGTATTGACCAATGGACGCGGACGAATTTTGCCACCAACCTGGGCGGCAGCAGCGCCGTGCACCTGCGCTTCGGCCCGTTCGGCGCCGGGCAGGCCCTCTATTACACCACTTACGCCAGCGGCGGCGAGGTGCGGCGCATCAGTGCGTTCACCATAACCACGACCCTCTTCCTGCCGCTCATCAGACGCTGAAGGAGCGCTGCCATCACCATCCCCCCCCGCCTCCCTCTCGTGCTGGGAGTCCTGCTCACCCTTTCGCTGGCCTGCGGCTTCAGCACGGTCTTCGTGCCGACGCCGACCGCCACCACCCCACCCGATCCGCTGGAGAGCTACACGAGATGGCCGCTGGTTTTGCGTGACACATTTTTCGAGCAGCGGAATGACTGGGAAATCGCCAATGCCACGGAGGGTGACCTCGCCAGCGGCACGCTCCGCATCGGCGGCGGCAAGTATCGCTGGGAGATCACCGCCCTCGAGGGCGTCGTCTGGTGGAGCCGCTCGCGGGAAGATACCTTCACAACCGATTTCTATGCGAGTGTGGAGGCGCGGCAGATAAGCGGCACGCCAGAGGCCGACTACGGGCTCATCTTCCGCCATGACGGCGAGAACTACTACTATTTTCAGGTGAGCGACGTCGGCTGGTACGCGGTCTATCTATACAACGCGGGCGAGTGGACGGAACTGACGGCCTGGACGGAGTCTGCTGCCATTCGACCGGGGCACATCAACAAGGTGGCTGTGGCCGGCGAAGGATCGCTCTTCAGCCTCTTCATCAACGGCGCAGCGGTGGGCGAGGTGCGGGATGCGACGCTGGCCGCCGGTTCGGCGGGCGTTGCGGTGCAAATTTACAACGCGGGCGAGTCGGCGGTCTTCGAGTTCGACAACTTCGAGTGGCGCGCACCGCGCGTAGCCGTCACCAAATTGACGCCGACGCCATAGGTGACGGCCGACGGCGTTGCCCCCGACGCAGATTTCAAGATGTGGATCACCGAAGCGCCGACAGCGCTGAAAGCAGCCATTTGCCCGTCGTCACCCTCGGTGAAATCGGTTATCTCAGCGCTTCGGTGGTCCTCTCACGGCGGTTTGCCGATTTGTGTGTAATTTCGTAGGCGCGGCTCTCAGACCCGCGCCTACAGGCCGAATTACACAATTTTCGGCATACGGCCCCTCTCACCCTCACGGCGAACAAGCACCCCACCCTTTGATTCGGCGTCTGCCCCGGCAACCCCGTTGCTCAATTCGCGCCGCTTCCGGTAAAATCGTGGCATCGTCGCCCTAACCAAAAACGTCAACCCACCACCCACACTCGTGAGGAGCTTCCTATGCCCAACGGCTACACCGGCAACATCCTGCACGTCAACCTGAACACCGGCGCGCTCACCGTCGAGAACCCGCCAGAAAGCTTTTACCGCAAGTACCTCGGCGGCTCAGCCATGGGCCTGCACTACCTCCTCAGCCAGATGAAGCCCGGCGCCGACCCGCTCGGCCCGGATAACGTGCTGACACTGATGCTTTCGCCGACCACCGGCGCGCCCATCAGCGGCCAGAGCCGCGCCACACTCAACGCCAAGTCGCCGCTGGTAGACGGCATCGGCGATAGCCAGATGGGCGGCTTCTTCCCGGCGGAGCTCAAGTTCGCGGGCTTCGACGGCCTGGTGATCACCGGCCAGTCGCCCAAACCGGTATATCTCTACCTGAACGACGGCAAGGCGGAGCTGCGCGACGCCGCGCACCTGTGGGGCAAAACCACATCGCAGGTGGACGACTTGCTCAAGAAGGAGCTGGGGGATGACAAGATCGAGATCGCGCAGATCGGCCCGGCGGGCGAAAAGCTGAACGCCACTGCCGCCGTGATCAACATGGCCAACCGGGCGGCCGGCCGCACCGGCCTGGGCGCGGTGATGGGCAGCAAGAAGCTCAAGGCCATTGTGGCGCGCGGTCAGAGCAAGCGGCTGCCGCTGGCCGACAGCAAGGGCATCAACACGCTTGCCCGCAATGGGGCGGCAGTGCTCGACGACAACCCGGACGTGAAAGGGTTGCAAGTACACGGCACCGCCTCGGTGCTCTCCTTCCAGCACAGCATCGGCACCCTGCCCACCCGCAACTATAACGAGGGCCAGTTCGAGGACTTCGAGCCGATCTCCGGCGAGGTGATGACCGAGACCATCCTCAAGGAACGCGATACCTGCTACGCCTGCACCGTCAACTGCAAGCGCGTGGTGGAGACCACCTGGAACGGCCACCCCGTCGAACCGAAACACGGCGGCCCAGAGTACGAGACGCTCAGCACCTTCGGTTCGTACTGCGGCGTCAAAGACTTGCACGCCATCGCTTACGCCAACAAGCTTGCCAACGAGTACGGCATGGACACCATCGGCGTGGGCGCGACCATCGCCTGGGCGATGGAGTGCTTCGAGAACGGCGTGTTGACCGAGGCCGAGATCGGCTTCCCGGCTCATTTCGGCGACGCCGAGGCGATGGTGAAGTTGACGGAGCTGATCGGCAAGCGCGAGGGCTTCGGCGCGACGCTGGCCGACGGCTCGCGCAAGGCAGCGGACAGGCTGGGCAAGGGCCACGATTACCTCATCACCGTCAAGGGCGCGGAAGCGCCGGCTCACATGCCGCAGGCCAAACGCTCGCTCGGCCTGATCTACGCCGTGCATCCCTTTGGCGCCGACCACCAGTCGTCCGAGCACGACCCGATGATCGAGGACGGCGCGGCGGATCTGTACCTGGGCCGGCTCAAGCTGCTCGGCTTCGACGCCACACAAAAACAATACTCGCTGGGCGAGGATAAGGTGCGCTTCGCGCTCAAAACTCAGCAGTTCTACTCCTTCCTCGATTCCGCCGACCTGTGCCAGTTCGTCTGGGGGCCGGCCTGGACGCTCTACGGCCCGCAAGAGACGGTAGACCTGATCAGGCTGGTGACGGGCTGGCAGGATTTCACGCTCGACGAGCTGATGACCGTGGGCGAACGCCGCCTGAACATGCTGCGCGTCTTCAACGCGCGCGAGGGCATCGGCCGCTCCGCCGACAAACTGCCCAGGAAGTTTTACAAAGCCCTGAAGGGGACTGGCCCGACGGCCGGCATGGCTCTGAGCGAAGAGGAAATCAACTCTGCGCTGGACAAGTATTACGAACTGGCCGGCTGGGATCAGATCAGCGGCAACCCCACTCCGGAAACACTCAAGCGCCTGGAGCTGGACTGGGTGCTGTAGCTTGAGCGAACTGCAGTCGGACAGGGGCAATGTGCGGCGGGCCACAAAGCATGCTGAGGGGGCGTGCTTGCGCAAGTTCTGGCCCTGGCCTTCCCCCTATTGCCCCTCATCGCCTGCAACCTCCTGTCGCCCCCCACACCGCTCCCACTCCCGACCGAGTTAGCCACTCCGCCGCTCCCGCTCGAGAGTCAACCGGGCGGGCTGGAGGCGACCTTTGTCTCGGCGGTTACAGTAGATGGCGCGGGGGAAGAACGGTGTTTCAAGCTGTATCGCTTCTACCCCGACAGCTTGGCGCTGTATGCGAATTTCACTTGTTCGGCGGCCGCCCCAAGCGCTGCCGCCTGGCCGGAGATTGATCGCTGGTTCCGGCGGGATGATCATCGGATCATGCGCGGCGATTACTATCGCCTAGGGCACCGCATCTGGATTCGGATCGTGGGCTACGATGCGGTCCATGAAATCACCTACCTGAGGCAGTTCCAGGGGGAGCTTTGCGACGCCGATATGGTGCTGCAGGAGCCGACCGTTCGGGGCTATGCCGGCGTCCCTTCACCGTTGATGCAGCCGGTGCTGGAATACATGCGCATCTCCCCAGCGACGGCGCCAGATGAGGCAGAGGGATCGAACTGCCGGGTGGCGGGGTTCAAGATTCTCTCGCGCCCCAGCGTCACGCTGGCGGGCGGGTTGGTTGAGTTCAGCATCCAGACGGACCCCGGCGAGGCGTGCGAGTTGCACTTCACCAAGCCGGACGGTTCGCTCAGCCGGGCGCCGGGCACGGGCGCAATCACGGCGGATGGTCAGGGCATCTGCCATTGGGAATGGGAATTGGACGCCCAGACCGGCAAAGGGCTGGTCACGATCAGGATTGATCAAATCACGCAAGACTTCGCGCTGGACATCCGGTAAGCGTGCCCGGCCCGGCGGCGTTTTCGCCGGCCATCCCCGGCCCTGGCTGCAAAACCCAACTCGCTGCGGAAAGCGCGCCGGTTCTGCCCCGGCGGCTGGGCGCCGCCAGTGGTGATATGCTTTTACGGCTGGCGCTTCGGCCAGCCCAACCCGGACCCCTTTCTTTATGAACGCCATCACCTTCCGTCAGGCGGCCAACACCCTGGCCGTCATTGTCACCATCGTCATGAACTTCCTGGCCTCCGCCCTGCCGCTCAACGGCCAGACCACCGGCGCGATCTCCGACCGCTTTCAGGTATTCTTCGTCCCTGCCGGGTATGTCTTCTCGATCTGGGGCGTGATCTATCTCGGGCTGATCGCGTACTCGGTCTACCAGTCACGGCCCGCCCAGCGCGAGAACGCCCGCCTGCGCGCCATTGACGGCGCGTTCGTGCTGAGCTGCGTCGCCAACGTCGCCTGGCTCTTCTTCTGGCACTACGAGCAGTTCGTGCTGACCGTGCCGGTGATGCTGGCGTTGCTGGCCTGCCTGATCTTCATCTACCTGCGGCTGGGAATCGGGCGCGCGGCGGTCCCGGCCGGGGAGCGCTGGTTCGTCCACCTGCCCTTCAGCATCTATCTGGGCTGGATCACGGTGGCGACGATCGCCAACATCACCGCCACGCTGGACTCCGTGCGCTGGGACGGCTGGGGCGTGACGCCCGAACTCTGGACGGTGATCATGCTGGCCGCCGGGGTCATCATCGCCGCGCTGATGGCGGCGACGCGCCGCGACGTGGCCTACCTGCTCGTGCTCGTCTGGGCCTACGTCGGCATCGGCGTCAAACAGGCCGGCGCGCCGCTTGTGGCAAACTCGGCGTTGGTCGCGGCAGGCCTCATTGCGCTCGCCGTCGCCTCGGCGTTCGTGCTGGCGCGGCGCGTCCCGGCGACGGCGGCAGGGCGCTAGCCTGGGGAACATTCGCCTGAAGCATCCGAGGAAACCGGGGGTAAAATGCGGGCATGTCCGTGACCTGTATGCCGGCTTGAGATCCATCTGGCCTGACCCGTTCTTGAAGAACGAGCCAGGCTTTTTTTGTCTCAAGCCCATTCGCCATCGAAGTTGCCATGACTCACACCGTCGCCGCTCAAGCGCCCATCACTCCACTCAACGACCGGTCTTTGCCCGAGGCCGAAGCCGAATTCTACCGCGCCTACCCGGAGTACGAGCGGACGCGCGCGCTGGACGAACTGCGCGCCACAGAGTACGCCCGCCTCGACCGGCTCGGCCACGTTTACCTGGACTACACCGGCGGCGGGCTGTACGCCGACTCGCAGGTGCTGGACCATCAGCAATGGCTGCTGCACGGCGTCTTCGGCAACCCGCACTCCACCAACCCGACCTCGCTGGCCGCCACCGAGCGGGTGGAGCGCACGCGGCGCTTCATCCTCGATTTCTTCAACGCCGACCCGCGCGAGTACGCCGCCATCTTCACCGCCAACGCCAGCGGCGCGCTCAAGCTAGTCGGCGAGAGTTACCCATTCGCACCGGGCGGGCAATTCCTGCTGACCTTCGACAACCACAACTCCGTCAACGGCATCCGCGAGTTTGCGCGGGCCAAAGGCGCGCGCGTCACCTACACACCCGTTCTCCCGCCCGACCTGCGCCTTGACGCCGATAAGCTTTCCGCCCATCTTCGATCCGCCGATCTCCAGTCAGCCAATCTTTTTGCCTACCCCGCCCAATCCAACTTCTCCGGCGTGCAGCATGCACTGGAGTGGGTGGCGCGCGCGCAGGCGCTGGGCTGGGACGTGCTGCTGGACGCCGCCGCCTTCGCGCCCACCAACCGCCTCGACCTGAGCGCCGTCCGGCCGGACTTCGTCTCGCTCTCGTTCTACAAAATCTTCGGCTATCCCACCGGCGTGGGCACGCTCATCGCCAGGCGGGCCGCGCTCCAGAAACTGCGGCGGCCCTGGTTCGCCGGCGGCACCATCGAGGTCGCCTCGGTGCAGGGCGATAAGTTCTATTTCCACGAGGGGCCGGAAGCCTTTGAGGACGGCACGCTCGATTACCTGATGCTGCCCGCCGTCGAGATCGGCCTGCGCCACATCCAGCGCCTCGGCGTGGACGTGATTCACACCCGCGTGATGTGTCTGACGGACTGGCTGCTGCGGCAACTGACTGCGCTGCGCCACACCAACGGCGCGCCCGTTGTGCGCCTCTACGGCCCGACCACCACCGAGGGCCGCGGCGGCACGGTCACCCTCAACTTCTTCGACCCGGAGCGCCGCTTCTTCGACCACCGCCTGGTGGAGCGCCGCGCCAACGCCGCACGCCTCTCGCTGCGCACCGGCTGCTTCTGCAACCCGGGCGGCGGCGAGCTGGCGCTGGGCATCTCGGCGGAGGAGCTGACCGCCTGCTTCGTCACGCACGACCGGATGACGATTGACGAGTTTCGCCGCTGCATTGACGACAAGAGCACCGGCGCGGTGCGCATCTCGCTTGGCCTGGCCTCGACGTTCGCCGATGTGTACCGCTTCGTCGAATTCGCACACGGCTTCATAGATCGGCCCGTGGACGAGGGCTGACCTCCTTCTTGCAGACACGTCGGCGGTGATGACGTTTTGCCCGGCCTCGGCCCGCCGCTGGCGCAACTCGTGGTGGATTAGCCTCGCCTCTTCGGCACAAATCCAGCCTGGCAGCAATCGCCGGAAGACGGTAGAGTCTGGCCGGAAAGGTAACGCGCCCCTCCCCGCACCAGCACCGACCGGTCCGAGCAAGTTTGCTTCTGCCAGGAAACTGCCATGCACTTCGATCCGTACTCCTTGCTGCGCGCCACCAGCCGCACCTTTGCTCTGTCCATTGAGCGCCTGCCCCAGCCCATCAAGGACGCTATCTGCCTGGCGTACCTGATGATGCGCGTGTCCGACTTCCTGGAAGACAACGAATACATGCCGCTGGAGCGCAAGGTGTATCTGCTGCGTTTATGGGAACAAATCGTGGCCGGCCAGGCCGCGCCGGAGCAACTGGTCGCTGAACTGGCGGACCGAACGCCGGAGGGGGCCGACGCCGAGGCTGCCCGACAGGCGCCGGCCCTCATCGCAGTGTTGCGCCGCCTGCCGCCCGCATTACAGAATCATGTTACGCTGCACGTGCGCGCCACCGCGCTCGGCATGGCGCGCTGGGTGGCGCGTGGCCCGGATGTGCCGGACGAGCACGACCTGGACGACTATATGCACGAGGTGGCCGGGCGCGTGGGCTATCTGGTCACCGAAGTGTTCGCCTGGTACTCCGGCTTTGTGCGCGCCCGGCGGGACGTGCTCATGCCGCTGGCGCGCGAGTTCGGGCTGGCGCTGCAAACCGTCAACGTCATTCGTGGGCTGCGCAAGGATTATGAACGGGGCTGGATTTACGTGCCGGAGAGCTTCTGCGCCGCCGTCAACCTGCGCCGCGCGGATCTGTTCGATCCCGCCTACCAGCGGCAGGCGCTGGAGGTGCTGGACAAACTGGCGGACAAGGCCGAGCGCCACCTGCAAAGCGCCCTGGCCTACGTCAAGGAACTGCCGCGCTGGCTGCACGCCATCCGCCTGGCCTGCATCTGGCCGCTGCTCTTCGCCGTGCGCACCCTGGCCATCAGCCGCCGCAACGTCAACGTGCTGATGGGCGAAGTCAAGATGACGCGCGAGGAAGTGAGCGCCATCCTGCGCGATTCGACCCTGCTCGGCTGGAGCAACCGCTGGCTCGATTATTACTACCGGCAGTTGCAGACGCCGCCGATCCGCCCGGCGCGGGCCGCCCGCCTGCAGCAGGCCGGTCCGGAGACAGCGGCCTAAGGGCGCGCGGGCGGCCACGGCTGCGGATTGCTGCGCGCCGCCCCGCCCGGTTACAATTCGAGCATGGTCTGCCGTTTGCGCCCCAGGCGCCCCACTTACGAACAGCAGTTGAACGCGCTCAAAAAGCGCGCCACCGGCGACGGCTAGCCCGCCCCAGCGGGCGATCACTCCCTCATCCACCTCCCCATCCGGGGTCGTTCATCGGCGGGCGCGCGCCCGCGAATCCGTCTTCGTCTTTTTGCTACCTCAGGAGACCACCATGCTCAACGCGACACAGACCTACGCAACTTTCCAGCGCGCCAAAACGGTGATGCCGCTGGGCGTCACCTCCAACTTCCGCTACAGCGGCGAGACCACCCTCGTCATCAAGCGCGGCCAGGGCGCCTACGTCTGGGATATGGACGACAACCAGTACATTGACTACCGCCTGGCCTATGGCCCCGTCATCCTCGGGCACGCCGACCCGCGCGTCACCCGGCGCATCACCGAGCAACTGGCGCACGGCAACTTGTACGCGCACACCCACCCGCTCGAGATCGAAGTGGCCGAGCGCATCATCCAGATGCACCCGGGCGTCGAGAAGGTGCGCTATGCCAACTCCGGCACCGAGGCGACGATGCACGCCTTGCGCATCGCGCGCGCCTACACCAACCGTGAGAAGATCATCAAGTTCGAGGGCGCCTACCACGGCAACCACGATTACGCGCTCTGGTCCACGGCCAACATGGCCTACAACTCCGGCGGCTCACCGCGCAGCCCGCTGCCCGTGGCGCAAAGCTCCGGCATGCCGGGGGCGGCGCGCGAGCTGGTCTACATCCTGCGCTTCAACGACTTCGAGATGGCCGAGCGCCTGTTCCGCGACAAGGGCCACGAAGTCGCCGCCATCATCATCGAACCGCTGATGGGCAACGCCTCCTGCCTGATGCCGCAGCCCGGCTACCTCCAGCTCCTGCGCGACCTGTGCACGCGCTACGGCGTCGTGATGATCTTCGACGAGGTCAAGACCGGCTTCCGCATCGCGCCCGGCGGCGCGGCCGAGTACTTCGGCGTCACCGCCGACCTGTACACCTTTGCCAAGGCGCTCGGCAACGGCTTCCCGATCGCCGCCATCGGCGGCAGGGCAGAGATCATGGACATCATCGCCATGGCGCAAGTGACGCAGGGCGGGACTTTCTGCGGCAGCGCCGTGGGCACGGCGGCGGCGCTGGCCGTCACCGACGCCATCCTGCATGACAATGCGCTGGGGATCGTGCGCGCGCGCGGCGAGCGGCTAATGGCCGGCCTCGGCGAAATCCTCACCGAGCAGGGCATCCGCCACGTCATCTCCGGCACGCCTGCCGTCTTCGGCGTGATGTTCGAGCCGAAGACCGAGCAGGTACGCGAGTTCCGCGACGTGATGAACACCAACTTCCAGATGTACGTGGACGTGGCTTACGCGCTGCGCGAGCGGGGCGTGGACATCGAGCCGGATCCGCGCGAGCCCTTCTTTCTGTGTGCGGCTCACAGCGAGGCCGACATCGAAGAGACGCTCAACCGCTTCAACGACGCGATCAAGGCCGTGAAGCGCAAAGCCGGTTAGGTCCGAGCGCCATCCGGCGCAACCAAGAGCCGGCCTGCCCCGGCGGGTCTGTGTGGTTAAAACCTGCCGGGGCTGAGCACCATCCGGCGTAACTGGGAGCCGACGGGTACATTCCAGATTTTTGGCCGCCCTTCGACTGCGCGCCGCTCAGGGCGCCGCCTGCCAAATAATAGAAATGCACCCGGAGCCGACCAGCCCCGGCAAGGTCTATGAGGGCGGTTCACTTGATATAACAGGGCGCCGCAGCCGCCACCTTTCCCATTGCGATAGCTCTGATCTCCCATTACTCTAACTAGCAGTATCGCTGTTCCCCAACCGAAAGCGATGTAACGACGTGGCTCATGGAGCGCACCCACAGCCATCGCGCCTCCACTCAGGACAAGTTTGAGGCACTTCCATGCACGACCCATCAAACTCTTTATCTTTCATCGGGCCGTCCCGGCGCGGGCTGATCCTCGTGGCGCTCAGCGCACTGGGCTTCGCGCTAACGGCGCTCCTCATCCTCCTGCCCAACCGACCTACCTTCGCTGCCGCTGTTGATGTCGGCGTCACCCAAACCAGCTCGACCAACTCGCCGGTGGTCGGCGCCCTGCTCACCTACACGGTGGTTGTCACCAATGGGCCAACGCCCACCGACGGCCCCGTACTTTTCACCGACACCCTGCCGGCCAACGTCACCCTCGCCAGCGTCAGCACGACTCAGGGGACGTGCATCCCCGGCGCTCCGGTGACTTGCACAATTGCGCCAACGATGACGGCAAACTCTGCCGTCACGGTGACCCTCGCCGTTACGCCGACGGCAGCCGGCCCAGCCTCTAATCAGGCAATCATTGCGGTCACGGGCGCTGATACCGACACGTTTGCCGGCAACGACACCACCACTCTGCCACTGACGGTCGGCCCCGGTGCTTCGACGACCACGATCACCAGCGATACGCCCGACCCGTCCGTGGTGGGCCAGTTGGTGACGGTGAACTTCTCCGTCGCCGGCGCGGGTATGACACCCACTAGCCAGGTGACTATCACCGTCAGCGGCGGCCCGGAGACTTGTACCGGAACGCTGACGGCCGGGGCCGGCTCGTGTTCGCTGACCTTGACCAGCGCCGGCGCGCGCACACTCACGGCCAGCTATGGCGGCGACGCCAACTACCTCGCCAGCTCCGATACCGAGCCGCACACCGTCAACCCGGCCAACACGACCACCACCCTCATCACCTCCGGCACGCCGAGCGTCTTCGGGCAGGCGGTGACCTTCACCGCCACGGTGGCCGCCCAAGCGCCGGGCAGCGGCACGCCGAGCGGCACCGTCACCTTTTTCGTGAACGGCGCGTCGGTGGCCACCACGGCGCTCAATGGCAGCGGCCAGGCGACATACCTCACGTCCACGTTGCCGGTGGCGACGCACACGATCACGGCCACCTACGCCGGCAGCAGCAACTTCAACAGCAGCACCTCAGGCACTCTCAACCAGACCGTCAACCCGGCCAACACGACCACCACCCTCATCACCTCCGGCACGCCGAGCGTCTTCGGGCAGGCGGTGACCTTCACCGCCACGGTGGCCGCCCAAGCGCCGGGCAGCGGCACGCCGAGCGGCACCGTCACCTTTTTCGTGAACGGCGCGTCGGTGGCCACCACGGCGCTCAATGGCAGCGGCCAGGCGACATACCTCACGTCCACGTTGCCGGTGGCGACGCACACGATCACGGCCACCTACGCCGGCAGCAGCAACTTCAACAGCAGCACCTCAGGCACTCTCAACCAGACCGTCAACCCGGCCAACACGA
>JBBIQY010000102.1:0-11998 GCA_037442085.1 Anaerolineae bacterium
GCATCGAGCGCGCCCAGCATCGCGCCGCCCAAGCGCAACGTAACCACATTGGGTTGGCCGTGCGCGCCTTCCTGCGCTTGGAAGTCCAACGGTTGCGAACGGGCACTTCCTGGTTTGAAGCCAAAACTGCCATCATCCGCGACGCGGTGCGCGCCTACTTGGCCAATCCGTACCTCCAACTGTCAACTGCGTAACTCCTACTGGATTGATCGAACCGACTGCGACGCCTGCACGGCGTTCTGCGACCGGCACGCGGCTAAACTGGTGCGCTTTCCAGAAGGTGAAGACCGACCGTGTATTCGGCGAGTCGAGGACGACGGCAGCCCGCTGCTGACCCTCGTCGTCAGAGATGGTGACCGGGAAGCGACCCTGACCCTGACCGAAGAAGAGCGGGAGATCGTGGCGCTCGAAGGCCTGTCGGTTTTGCTGCCTTGGTTCCGGCACTGACCGCTCGCTGCTGCTCGTATCCCTCACCGACGCCGGGCTGCCCCTGTCCGGCGTCGCTGTTTAAGAACTTCAGACCAGGAGTGGGCAGGTGACATTCCGCGCTGTTTGGCAGGAGGAGTGACAGTACCCCCCAGATTGAGCCTAGGCTAAGTTAGCAGCAGTGGCTGAAATCATGATGAAACCGGCCTGGAAAGGAAGCACCCTATGAAAATGGAACTTGTCAGGGACTGGATGACGCCTGACCCGATCTGCGTCACCCCAGACACAACCCTCCCCGAAGCGCACAAGCTCATGACCGACCGCCGCATCCGCCGGTTGCCGGTGGTCAAAGACGGCCAGCTCGTCGGCATCGTCACCCGCGGCGATCTCCGCGGCGCGCAGCCCTCTGAAGCCACCAGCCTGAGTATCTTCGAGCTGAACTATCTGGTGAGCAGGCTGACGCTCGACCAGATCATGACCCGCGATCCGCTCACCATCCGTCCCGACGAGACCATCTTCGACGCGGCACGGCTGATGCTGCAGAACAAGATCGCCGGCCTGCCGGTGGTGAAAGACGGCAAGGTCGTCGGCATCCTCACCGAGTCCGACATCTTCCGTATGATCGTCCGTCTGTGGGAGCGGGAGGCCGAGGAGGCGCTGGCCCTCTTGTAATTGAGCCTGGATTGTGTGGCCCGACGGCCAAGTAGACCGCCGCTCGGTCGTTGCTCTGTCTGCTGCATGGGAGCCTGCGATGCCCGTTCAGCCAAAAAATTGACTCCGCCTTCTGACGACAAACGCTGGCGCATCGTGGATGCGACCATGCGTCGCTATAACTATCGGCCCAACGCCCTCATCGAAACCCTGCACACTATCCAGAAGACTTTCGGTTACCTGGATAAGCCCGGCCTGCACTACGTCGCCCGCGCCCTGCGCGTACCGTACAGCCGCGCTTATGGTGTGGCGACGTTCTATAACTACTTCACCATGAAACCGCCAGGTGCGCATACCTGTGTGGTCTGCCTGGGCACTGCCTGTTACATCAAAGGCTCGGGTGATCTAATGGCTGAACTGGAGCGCACGCTGGGCATCAGGGCCGGAGAAACCACATCCGACGGCAGAGTTTCACTGTTGGCGGTGCGCTGCATCGGCTCGTGCGGCCTGGCGCCTGCCGGCGTCGTGGACGGCCAGGTGCTGCCGAAGGTGACTGCCGCCCAGATGTTGCAACGGCTGAAGGAGGGGAGCGCATGACCCCCGAAGAATTGGAAAATGTCGCGCTCAAAGAGAGGCAGGCGCGCGAGCATATCCCGCATACCATTGACGTCTGTCTGGGCACGACCTGTATGGCACTGCAGGGCGACAAACTCAAGGCGGCGTTGGAACAGGAAGCCACGCGGCATCCCATCGGCGCAAAGTGCCAGGTGCGCGGTGTGGGCTGCCCGGGGCTGTGTTCCCTCGGCCCGCTGGTCGCCATCAAGCCGGACGGTTTGCTGTACAAACTGGTCAAGCCGGAGGACGCGCCCGAGATCGTCAATAGCCTGGGAGCCGGGCCGGTCCCCCGCCTGTACTGCGATACACAGCAGCCGTTCTTCACCCGCCAGGCCAAGATCGTGCTGGAGAACTCCGGCAACATAGACCCGGAGCGGCTGGAGGATTACATCGCCGCCGGCGGCTACGAAGCCCTGCTCAAAGCGCTGACCGAGATGACGCCGAGCGAAGTGATTGATGAGATCACGCGCAGCGGCTTGCGCGGACGCGGCGGCGCGGGCTTCCCGACCGGCCTCAAGTGGCGCACGGTGGCCAAGGCTCAAGGGGCGCAGAAGTACGTGGTCTGCAACGGCGACGAGGGCGACCCGGGCGCGTTCATGGATCGCAGCGTGATGGAGAGCGACCCGCACCGTGTGCTGGAGGGCATGGCGATCGCCGCCTATGCCGTGGGCGCCAATGAAGGCTTCATCTATGTGCGCGCCGAGTATCCGCTGGCGGTGAAACGCCTCAAGCACGCCATCACCCAGGCCCGCGGCCACGGCCTGCTGGGCGCGAACATCGGCGGCACCGCCTTCACCTTCCGGGTCGAGGTCCGCCTGGGCGCGGGCGCGTTCGTCTGCGGAGAAGAGACGGCGTTGATGGCCTCCATCGAGGGCAAGTGTGGCAACCCCCGGCCCCGCCCGCCGTATCCGGCGGAGAGCGGCCTGTGGCGCAGCCCCACCCTTATCAACAACGTGGAAACTTTCGCCAATGTGCCCACTATCCTGCGTAAGGGCGCGGACTGGTTCGCCGATATCGGCACCAGCAAGAGCAAGGGCACCAAGGTCTTCGCGCTGACGGGCCGCGTCCAGAACACCGGCCTGATCGAGGTGCCGATGGGCATCACCCTGCGCGAAATCATCTACGAGATCGGCGGTGGCATCCCGGAGGGGCTCAAGTTCAAGGCCGTGCAGACCGGCGGCCCCTCCGGAGGCTGCATCCCGGAGCAATACCTGGATATGGCGGTAGACTACGAGTCGCTGGCCTCGATCGGCTCGATCATGGGATCGGGCGGCATGATCGTGATGGACGAGACTTCCTCGATGGTGGAGGTCGCCAAGTACTTTATGGAGTTTTGTAAGTCCGAGTCGTGCGGCAAATGTGTGCCATGCCGCGTAGGCACGGCGCAGATGTATGCGCTGTTGGACGCCATTGCAAGCGGCGAAGGCACGGCCCGCGATCTTGAGCGGTTGGAGCTGTTGGGCGACATGGTGAAGAACACCAGTTTGTGCGGCCTGGGCCAGAACGCGCCTAACCCCGTGCTCAGCACTTTGCGCTATTTCCGCCATGAATACGAAGCGCGCCTGATGAACGGAGGTGCCGCATGAACTTACCCAGCCAGGTTCTCACGCTGAAGATTGATGGGCAGGACGTGACCGGCCGCGCCGACGAGACGATTTTGCAGGTGGCGCGCGAGAACAACATCTTTATCCCGACCTTGTGTTACCTCGATAGCCTGACGGCCATCGGCGCCTGCCGGATGTGCCTGGTGGAGATCAAAGGTTCGCCGAAGCTGGTCTCGGCCTGCGTCACGTACATCGCCGAGGGCATCGAAATCCTGACCAAATCGGAGCGCCTCGATCGCTACCGGCGCATGATCGTGGAACTGCTTTTCTCCGAGCGCAACCACATCTGCTCGGTGTGTGTGGCGAACAGGCATTGCGATCTGCAAACGCTGGCGCACCAGACGGGCGTGACCTATGTGGACTTCCCGTACCGCCACCCGCGCCTGCCGGTGGACGCCAGCCACGAGCGCTTTGGCCTGGACCATAATCGCTGCGTTTTGTGTACGCGCTGTGTGCGCGTCTGTGACGAGATCGAAGGCGCACATGTGTGGGACGTGGGTGGGCGCGGCATCGAGGCCACCATCGTGGCCGACCTGGACTTACCGTGGGGCGACTCAACCACCTGTACCAGTTGCGGCAAATGCGTCCAGGTTTGTCCCACCGGCGCCTTGTTCAAGAAGGGTCTGGCCGCCGCCGAGTCCATCAAACATCGCTCATTTCTGACGCGGTTGGTGGCGATGCGGGAGGAAGGCGATGAGCGCTAAACTCAAGCTCGCCACGGTCTGGCTCGACGGCTGTTCGGGCTGCCACATGTCTTTCCTCGACATTGACGAGCGCCTGCTTGCGCTGGCCGAAAAGGTCGAGGTCGTTTACAGCCCGTTGGTGGATCCGAAGGATTTTCCGGAAGCGGTGGATATCACGCTGGTGGAGGGCGCCGTCAGCAGTCAGGACGACCTGGACAAGATCAAGAAAGTGCGCGCCCACACCAAAACCTTGATTGCGTTGGGCGATTGTGCGGTGACGGCCAACGTGCCCTCGATGCGCAATCCATTCAGCGTGGAGGCGATCCTGAAGCGGGCCTACTTCGAGAATGTCAACGCCCAGCCGCAGACTCCCACCGAGCATGTGCCGCCGCTGCTCAAGCGCGCGCGCCCGGTGCACGACGTGGTGCCGGTGGACGTGCATATCCCCGGCTGCGCGCCCGCCGCTGATACGATCTTTGCAGTATTGGTCGCGCTCCTGGAAGGCCGTCAGCCGGACGTGAATGCCCTGACGCGCTTTGGCGCCTGAAGCGTTGAAACGTCAGGCGCCAAGTGGCACGTGAGACGTGCCCCCTGGTGAGGTCAGCATGTCACGAACCATTGTCATTGATCCCGTTACCCGCATCGAGGGGCACTCGCGCATCACCATCGAGCTGGACGAGAAGGGCGAGGTGCGCGGGGCGCACTTCCACGTTACCCAGCTCCGCGGCTTCGAAAAGTTCTGTGAGGGTCGGCCCTTCACCGAGATGCCGGCGTTGATGGCCCGCATCTGCGGCATCTGTCCGGTCAGCCACCTGGTCGCCTCGGCCAAAGCCTGCGATGCATTGATGTCGGTGCAGATCCCGACGGCGGGCGCGAACCTGCGCCGCCTGATCAACCTGGGGCAACTGGTGCAGTCGCACGCGCTGGCCTTCTTCCATCTCGCCTCGCCGGACTTCCTGCTGGGCCTGGACAGCGACCCGGCCAAGCGCAATATCTTCGGGGTGCTGGAAGCGCGGCCCGACCTGGCGCGCGACGGTGTGCGCCTGCGACAGTTCGGCCAGCAAATCATCGAGTGGCTGGGCGGCAAGCGCATCCATCCGCCGAATATCGTGCCCGGCGGCGTCAGCCAGCCGCTGCAACCCGAGCACCGTGACCGCATCCTGGCCGCCATCCCCGAAGTCATCCGCATTGTCGAGCGTACGCTGGACTGGTTCCACCACACGACCACACGTTTCGGCGAAGAAGTGCGCACCTTTGGCAACTTCCCGAGCATGTTCATGGGGCTGGTCACGCCCGAGGGCGAGCTGGAGCACTACGATGGCCGGCTGCGTTTCGTCGGCGCGGAGGGCACCATCGTGGCCGACCAGCTCAACCCAGCCAACTATCAGGACTTTATTGGTGAAGCGGTCGAGCCGTACTCGTATCTCAAGTTCCCGTACTACAAGCCGCTCGGCTACCCGGTTGGCTCGTATCGGGTGGGGCCGCTGGCGCGGCTCAACCTCGTCAAGCGTTGCGGCACGCCGCGCGCCGACCGCGCGCTGACCGCCTTCCGCCAAATGGACGGCGTGCTGCGCAGCTCGTTTTACTACCATGAAGCGCGGCTGATCGAAATCCTGTACGGCCTGGAGCGCATCGAGCAACTGCTGCTCGACCCGGCGACCTCCAATCCACATGTGCGCGCCTTTGCCAGCCCCAACAGCAATGAGGGCGTGGGCGTCAGCGAGGCGCCGCGCGGTACGCTGCTGCACCACTACAAGATTGACGACAACGGCCTGATGGTCTGGGCCAACCTGATCATCGCCACCGGCCACAACAACCTGGCGATGAACCAGAGCGTGGCGCAGGTGGCAAAACACTTCGTCAAGAGCCAGACGCTCACTGAAGGGATGCTCAACCGCGTCGAGGCTGTCATCCGCGCCTACGACCCGTGCCTGAGCTGCTCGACGCACGCCGATGGACGCCTGGCGCTGGAGGTAGAGCTGCGCGGACCGGGCGGTGTTCTGCTGGACTATAAGCAGCGTGGATAGGATGCCCGCACGGCCATAGTGAATACACCGAGATACATGGCCTGAACTTGGCGGTTTGCCGATTTGTGTGTAATTTCGTAGGCGCGGCTCTCAGACCCGCGCCTACAGGCCGAATTACACAATTTTCGGCATACGGCCCCTGAATTTCAGAGGCAGGCCTTGGTGTTTAACAGTTCTGGCCCAAACTGCCTAATCATTACAGGCCATCATCGTGCAATGTGACATCCGGCCCCATCAGGGAGGATTACCGCCACTCCATTTTCGCCTCCAAAACGAATACCTTATGCGCTAGAATGTGTCATCCTTTGTCCCCATTGGAGGTCGAAAATGTCGGTGACCGCGCCCGCGAAGCCGAGCGCTGAGGCCCAACACCCCAGCGGCGACCCGCGCTTCAAGCTCATTGATCGGACGCTCAAGCGTATGCAATACCGGCAGGACTCGCTAATTGAGGTCCTGCACACCGCCCAAGAGGCCTTCGGCTACCTGGACGACGATGTGCTGATCTATGCGGCGACGCACCTCAAGCTGCCGCTCAGCTGGGTCTATGGCGTTGCCACGTTCTACCACTTCTTTTCGCTCAAGCCGCAGGGTGAGCACACCTGCATCGTTTGTCTGGGTACTGCCTGCTACGTCAAGAAAGCTAGCGAGATCCTGGCAGCTTTGGAGCGGGAGTTCGGCATCAAGACCGGCCAGACCACGCCGGACAAGAAGCTGAGCCTGGCGCAAGCGCGTTGCGTGGGCAGTTGCGGACTGGCGCCGGTGTTGGTGTTGGATGGCAACGTGCATGGCAAGGATACGGTTGAAAGCGCGCTGGCCCGTGTCCGGGCGGTGTTGCAGCAGACCGCGCCTGCCGTAGAGAAAGAGCCGGCGGTGTAAAGGAGGCAAATCAAGATGTTACGGGCTGAACTACAGAGCATTGGCGAGAAGGAGCTGGAGCGGCAAAGAGAGTTCAAGTACCGCGTGTTGTGTTGCGCCAGCACGGCCTGCCTGTCCTCCGGTGGGCAGGAAGTGCGCAAGGCCGTTCAGGATGAGCTAAAGGCGGTGGGGCTGGTCAAGGATGTGCAGGTCGTTGCCACCGGCTGCAAAGGCCTGTGCAGTCGCGGGCCGGTGCTGGAGGTGACCGCACCCGGCGAGGCGAACGTGCTCTATGCTGACCTGACGCCCGAGACGGCGCGGCAAATTGTGACGCAACACCTAGTCGGCGGGCAGCCCCTGCCGGATTATCAACTCGACGCCCACAGCCCATTCTTCACCAAACAGGTGCGCGTGGTGCTAAGCAATAGCGGCCTGATTGACCCGGAGCGCATTGAGGAGTACATCGCCCGCGACGGGTACGCAGCGCTGGCGCACGCTCTGCGTGAGATGACGCCCGAAGCGGTGTGCGAGGCCATTACCAGCAGCGGCCTGCGGGGGCGTGGCGGCGCGGGCTATCCCACCGGCCTCAAGTGGAACCTGGTGCGCAAAGCCGACGGCCCCACCAAGTACGTCATCGCCAACGGCGACGAGGGCGACCCCGGCGCTTATATGGACCGTACCCTGATGGAGTCCGACCCGCATCGTGTGCTGGAAGGTATGGCGATTGCGGCCTATGCGGTCGGCGCCGAGCGGGGCTTCATCTACGTGCGCGGCGAGTATCCGCTGGCCGTCAAGCGCCTCGACAAGGCCATCAAGGCGGCGGAGCGGCAGGGGCTGCTTGGCAGCCGAATCTTCGACAGCAGCTTCAACTTCCGCGTGGACATCCGCATTGGCGCCGGTGCGTTCGTTTGTGGTGAAGAAACGGCACTGATGAACTCGGTGATGGGCCGGCGCGGCGAACCGCGGCCCCGCCCGCCGTATCCGGCGCAGAGCGGTTTGTGGGGCTGCCCGACTCTGATCAACAATGTCGAGACCTTCGGCAACATCGCCCCCATCATCCGCAACGGCCCGGCGTGGTACGCCGCCCTGGGCACCGCCAAGAGCAAAGGCACCAAGATATTTGCGCTCACCGGCAACGTCAACAATACCGGCCTGATCGAGGTGCCAATGGGTATCACCCTGCGCGAGATCGTCTACGAAATCGGCGGTGGTATGGCTAACGGGCGACAGTTTAAGGCGGCGCAGAGCGGCGGCCCCTCCGGCGGCTGCATCCCGGCCGAGCACCTCGATACGCCTGTAGATTACGAAAGCCTGCAGCGCCTCGGCTCGATGATGGGCTCCGGCGGTCTGATCGTGATGGACGACCAGACGTCCATGGTGGATGTTGCCAAGTTCTACATGGAATTCTGCATGGACGAGTCGTGCGGCAAGTGCATCCCCTGTCGCGCCGGCACCGCACAGATGTATCATCTGCTCGAAAAGATCCTGGCGAACGAGGCGACTGAAGCCGACCTGGCGCATCTCGAAGAGCTGTGCCAGATGGTCAAGGCCCTGAGCCTGTGCGGGCTGGGCCAGTCCGCGCCCAACCCCATCCTCAGCACATTGAAATACTTCCGATCGGAGTACGAGGCCCGGCTCAAGCGCCCGGCGCTGCGCTCCGTCAATGGCCAGGAGGCTGCCTGACGATGGATACCGTTGTGACCCTCACCCTCAATGGCGAATTGGTCAGCGCGCGCGCCGATCAGACTCTGCTCGACGTGATCCGCGAGCGCCGAATTGACATCCCCACGCTTTGCCACCTGGATGGTCTCAGTGAACGCGGCGGCTGCCGCCTGTGTGCTGTGGAGCTGCAGGGCGCGCCGCGACCGGTGGCGGCTTGCGTCACCCCTGTGACTGAGGGCATGGTCGTTGAGACGCACACGCCTGAGCTGGAGAACTATCGGCGTATGATCATCGAGCTGCTGATGGCCGAGCGTAATCACGTCTGCGCGGTGTGTGTGGTCAACGGCCATTGTGAGCTGCAGTGGACGGCGGCCAATCTGAACGTGACCCACGTGCGGTACGCCTATCTGCATCCCGAACTGGGTATGGATGCCAGCCATGAGCGCTTCGTCCTCGACCACAATCGCTGCATCCTGTGCACGCGCTGTGTGCGCGTCTGCGATGAAGTGGAGGGTGCGCACACCTGGGATGTTGCCGGGCGCGGCAT
Organism: Anaerolineae bacterium; assembly: GCA_037442085.1. GTDB lineage: Bacteria > Chloroflexota > Anaerolineae > Anaerolineales > UBA6663 > JANWXR01. The sequence goes on from JBBIQY010000102.1 coordinate 9,071, forward strand.
CAAGGCGCGCGTCGTCACCGACCTCAACCGACCCTGGGGTGACAGCCCCTCCTGCACCAGTTGCGGCAAGTGCGTGCAGGTCTGCCCCACCGGCGCGCTCTTTACGCGGGGGGCCACTGTGGCCGAGATGGCGAAGGAGCGCAGCTTCGTCCCATGGATCATCCGGGGCCGTACCAAGCGTGAGTGGACGTGGTAGTGAAGCAACCACGAATGAACACGAATGGGCACGAATCAGAAGTTGCGTGTGCGCGCACGCGTTGTCAGTGACAGCCGTATCCTGAGCGGAGCGGGTAGTTTTGCCCGCGCAGTCGAAGACAACTTTGCATACACACGAGGTTGCGTTGGGAGAGAAACTGATGTCTTCAACAAACGGCAAAATTCGATTGGCAACGGCCTGGCTGGGCGGCTGCTCTGGCTGCCATATGAGCTTCCTGGATTTGAACGAGAAGCTGATTGAGCTGGCGGGCCGCGCCGAACTGGTCTACAGCCCCATCGCCGACGTCAAGGACTTCCCGGAAAACGTGGATGTGACTCTGGTCGAGGGCGGGATCGCCAATGATGACCATCTGAAACTGGCGCATCAGATCCGTGCCCGCAGTCGTATCGTCATGAGTTTCGGTGATTGCGCCGTGACCGGCAACGTGACTGCGCTGCGCAACCGTCTGGGTGTGGACGATGTGCTGACCGCCGTCTACCACGAAGGCCCCGGCCAGGTCCCGCGTGGCGGTGAGGCCGACCACATCATGCCGGCCCTCCTGCCCAAAGTTTTGCCGCTGCATCAAGTGATTGAAGTGGACGCTTATCTTCCCGGCTGCCCGCCCGAACCGGAGCGCATCTGGGTTGCCGTGACCGCGCTGCTGGACGGCAAGCCGGTGGAGCTTGAGCCGAATATGAGGACTTTCGGGGCTTGATGGGACAGGTGGCAGGTGACACGTGACCCGTGATACCTGACCCCCGACACCCGACAACCGTCCCCTCTGCGAGGCCATCATGTCACAAACCATCGTTATTGACCCCGTCACCCGCATCGAAGGGCATGCCAAGATCACGCTTAATCTGGATAACGAAGGTCAGGTAGCGGACGCGCGCTTTCACGTCACCGAGTTCCGTGGCTTTGAGAAGTTCTGCGAGGGCCGCATGTTCACCGAGATGCCGAGCATCACGGCCCGTATCTGTGGCATCTGCCCGGTCAGCCACCTGATGGCGTCCTCCAAAGCCGGCGACACTATCCTCGGCGTGCGCATCCCGACGGCAGCGGAGAAATTGCGCCGGCTAATGAACTGGGGCCAGATCGTGCAGAGCCACGCCCTCAGCTTCTTTCACTTGAGCGGACCGGATTTGGTGCTGGGCATGGAGAGCGAGCCGTCCGAGCGCAACCTTGCTGGCCTGATCGCCAGGTTCCCCGACCTGGCCCGCGACGGCATTCGCCTACGCGCCTATGGTCAGGACGTGATCCGGCTGCTGGGCGGCAAGAGCATTCACCCGGCCTGGGCCGTGCCCGGCGGCGTGCGCGAGCCGCTCAAACCTGAGGCCCGCGACGAACTGTTGCGCCGTCTGCCGGAAGCGTTCGCCATCGTCGAGCGCGCACTGAAACTTTACAAAGATGAGGTCGTTGCCAAGCATAAGCGCGAGAACGATGTGTACGGCAACTTCCCCAGCCTGTTCATCGGTCTGGTCTCGGCGCAGGGCGGCCTGGAGCACTACGACGGCAACCTGCGCGTGATGGACAGCGATGGTATGTTGCTAGAGCCGGGACTGCCGCCCAAGCGCTTCCGCGAAATCATCGCCGAGGCGGTGGAGCCGTGGACTTACCTCAAGCTGCCCTACTACAAGCCATACGGCTACGAAGGTTATGCCGGCATGTATCGCGTCGGGCCGCTGGCGCGCATCAACCTGTGCGATTTTGCCGGCACGCCCAAAGCCGAGGCCGAACTGCGCCTGTTCCGCTCGAACGGGCGCATGGTGCGTCAGTCCTTCGCCTATCACTACGCGCGGCTGATCGAGATCCTGTTTGCGCTGGAGAAGATCGAAGAGACGCTCAATGATCCGGAGATCACCAACAAGCATGTGCGCTCGCAGGCGGACGTTAACCACCTGCACGGCGTGGGCGTGAGCGAAGCGCCGCGCGGCACGCTCTTCCACGAATACTGGGTGGACGAGCACGGAATTTTGCAGAAGGTCAGCCTGATCATCGCTACTGGCCAGAACAACCTGGCGATGAACCGCACCGTGCTGCAAATCGCGCGGGCCTACCTGGGTGGGCAGAAGCTGCACGAAGGCCTGCTCAATCGCATCGAGCACGGCATCCGCCTGTACGACCCGTGCCTGAGCTGCTCGACCCATGCCGCTGGCCAGATGCCGCTGGCGGTAGAACTGCGCGGCCCGGACGGCGAGCTGGTGGACTATAAGCAGCGCGGCTGAAAGCGTGTTTACCCGAAGGGGGGCGAGCTGATTTCCGCCAGCACCTCGTTCCGCATCACGTTATGGTGCCGAAGCCGGTGACCACGCCGTCGCCCAGGCGCGAGGTCTTGCCGCCGCCGTAGGACTCATGGCGCGGCAGCACCAGCGTATCAATTTCGGAGAACGAGCCGGGGTCGAAGAGCACGTCAATGCGCTCGCGCGCGGTCAGGCGCTTCTTCTTGTGCTGCGTCTCAATCTCCTTGGCCGTGCCGAGCGTGACGGTTCGGCGCTTGTGTAACTCTTGCAGGTAGAACTCCATGTCTTTAGTCATGCAAAACTTCCAAACAAGCCGGGTCTGGTCTCTAGCGTAACTTTTGTGCAATCAGTGCCCGAATCGTTGGATCAGATGCGATCTTGCACAGTTCAGTCCACCGCGGGTAGCCTCTCGGGCGGAGGTACTGCCTGTGATAACTGGTTCTTCGGACTGGCCGATGGCAAACACGCAACATGGAGTGCTGGTCGCCTTTG
>JBBIQY010000103.1:0-11719 GCA_037442085.1 Anaerolineae bacterium
TACCTGGCGGACCACGCCCACGACCTGGGCATTCTCAAGCGCCCGCGCAAGTCGCGGCCCAAAGTCATGCCGCTGGATTTCGTGTCGAGTTTGCTTCATGGCTCAGATCACTAATTTGTAACCAATGAGGTAAGATGAACATCGCTCTTCTTCACCACAGTGCCCCGCCCATCGTCGGCGGCGTGGAAAGCGTGCTGGCCCACCAGGCGCGGCTGCTGGCTAACGCCGGGCACTCGGTGCGGCTGGTGGCCGCGCGCGGCGCCCAGACGGATCCGCGGATCCCATTCGTCCCGATCGCGCTGGCCGATTCGCGCAACAGCGAGCTAGCGGCCCTGACTGCCGAACTGAACGCCGGGCGCGTCCCGCCTGAGTTTGAGATGTGGGCGGCGCGAGTCGAAGCTGAGCTGGCAGACGCACTGGTCGGAGTCGAAGTCGTGATCGCCCACAATGTTTGCTCGCTCAACAAGAACCTGGCGCTCACCGCCGCCCTGCACCGCTTGTCACAGCGGGCGGATGCGCCGCGCTTCATCCTGTGGCACCACGACCTGGCCTGGGCGACGCCGCGCTACCGGCCCGAACTGTACGCTGGCTATCCGTGGGACCTGCTGCGCACAGCCTGGCCCGGCGTGACCCAGGTCGTCGTCTCCGAGCTGCGCCGGCGCGAGCTGGCGGAACTGATGAACCTGCCGCCCGAGTCGATCCGCGTCATCCCCAACGGCCTGCCCCTGGCCGACTTCTACAAGTTGGAGGTACAGACGCAGGAGTTGCTTGCCCGGCTGAAGGTGCTCGCCGCTGCGCCCATCCTGCTGCTGCCGGTGCGGATCACGCCGCGCAAGAACATCGAGCTGGCGCTGCGGGTGCTGGCGGCGCTCACCCCAGATCCCTTCGCCCCGACCCTCTCCCAAAGTGAGAGGGGGTTGAGGGGTGAGGAAAGGCCCGCGCTCATCATCACTGGGCCGCTCGGGCCGCACAACCCCAACAACCCCGCTTACTTCGAGTCGCTCAAGGCGCTGCGCGCCGAGCTGGGCCTGGAGGGCCGCGCGCACTTCCTGGCCGAGTTGAGCGCCGAGTATCTGCCGGACGCCGTGATCGCCGATTTCTACCGGCTGGCGGATGCGCTCTTTCTGCCCTCGCGCGAGGAGGGCTTTGGCCTGCCGGTGCTGGAAGCTGCCGCCAGCCGCCTGCCTATCTTCTGTGCCGACATTGAACCGCTGCGCGCGCTGGCCGGGCCGGATGCGGTCTACTTTTCGCCAGACGCCGACCCCACCTTCGTCGCCGGCCTGATCACGAATCGGCTGGCCCAGGACCCAGCCTATCAACTTGCAGCGCGGGTACGCCGTCACTTCACCTGGGAGCGGGTGTATGCGGAACGGATCGCGCCTTTGTTATCCGAAAGGAATTGAGATGTCCTCGCGTTCCCTCTTCCCCTCGCTCAAGCGCGTGCTCGTCCCGTTCGTGCACGGTTGTGAAAGCCTCGTCGCTCTGGAAGCTGCCCGTGCTGTCTCAGCCGGCGTGCGCGTCGTCGGAATCGTCAAACTGCAGTTGGGCGAGTCTATGAGCGCCGGCGCGCAGAAGGCGCAGGAGGTGCGCAAGCGCCTGCGCCAACTGGCCGCCCAATACGGCATCCAGGCGCGCGGCAACGTCATCGTCTCATTTCACCCGTGGACCGACTTGCAGCAACTGATCGCCGCCGATATGCCGGACCTGCTGGTGCTGGAGTGCTGCGACCAGTTGAGCGCGCTGAGTCTGACTCTGCCGGAAGTATTGGCGCGCCCGCCCTGCGACCTGGCGCTGGTGCGCGGCCCGCGCCCGGGCGGGGCGCCGGCCGAGGGGCACTTTCCTCAGGCACCGGCTCGCGTCTTGATCCCGATGCGCGGCGGCCCCTACGCCGAACTTGCGTTGCGCATCGGCCTGAGCCTGCACACCCAGCAGTTGACCGCCCTGCATATTGAGTTGAAGAGCGACGCCGGCTCGAATGCGCCCTTCAAGGGCCTGGAGCGCGTACTGGCCCGCCTGCCTGAAGTGCAGAAGCGCTCCGTGGTGACGGAGGACACGGCCAAGACCATTTTGGAAGAGAGCGAACATTACGATCTGGTGGTCGTGGGCGCGGCGGCGCGACCCCTGCACGGCGCCGTCGGCCTTGGCCCGGTGGCCGATCGGGTGCTGAACGAGTCGCCGGCGGCGGTGATGGTGGTGCGCACGCGGCGCACGATGCCGGAGGCCGTCACCGACGAAACCATCGGCGCGCAGGCCATCTCCATCCTGGTGGACAAGTGGTTCGCCGAAAACACCTTCGACGCCGACGAGTTTGCCGATCTCAAGCAACTGATCAAGCTCAAAGAAGAACAGGGCGTCACCATCAGCCTGGCGCTCCCGGCCCTCAACGAAGAAGAGACCGTCGGCAAAGTGATCCGCACGCTCAAGCACGCCCTGATGGATAAAGCGCCGCTGCTGGACGAAATCGTGTTAATCGATTCGGACTCGACCGACCGGACACGCGAGATCGCCCGGCGCTGCGGCGTGCCGGTCTATGTGCACCAGCAGCTGCTGCCCGAGCTGGGCGCGCGCGCCGGCAAGGGCGAGGCGTTGTGGAAGAGCCTGCTGGTGACGAAAGGCGACCTGATTGCCTGGATTGACACCGACATCGTCAACATCCACCCGCGCTTTGTTTACGGTATCCTCGGGCCGCTGCTGCTCAACCCGCGCGTCCAGTTCGTCAAGGGCTTTTACCGGCGGCCCCTCAAGGTGGGCGACAAGGTGCAGGCCGGCGGCGGCGGGCGCGTCACCGAGCTGACGGCGCGCCCCTTGCTCAATCTGTTCTACCCGGAGCTTTCCGGCGTCGTCCAGCCGCTCTCCGGCGAGTACGCGGGGCGGCGCAGCGCGCTGGAGCAATGCCCGTTCTTCTCCGGTTATGGTGTGGAGATCGGCCTGCTGATCGAAATCTTCGAACGCTACGGCCTGAGCGGACTGGCGCAGGTGGATCTGCTGGAGCGCGTCCACCATAACCAGACGCTGGAGGCTTTGAGCAAGATGTCCTTCGCCATCATCCAGGCGGTGATGCGCAAGCTGGAGCGGCACTATGAGCGCGCCATCGTCGCTGACGTCAACAAGACGATGAAGCTGATCCGTCATGAGGCGGCCGGCTACTTCCTGGAAGTCGAAGAGATCGCCGAGCGCGAGCGCCCGCCGATGATCGAAGTAGCGGAATACAGAAAGCGGCGCGGGTAAGCTGCGCTAGCGGGGCGTCTGCGCTGTCAGGTACTCGATCACGTCAATCGCCTGCGGCAGGCCGAGTGCGTGCCTCGCCACTTCCCGGCAGGCGGACAGCGTCCACTCACGGATGGCGGCTTTGACCGCGGGGATGGACGCCGGCGCCATGCTGAACTCGTCCAGGCCCAATCCCAGCAGCAACGGCACGGCCATTACGTCCCCGGCCAGTTCGCCGCACATCCCCACCCACTTGCCGTGCGCGTGCGCGGCGTCCAGCGTGGTCTTGATCAGCCGTAGCACCGCCGGGTGATAGGGGCTGGCGAGCTGCGCCACGCGCTCGTTGGTGCGGTCTACGGCCAGCGTGTACTGCGTCAAATCGTTGGTGCCGATGCTGAAAAAATCCACGTGCGGCGCAAGCACGTCGGCCATCAGGGCAGCGGACGGCACTTCCACCATGATGCCGAACCGTAGCTGTTCCGGCAGCGCCCGCCCCTCGGTCTTCAGCTGGGCCACCGCTTCGTCCAGCAGTTCGCGCGCCCGTTGAATCTCGCCTAGGCTGGAGACCATGGGTAACATCACGTGTAAATGGGCGTGGGTCTCGCCCCCGGCGATGAGCAGCGCGCGCAGCTGGTCGGCCAGCACATCGGGCCGCTCGCGGATCATGCGGATGGCGCGCCAGCCCAGGAACGGGTTCGGCTCTTGTTGCAGACCCAGATAGGGCACGGCCTTATCGCCGCCGATATCCAGGGTGCGCACCACCAGCACGCGGCGGCCCAGCAGGCGAAACGTCTCGCGATAGGCCGTCACCTGCTCGGCTTCGTCCGGCAGTGTATCGCGGTCGAGGTACAAAAACTCGGTGCGGAACAGGCCCACGCCCTCGGCGCCGTTTTCCAGCGCCAGGCGCGCATCCGCCGCGTTGCCGATGTTGGCGACGACTTCCACCGTGTGACCGTCGCGGGTCACGGCGGGCTGGTGCGCAGTAGAAAGTTGGGCGGCGCGTTTGGCCTGCCACTCGGCCTGGCGCTGGCGCAGCCGGTTCAACTCGGCCAGCGTTGGGCCGACGGTGATCTCGCCGTTCTCGCCGTCTACACCGACCAGCACGCCGGGCAGGAGGTCGTTCACGTCGAGCGGGACGGAGACCACGGCGGGCACGCCCAGGCCGCGCGCCAGGATGGCGGTGTGTGAAGTCGGGCCGCCGCGCGCGGTCACCAGCGCCAGGATGTGATCCTTCTCGAATTGAATGGTGTCCGAGGGCGTCAGGTCGTCGGCGAAGATGACGGAAGGCTGACTCAACGCCTCGGTCTGAATCGCGCGACCGCTCAGGCAGATCAACACGCGCCGGGCCACGTCCCGCACGTCGGCGGCGCGGGCTTTGAAGTAGGCCTCCTCCAGACCCTCCAGCGCCTGAGCGTAGTGATCGAAGGCATCATGGGCGGCCGCCTCGGCGTTGAGGCGCTGATCGAGCACGGCGGCGCGCAGCGAGGCCAGCAGCTCTTCATCTTCGAGAAACAACCGATGAGCCTCGAAGATGGCGGCTTCATGGTCGCCGATGTTCTCGCGGGCGCGCGCTTCCAGCGCCTGCAGTTGCGTGCGTGCGGTGGTGAGCGCCGCCTGCAGGCGCGCCCACTCGGCGAGCGGGTCGGCGGCGGCGCGGCGCTCGACGGTCACCGTGACCGGGCGGTAGACCCAGGCCGGGCCGGTGGCGATGCCGGGGCTGGCGGGCAAGCCAAGGAATTTCTGCATGGCCCGCCGTCAGCCTTCGCCGAAGTTGCTCTCTACCAGTTCGCGCAGCGCGGCCAGCGCTTCCTCGGCATCGGGCCCGTCGGCTTGCAGGCGGATTTGGTGGCCCTGCTGCACCGCGAGGGTGAGGACTTTGAGGGCGCTCTTGGCGTTGACCGGGCCGTTGCCTTTGGTGAGGTTGGTTGCCTCGATCTTTGATTGGAAACGGGCCGCGGTCTGCACGAATTTGGCCGCCGGGCGGGCATGCAGCCCCACAGGATGGTTGACGGTGAGGGTGAAAGAAGGAAGGCCGCCCCCAACCTTTGGCCCTCCCTCCGCCTGGGCGACGGGAGGCTCTGCCAAGCGCCGGCGTAAGAATTCGGCGGCCTGCCCCGCCGTGGCGGCGTTGCGTAGCTCCCGGAGGTTTTCAGGCTTCTGGCAGAAATCAATCAGGCGGGTGAGAGTCTTGACCTGCTCCGCCGGTTCGACCACGGAAAGCGCAAAGACCACTGGCACGCTGACCGTTTGCGTCGGATCGCCCATCTGGCCAAAGGTTACCGGCGCGGCCAGCGTGGCCACGGCGATGGCCGGCTTCAGGCAGTGCGCCACGTCCGTGTGCGGCAGGCCGACGGGCACCTCGGTGGGCAGGCCGGTGGCGTAGACTTTCTCGCGCGTCAGCGCCGCTTCAACCCAGCTCGGTTTTACGCAGCCGGCGGCTTCCAGCCGCGCGCCAAGCGCCCGAATCACGACCTCGGCGGTATCGGCATTCAAGTTGAGGAGGATGAGTCGCTCGTCAATCACTGGGAAGCTCTCAACGCAAAGACACGGGGCCGCACAGAAGAACTTAGCGCCCTGTGCGTGTGCGAACCCGGTTCGCCTGCGTCTGGGCGTTGATGCTTTTCGCTTTGGTTTTTCCGGTCAGCTTCGACCGTAGGGCGCGCAGCTTCGGCAACATCGCCTTCGGCAGCGGCGTGATCTTGCCCGCCATCTTCGCTATCAACAGGATGTGCGCCACCGCCTCCAGGCGTTCGAGGTGGATGAGGGCCTCGTCGAGGTGCGCGCCCACGGTGAGCGAGCCATGGTTGCGCAGCAGCAGCGCGTTGTGGCTGACGATCAGGTCGCGGATGGCGCGGGCGTTTTCTTCCGAGATGGGCAGCGCAAAGTCGGTGATGGGCACTTCGCCCAGCCCCAGGATCACTTCGGCCAGCACATCGGTGCGGAAGCGCAGCCCGGCGACGGTGAGCGCAACGGCGTGCGGCGGGTGGGCGTGCAGCGCGGCGCGGATGTCGGGCCGCAGCCGCAGCGCTTCGGTGTGCATGGCCGTCTCGCCGGAGGGCCGCAGCGCCGGGTCGGCGGCGGGCTTTAGGACGTTCCCGGCCAAATCCATCACCAGCATGTCTTCGGGCGCGAGGCGGCCCTTGCACAGGCCGGAGGGGGTGATCAGGAAGCGACGCTCATCGAGGCGCACCGAAATGTTGCCGTCGTTGCTCATCAGCAATCCGCGCTCGTAGGCGATGCGCCCGCACTCTACGATCGCCCGGCGCAGTTCGGTTTCGGACGTTGAAGGGTTGAAACGTAGCAGGCTCATGCTCGAACCGCAGGGCACACGGAGACCGCGAGCGAAAAATCTCAGCGGATCCTGACGCCCTCTGCGGTGAAGGTTACTCCTCCAAAAGTTTGCTCATCAACACACAGTAGGCGTTGTTCTCGATGCGGTCGGTCGAGTCGTAGGCGGACTCGAGATCCTTGCCGAGCACGAACAGCCCGTGGCGGGGGACCAGCACCGCAGCGGCGCCTTTGCGCACCCGCTCCATCTGCGAACGGAGGGCGGCGGCGATGTTGTCGGCCAGTTCCTGCGAGTGGGCGGGCGCATCCGGCACGTGCTGGATGACGCCGAATTTGTCGGTCTGGTAGAGCAGGGGTGGGATGGGCTTCTGCGCGGCGCAGAACACCAGCACGTTGCGCGCATGGCCGTGAACCACCGCCGCGCCATCGGGGTAGAATTCGTTGAGCAGGGTTTTGTGCACGCGGTACTCGCGCGACACTTCGCCCTCGCCCTCCAGCTTATTGCCGTCGAGGTCGAGGACGAGATATTGCTCGGGCCGCAGCTGCCAGCGCCATTTGCTGCCGGCGTAGCGCGGCGACATGATCAGCTTATCGCCGACGCGGGCGCTGATGTTGCCGCCGGCAGTGTCGGTGAGAAAGCGCAGGTACAGCGCACGACCGATCTCTACCATCTGCTTGCGCATCTCGGTAATGGGGTCACTCATAGCTGGCTCCATTGGTTATTCCTTTGAGTCGAAGACAAGTTTCAGAATAGTCTCGGCCTGGTCGTACGACCTCAGCAGGGGGTTCGCTAACAGCGCCCGCAACGCCTTCGCACGGTCGCGTTCCACAATCGCTTCGGCGGCGAGCATTTCAAAGGCGCAGTGCCGGCGCAGCAGGGCGGCGATATCCGGCGGCAGTTCAACAGGGGATGCGGGTCGCACCTGGCCGTCCACCACAGGCGCGAGCACCTCCACTATGGCCTCGTCCGGCAGGCAAGGCACGGCGCCATGGTTCGCCACGTTGAGGGGCAGCAAGGCGCTGCGCTTCTCAGCCAGGGCCAACAGCACCGGCGCGACGATCTTGTCGTACCAGACTGCGCCGCGGTTCCGCAGCGTCTTCGGCAAGCCGCCGCGCTCGGGCCGCCACTGCCGAAAATCCGCCAACATCTCCTCGCCCAGCGCCCTCAGCTCTTGTGCACGCACCGGTTTGCTCTCGGCCTCTTTCAGCATGCGGTCGGGATGAAAGTAGTAACGCATGAAGGGCGAGGGGATGGCGCCGAGCGCGCGGGCCAGCGCCGGTTCGAGGCCCGGCTGCGGCAATTGCTCGATGTGCGCCAGTACGTCGGGCAATCGCTCCCGGCCTGCGTGTCGGATGCTGGTGAGCCAACTGGCATGATTCATCCCGCCGAGCGTGAAGTCGAGTTCGGAAACCGGCACGGCCAGCAGCGCGGCCACGCGCTCCATGACGAGGATCGGCAATTCGCACAGCCCGATGACGTTGACGCGCGTATAGCGCTGAATTGCATACTGCACCAGGCTGCAGGGATTGGTGAGGTTGAGCAGGGTGACGTTCGGCGCGATGCGCTCCATCAACCGGCAGACCTCGAGCACCGCCGGCACGCTGCGGCAGGCGCTGCTGAAGCCGCCCGGCCCCAGCGTCTCCTCTCCCGGGATTCCCAGCTCGCGCGGGAAAGTCTCATCGAAGGCCCGGCCCGCCAGCCCGCCGGGGCGGATCTGGTTGAGACAGTAGTCGGCGCCCTCCAGAGCCGTTTCGATCCGAGTCGAGGTGGACAGTTGAATGCGGGCGGTGGGGGAGTGCGCAAGCAAAGCCTGTGAGACGCGCCGTACCAGTTCGAGGCGCTCGGCGTCGCGGCCAACGAGCACAAGGGTATAGGCGGCCTGGGCGCCATGCTGCGCCAGGGCCTCGAGGAGCAGCGGCGTGGAGAGCGAACTGCCGCCGAGGACGACGAGCTTAAGGCGGTCGGTCATGAAGGCGGCGAGGGACTCTGCATCGGCTTACACAAATTGGTGTGCATTTTCTTTCGGAAGATTCGCGCAATTCAATGCGTCAAAGCAGCCGGACATCAACCCGTGGCAATAATTGCTCAACCATGTCCCATCCGATAAACCCTGCGCCGACGACCTGAGTGTTGGCCGCGCCGCAGGCAACGCCCCAGCGCACCATCTCCGGCAGGCCTGCGCCCTGGAATGCCGCCCGCGCCAGGCCCGCCAGCAGCGAATCGCCACAGCCGACCGTGTTCACCACGTTGGACATAGACAGCGAGCCATGCCAGACGGTTTGACCGTCGGTCGCCAGTAGCCCGTTGGCGCCCAGGCTGACGCCAACGATCGGCACGCCACGGGTATGCACCTCAGCCAGCGCGCGCCGTTGCGCGGCCTCGTCGTTCAGCTCGTACCCAACGGCCTCCGCCAGTTCGTGCGCGTTCACTTTTACCAGGTCGGGCCGGGCGGCCAGGCTGTGCTGCAGCGCCACGCCGGAGCTATCCACCCAGCAGCGCGCGCCGCGCTCATGCGCCAGACTCACCAGGCGCGCGTAGGCCTCGGGGATGAGGGCCGTGCCGCACAGCAGGCACAGGCCTCCCGGTTCGAGCAGCCCGCCCACGGTCGCCAGCAGCGCCTCCACCTCATCCGGCTCCACCTGCTGGCCCGGCTCGTAGATCGGGTAGACCGCCTGCGTCTCAGTCTCGAACAGCAGCTGCGAGGTGCGGGTGAAAGCACGGCAGGTCGTGAAAGCCGTGTGGATACCTTCGGCCTCTAGACTCCGAGCGCAGAACTCACCGGTGTAGCCGCCCTGAAAGCCTGCCGCCGTCACCTTCACGCCGAGGCGGGTGAGGGCGCGCGCAACGTTGTTGCCCTTGCCGCCCGCGTACAACTGCTCGACGCGCACCCGGTTGACCTCGTTCGGGCGCAACCGCGTCACGCGCAGCACCTTATCGAGGGCCGGGTGGAATGTGACGGTGACGACAGACAACCGCAGCCGTCGGGGCGCGGCGCTCGCGCGCCCCGACGTGAGTGGCAGACAAGTTCAGTCGGCGGAGCTGGTTGCGCCGCCCAGAGGGGCGGGTGCTTCGGGATACGGACGAGGGTTGCCGGCGATGCCGCCGCTGGCCACCGCCGCCGCGTTCTCGCGCGCCTTCATGGTGCGGAAGTAGTACCACCATAGCACCGGGATCAGCACGACGAAGGCAATGCCCGGCACGAAGCGTCCGTTGAGCATATCCAGCACGGCGAACACCATCAGCCGGAGGCCGGCGGCGTTCATCTCCAGCCAGGTGATCTGCGACGCGCCGACCGCTGTGGCTGCCGAGAAGTCGAAGGTCCCGGTGGCCTGCGCCAGTTGCGTAAAGTATGGCGCGAAGAACGAAGCCGCGTACAGATAGACCGGCAGGCCGATGATCGAGAGGATCACCGACTTGACGATGTCGCCCTGTGCCAGGACCGTGGTCGTCACGATCAGCGACACCACGATGATGCTGGCGAACGGCAAGGTGGTATTCAGGCCGATGGCCGACATCGCGATGGCGATGAGCAGCGCGAACGGCGCGACGATGATGCCCGTCACCCACATCGCGTCAATACCGGCCAGCACCGGCCAGTCCAGGCCGATGTAGAAAGAGCGGCCAGGGAGGCGCTTCTGCATGAACTCTTGCGCGGCTTCGGCGACAGGCGCCAGCGCGCGGGCGAACAGGCCGGCGATGAGCGGGAAGAGGGTGATGACCGTCGCGCATTGGATGACCAGCACCATGATCTTGTCCAGGCTGTAGCCCGCCAGGATGCCGAAGATCAGGCCGAGGATCGCGCCCAGGATGTAGTTCTCACCGAAGACGCCCAGCCGCCGGCGCAGGTCAGCAGGGCTGGTGTGGATGTTGCGCAGGAAGGGGATGCGATCCAGCAGGTCCATCAGCGGCGCCATCCACAACGCATCCAGCAGCATGTTGTGGCTGACGGCGATGCCCGGGATCTTGGTGAGGTTGTAGACCTGCTCACGGGTATAGTCCGCGCTGAGCAACTCCATCACCACCCAGGCCCCGGCGACGAGAAAGCCGATCGCCAGCGCCGTGAGGTTGTTCGGGTCGCCGCCGCCGAGCAGGGCCGTGGTGAACGCGCCCAGCGTGGCCTTATGCCAGACGTTCCACATGTCCACGTTGAGGCACTTCGTCCAGCCCAGCGCCAGCATGACGATGTTGATGACGATCTGGAGCGGGAACATGAAGGCCGCGAACGGCCAGGCCCACGAGATCGTCGCCGCCACCGTCCAGCCGAAGTCGTAGGCGGTAAAGGTGAGGCCGGGGAAGCGCTTGACGATTTCCTGTCCGGCAGCGGGCAGGGCGCTGAAGGCCAGGCCGAAGAAGGTGAACATGCCGGTGAAGGCCACGCCCAGCAGCAGGCCCGCGCCCAGCGCCCTGCCCGGCTTCATGCCGATGGCCAGGCCGAGCACGAACATGATCACCGGCAGGAGCACATTCGGGCCAATGTTGAGAAAGAACTGAATACATTGGCTGGCCCCTTGATTGCAGGCTTCTAACATAGCGTTTCTCCTTGCTCAAGAACAGAAGCGAATGAGACAGTGGGGTTTACAGATCGAAAGTGGTTGCGTGCCGCACCTCCTTTTTACTTCTTCGCCAGCGCCGCGATCTGGTCCGCCAACGCGCCGGCCCCAACGCCGGTGAGAAGGGGGATGCCGTTGAGCACCGGGATGCCCAACTCCTGATCACGCCGGGAGCCGGGTGTAATGCTCACCAGCAGGTCGGCGTGTTTGGCTTCCATCTCCAGGCTCTTGATGTCCACGGCGCGTACGTCAATCGAGCGCAGGCCGCGATCCTCCAGTAGGTTGCGCAGTTTCTCGGCGGCAACGTTGGAGGTGGCCACCCCCGAGCCGCAGGCGACAATAATGCGTTTGATCGGCATAGATTTATCCTTTCCGGCTCTCCCGACTTTGGCGGGATGATGCCCGCATCCTTCGACTGCGCGGCGCGCACCCCTTCGGCAATCCTTCGGCTTCGCTCAGGATGTAGCTCAGGGCGCGGCCTGAGCGGAGCGAAGTCTCCATGCGCGCCGGCGCACAACGGGCGATGAAAATGAGAGGCTGCGCCGGTTCAGAACTTCTGCTAAAGTGAATGTGTCGGCAAGCCACACGTTGCACTCCGCAGTGCTGTCACGAACGTGAAGCGAAGTCGGACGGGCGGGCTGGACGGCACAACAGAGTGTTGCAGGCGCGGGGC
>JBBIQY010000104.1:0-11636 GCA_037442085.1 Anaerolineae bacterium
GCGGTTGAATCCAGTGTGCGCTCGCTCAAGCACCCATTTCCGGCAGGTAAACTGCCGGTGCGCGGCAAGTTCCGCGTGGCTTGTATGATCATCAGTTCGGCTGCCATGACCAATGTGCGGCGAATTCAGCGCTACTCAGCAGCGAAAATCAAAGCCATGCAGACAGTCCTGAACGAAAAAGACCAGTCCATGACACCCCAGGTTTCTTTTTTTGCCGCTCTTCGGCGCTTCCTGGCAGGCTGGCTATGCCCTCGACCAGCGCACGCCCTGGTTGTTGGTTGTTAAAGTTCGGCTTTTTGCAGAGGACTCACAAATGGATTACCTGCTCGACGGGCATTACAGGCTGGTCGGCCCACAACTGCCCGACGATGGCGTTCGCCGTCCAATCGCCGTACAGCAGCTGGTTGCGGGCGAACCACCAGCCGGTGAGCGCCAGCACCGGCAGGCCGGCAGCCAGGCTGTGACTGACGAGCCGCCGCCAACTACGTGCGCGCCAGGCATCGTAGGCCAACGCCGCAGAGTGGGGCAATGCCAGCACCAGGCCACTCGTTTGCAGGAGGATGGCGAGCGATAGTCCCACACCCAGCAAAGCGCAGTGCTGCACCGTCAGCCCGCCGGGCAGCCAGCGGTTGAGGGCGTACAGGAGGCCGGCGCTGGCGGCGAGCGCAGCGGTGCTGTTCTGCACCACGCCGCTCATGAACAGCACCATCGGGTTGAAAGCGAGCAGTGCGGCGGCCAGTGATGAAGCGCGCACCGGGAGCAACTGCCGCGCGGCTAGGTAGGTGCACGCGACCGCCGCCGCCGAGAACGCAGTGGAGAGGACCCGGATGATGTGGACGGCCAGCGCCTGCCCGGAGAACGGCCAGCGCTCCATATCGCTGCGCAGGTATTTAGATTTGTGATCGTTGGAGAGATCGCCGTAGCGGAACCAGAAGTCGCTGCTTTGCGGCGGCTGCACGCGATCGGCGTTCCCCGCGTTTGGAACCCAGGCCGAGATAATCGCGGCAAGCGCGTGGTAGAGCGGCGGATGGTGGGCGCGCGGCCCTTCCTGATCCAGCGTTTGCACGGGCAGCGCGCCGTGGAGTTGCAGGTAGCGTACGAAGAGAAAATGCTGCGCCTCGTCCGGCGCCTCGAAGATGGGCGTCGCCAGTCCGAAGCTCAGGCCGAGCGCGATGTGCGCAGCCAGAATCAATCCAAGCGGACTCCATAGCCGGGCGGCCACATCTTTCCCTCTGCTCATTTCTCTTCCCCGGTTACTCGGTTCAGCGGTGCATCCGCTCGTAACGGCCCACCCACTTCCAGTTGCTGGTATCGCGCTTGCCGCGCTGCACAAGCTGGGCGGCGTGGCGCGCCTGTTCGTGCGCCGCCAACGTCGCCAGGATGGCGGCCACCTCCGGGTGGGTGGTCAGCCCCTCCTCCATCTCCTCCAGGCTGAAGCGGTCTTCGATGAAGCGGGTGTCGAAGTTGCTGGCCAGGAAACGGTGCGAGTCCAGGATGCGCTGATGGAAGGGGATGGTCGTCTTGACGCCGATGATGCGGTACTCCTCCAGCGCGCGCCGCATGCGCAGGATGGCCTCGCCGCGCGTTTCGCCGAAACAGATCAGCTTGGCGATCAGCGAATCGTAATAGGGCGTGATCTCGAAGCCGGCGTACACGCCGGTGTCCACCCGGATGCCGGGGCCGGTCGGCAGGATGGTGGTGGTGATGCGGCCGGTGGAGGGCATGAAGTTGTTGTACGGATCCTCGGCATTGATGCGACACTCGATGGCCCAGCCCTTGAGCTTGATGTCGTCCTGGGTGTAGCGCAGGCGCCGCCCGCGCGCGATGCGGATCTGCTCTTTGACAATATCCACGCCCGTCACCAGCTCCGTCACTGGGTGCTCCACCTGCAGGCGCGTGTTCATCTCCATGAAGTAGAAGTTCTTGTCTTTGTCCACCAGGCACTCGATGGTGCCTGCGTTGTGATAGTCCACCGCCGCCGCGGCGCGCACGGCCATCATCCCCATCTTCTGGCGGAAAGCCTCGTCGTCGTTGATGAAGGGCGAGGGGGCCTCCTCCAGCACCTTCTGGTGGCGGCGTTGCAGGGAGCACTCGCGCTCGCCCAGGTGGATGATGTTGCCGTGATGGTCGCCCAGCACCTGGATTTCGATGTGCCGCGCGCCCAGGATCAGCCGCTCGAGGTAAACGTTGCCGTCGCCGAAGGCGGCCTCGGCCTCGCGCCGCGCCGCGGCCAGCAGGCCGGGCATCTCTTCCAGAGAGTTGACGTGCCGCATGCCCTTGCCGCCGCCGCCCGCCGTCGCCTTGATCAGCAGCGGGAAGCCGATGCTGGGTGCAATCGCCAGTAGCTCTTCGTCGCGCAGGTTGCCCTCGCCCTCGGTGCCGGGGACGACGGGCACGCCCGCCTTCATCACCGTCGCGCGCGCCACCGCCTTGTCCCCCATGGCCGCTATCGCCGACGGCTTCGGCCCGATGAAGATGATGCCTTTGTCGGCGCAGGCTTGGGCGAAGTCTTCGCGTTCGGCCAGGAAGCCGTAGCCGGGATGGATGGCATCTGCGCCGGCCTGTTTGGCGATGCTCAGGATCTTATCAATGCGCAGGTAGCTCTCTCGCGAGAGCGCCGGGCCGAGCAGATAGGCCTCGTCGGCATAGCGCACGTGCATCGCGCCCCGATCCACCTCGGAATAGACGGCCACGGTGCGGATGCCCAGCTCCCTGCAGGCGCGGATAATGCGCACGGCGATCTCGCCGCGGTTGGCAATCAGGATTTTCTTGAACATGGCGTAGGCCTCGCAGTTGCACAAGCGTGGTTGGCGGTGGACATTATACCGGCGAGGAATGCCGGTGGGGTCAGGTGAAGCCCGCCACGGCCTGGTCGGTGATGGACGGCGGATATGAGCCGACGAGGCGAGCAGGCAACGCGGCCCGGCGCCGCGCACAAAATCGCGGTGTCACCACGCGCAAATTGTGATACGGATGTTAGAACCTATCTCTAAACCGAGGGTCTGGCGAAGGCAATGCCTTCGCCAGACCCGAATCAACCCGCCACGGTGAAGTTTAGAGATAAGCTCTTATTGGTGCTGTTTATAAGACTGGCACCGTTATCTCTATTACTGGGGACAGCGCCGTAACACTTTTCTACAGCCCTATCGTGCTTGGGCCAGGACAATCTCGAATTCCACAGCCGTCCAAACCGCTTACTGGGGACAGCGCCGTAACACTTTTCTACAGCCCTATCGTGCTTGGGCCAGGACAATCTCGAATTCCACAGCCGTCCAAACCGCTTTCACTTTGGTGTCGTCGGGCGCATTGGCCGGTTCGACGATCAGGAAACGAACTCGAGTTTAGCTCACTTTCAGCAAGCTGTTCCATCCGCCCAAGTTGTCCGAGGCGCGGGCCGGGTTGCCGGGGTCGGTCAGCCAGCGGTTGTCATCCAGCAGGTATTTATAAACGTACAGGCCCGGCTCTGGGCGCGGCATCCAGGCATGCCACACGCCCGGTTCGATCTGCGCCGCCGGCAAGCCCGGCTTATGCCAGTTGTTCCAGCTTCCCATTACCGTGACGTTGACGGCTTCGCGGTCGTACAGCCAGAACCCCAGGCAGTCACCGTTCAGCGTGAGCGTCTGGATGTACGCCGTTGAGTGCTTGGTCTGAGCGGCCAGGCTGCGGGTCGTGGCCTGCCCCGCGTCGAGTACGCCTGCGCCTTGCCGCTCGGCGGTGACGTCCGGGACGGGCTGCGCAGCCGCGAGTAGGTGCTGCCGGATTTGGTCCGGCGTGAGAGCCGGGTTCGCCTGGATCAGGCTGGCGATGACGCCCGTTACAATCGGCGCGGCCAGTTGCACGCCGTCCTGGTGCTGATAATAGGGTGAGAGCAGGTGCAGCGCAGCGAGTTGGCTTTCTATGTTCGGATCACCCTGCCAGCGCCGCTCGAAGAGGCGGTGGGCCACTTGCGCGCAGTCTGAGCTGGGCAGCAGCGGCGCGGGGATCCATAAGCTGGGCGTGGTCAGATCGGGGCCGCAGCCGGGCGCGGTGCGCGGCGGCCCCTTTCCCTCCTGAAGGGGGTGGGGGGCTGCGGGCGAGTCCAGGCAATCGGCCGCCGGCTCGTCAATGCTGGACACGGCCAGCGCCGCTGTTCGGCGCTCGCTGTGAGGGTAAAAGGGCAGCACGACGACGATCCCCTGCTGCTGAAGTGCAACGACGGAGTCCTCGACGTCTGCGGCGGCGACCGTGGCCGCAGGCGCCTGAACGCCGACCACACGCACGCCTAGCTCCGGCCCGTGGGTGCAGAGCCAATCGAGCGCGCGCGCCAGGCTCTCAGCGGTGATGCTTAGCCTCGGCCCGCGCGCCTGAATCAGCACGACCTCGGCCTCGCTCGCCAGCCCGCGGTACAGGCCATGGCTGAGCCAGCCGTTGCCGGCCGCGACCACGCTGGCGTTCAGGCCGGGCTGCTGGGTCGGGGTCGGGTGAGGACAATCCCAGCCCGGCCAGCGCGGCGCAGCCTGAGGTGAAAAGAGCCGGACGCGCGGTGGCGATTCTCCGGCGTCCACCCAGGCGCGGATGCGATTATGCGGCTGGACCAGATCGGGGTGGGGGTAGAAGCCTGCGGCGATGATGGCCAGCGTCACGCCCGCGCCGGTGAAGCGCGGGTCGGCGTGCAGACGCATAGGCGTGGGCAGGAGGCCGAACGCGGAGCGGGCCTCCAGTGGCCAGGCGGGCTGAACCGACTCGTGCAGTGCAGCCAGCCCCGTATCCAGAACGCTTTGCAGCAACGCTCCCTGGACACAAGCCGGACAGGCGCCATCGCGTCTCTGCCAGCCGGGCTGCTTGCGTGTCAGGCGCTCGATGACCTCCGGTGCGAGCCAACCGGCCTCGGCCAGGTGCCGGCTGGGGGTTTGTCGCCCGCAGAAGGGGCATGGCTGATAAAAGCTGGCCATGTAAGCCTCCTGTTCGGTGCGTTGCTGAGCCGGATACTTCTGGCAGGCTGTTCCGGTCAGGTTGGAAATGCATTGGAAATGGCCCTCTTCAGCTTACACGATTTTTCGCGCGAAGTCAGCAAGTTTTCTTGAGAGGGTCATGAAAATTTCGGCCCGGCCGTGGTGTGATCGGTCACGGATTATGCCAGCCCACCGATGAACTCCACCGGTAGAAAAAAAATCGGCGGGACGCTGCGGCGGGCACGCCTCCGACCGGCGCCAGCCCGACATGCCGGTTGGTCATAGGGTTTGAGGAGACTCGGCGTAAGGGCAATGTGAAGAACGGCAGTTTCAGAGGCCGTCCAAAAGGCTGATACTTAACCCGCAATCCAGCCCTTGATCATCCTTCTCTCGAGAGGCCTGCTTATGCATAGCCTGGTGGCCATCAAACAAGTGCCGGATACGTCCAACGTCCGCATCAACCCGGATACCGGCACGCTCATCCGTGAGGGGGTGCCCGCTATCGTCAACCCGTACGACGCGCACGCCGTCGAGCTGGCGGTGCGCCTCAAAGAACAGTTTGGCGGCAAGATCACGGTAATCACGATGGGGCCGCCCAAAGCAGCGGAAGCGCTGATCGAGTGTGTGGAGCAGGGCGCGGACCGCGGCATCCTGATCAGTGACCGCAAGTTCGCCGCCGCCGACACGCTCGCCACCTCCTATGTGCTGGCGCGCGCCATCGAGGCGATCCAGGCGGAGGAACGCGTGGATTTGTTGCTGTTTGGCAAGCAGGCAATTGATGGCGATACCGCGCAGGTAGGACCGGGTGTCGCCACTCGTCTGGGCGTGCCGCTCATCTCCTACGCCATCGCCGTCGAGTCCTTCGACCCCGTGGCGCGCACCGCCGTCATTCATCGCCGCACCGAGCGCGGCATCGAGGTATTGCAAACGCCCCTGCCCGCGCTGTTGACCGTCGAGAAGGAGATCGCCTCCGAGAGCCGCGCGCCGCTGGCGAACCTGATTCGCGCCGCACGCTACCAGCCGGAGCTGTGGACGGCGACGGAGCCGGTTGCCTTCGACGCAGCCAGGATCGGCCTCAAAGGCTCGCCCACCATCGTTGGTAAAGCCTACACCCCGTCGCCCAAGAAGGCTGGGGCCGTGATCAAACTGGCGGACAAAGGCCTGCACGAGACGGTCCGCCTCGCGCTGGACGAGATCGGCAAAGCGGGCGTGATTGAGATGCTAAAGAGCTGATGGCTGATGACTCAACGGATTGAACGGATGAAGCGGATTCACGGATAAACCGTTCAATCCATGTAATCATGGAAGATCAATGGCTCCGGGAGGAGGCATCTGTGCCTGAAGCAAAACGCATTTGGGTCTTGATCGAGCAGGAGGGGGGACTGCCGCACCCGGTCTCCTGGGAGCTGCTGGGCGCGGCGCAGCGGCTGGCGGCGGATCTGCCGGGCAGTGTGGTCGAGGGCGTCCTGCTCGGTCACAACGTCGGGCATCTCCCGCCGCTGGCCTTTCGCTACGGCGCGGCGCGCGTCTACGTGGTGGATGACCCGGTGTTGGCCATCTACCGCAACCTACCCTATGCCCTCGGCATCAGCACGCTGGCGCAGAAGCACCGGCCGGAGATCTTCCTGATCGGCGCGACCACGCTGGGCCGCGACCTGGCGAGCGCCGTCGCCACCCGCATCGGCACCGGCCTGACGGCCGACTGTACCGAGCTGACGATTGACCCCGAGAAGAAAATCCTGGCCGCCACGCGCCCCACCTTCGGCGGCAACCTGATGGCGACCATTCTATGCCGGCAGCACCGCCCGCAGATGGCGACGGTGCGCCCGCGCGTGCTGCCGATGCCGCAGCCGAAAGCCGAGGCCGAGGGCGAAGTGATCCGTGAGCCGCTCGGACTGACGGAGGACGAGGTAGCGGTGAAGCTGCTGCGCGTCATCCCCAACGTCGGCGAGAACGTGGATTTGGAATACGCCGACGTGATCGTAGCAGGCGGGCGCGGCCTGGGCGGGCCGGAGGGCTTCAGGCTGGTCGAGGCGCTGGCAAACGAGCTGGGCGGCGTGGTCGGCGCAACGCGCGCGGCGGTGGACGCCGGCTGGATCAAGGCCACACACCAGATCGGGCAGACGGGCAAGACGGCGCGGCCCAAGCTCTACATCGCTGCTGGTATCTCCGGCGCCATCCAGCATCGCGTCGGCATCAGCGGCGCGGATTTCATCCTGGCCATCAACACCGACCCAGATGCGCCCATCTTTCAGATCGCCAACCTCGGCATCGTCGGCGACGTATATGAAGTGCTGCCAGAGCTGATCTCCCAAGTCAGAGCCCGCAAGGCAGCCACGAACGGAGGCCCCCATGCCTGAGACCCCGACCCTCGATGTGATCGTGGTGGGCGGCGGCCCGGCGGGTGTCTCTGCCGCCCTCGTCACGGCGCGCGCCGGCCTCAAGACCATCCTCATCGAGCGCGGGCGCTTCGCCGGGGCCAAGAATTTCTTCGGCGGCGTCATCTACACGCACGCGCTGGCCGATGTGCTGCCCGATTTTGCGCAGCGCCAGCCGCCGTTCGAGCGGCCGGTCACCGAGCAGGGCTACTGGTTCCTCTCGCCGGACAGTGTCGTGCGCTTCATGCATAAGAGCCGGCAATACCAGAAGGATCCGGCGGACGCCTACACGGCACTGCGCGCCACCTTCGACAGTTGGTTCGCCGAGCAAGCCGTCAGGGCCGGCGCGCTGCTCATCACCAAGACCACCGTCTCCGAGTGTCTGCGGGACGCCAAAGGCCGCGTCGTCGGCGTCAACACCGATCGGCCCGACGGCGAGGTGCGCGCGCCTATCGTCATCCTGGCCGAGGGCGTCAACAACCTGCTGACGCAGCAGCTTGGCCTGGCCAAGACCGACCTGCCGCCGCGCTTCGTTGCGCTCTCGGTGAAGGAACTTATCGGCCTGCCGGCGAAGGAGATCGAAATGCGCTTCGGGCTGGGCGGCCCGAAGGAGGGCGTCGCCATTGACATTTTCGGCGACGCTACCCTGGGCCTGCCGGGCACGGCGTTCATTTACACGGACAGGAACGCCGTCTCCATCGGCGTCGGCCTGCTGCTCGAGGAATTCGTTCATCACCGCCTGCGCCCGTACGAGGTGCTGGAGCGCTTCAAGCAGCATCCGGTCGTCAGGCCCTATCTCGAAGGCGGCGAGTCGCTGGAGTACGGCGCGCACCTCATCCCCGAGTTCGGCTACGACCGGATGCCGAGCCTGGCCGCCGACGGGGTGATGGTGGCCGGCGACGCGGCGGGGATGGTGGATGCCCTGCATCGCGAAGGCACCAACCTGGCCATGACGGCGGGCCGACTGGCCGCCGAGACCGCCGTGGCCGCGCACGCCCAGCGCGATTTCTCCGGCGCCTTCCTCAGGCAGTACCGCCGCAAGCTGGAGGACAGCTTCGTGCTCAAGGATCTCAAGCAGTATCGGCGCATGACGGACTTCCTCGACAGCTCACCGCACTTCATGAAGACCTACGTGGATTATCTGAACGATGCGGTGGGCCGTTACTTCGGCGCGCACGGTATCCCCAAGCGCGATATGGAGAATCAGATCATGGGGATGCTCTTCCAGCGGCGCTCGTTCTTTGGCGTCGCCCGCGACATGCTGAAGCTGTTGCAAGGGATGCGAGGTTGAGATGAGCCAGCGCATTCACTACCCCATCAGCCCGGAGATCGAAGCCAGCCTGCCGCGCGTCAACGCCGACGACCGCGTGGCCTTGCTGAAGTATTACGTGGATGAGCAGTACGCGCACCTGTGGATCAAGGACGAAGCCAAGTGCCAGGACTGTGAACAGAAGCCCTGCCTGTTCATCTGCCCGGTCAACGTCTACCGACTGGACCGGCATGGGCGCACCATCGTCGGCTATCAGGCCTGTGTGGAGTGCGGCAGTTGCCGCGTGGCCTGCCCGGAAGAGAACATCGGCTGGACGCTGCCGCGCGGCGGTTATGGCGTGGCCTACAAATTCGGCTAGCGAGGCCCTATGCACGAAGATGCGATTGAACGCGTGGACCGCGCCGCGCTGACCCTGTTGCGCGCGCTCGACCGGCACAGCGCCGAACTCTCGCCCTACTTGGGCGAAGGCAACCTGCTGACGCTGCGCCGCGAAGTGGAGAACCTGCGCCGGGCGCTGCTCGGCGTGCAAATGGGGCCGCTCTATTGGGATATCCCGGCCGAGGTCGTGGACGAAGTGCTGCACGCCGGGCCGTTCCTGGTGAGCGACGCCGCGGAGCGCGTGAGCGAACGGCTGAAGCAGAAGAAATAAGAGCCTATCTCTAAACTTCGTCGTGGGCGGTTTGTCTGGCGAAGGCATTGCCTTTGCCAAAGCCGGGGATTCTAAGGATTTTGCCTGGTAGGTCTTAAAACGCCCGAAGTCCACGAACGTGGACTCCGGGCGCTGTCGGCGCGCTGCCTCTCTCGGCGCGCTTACTCTTCCAGCGTCGTCGTATCGCCCTCCGGCAAACCCTGCGCGCGCGCCTTGAGCACCCGGCGCATGATCTTGCCGGAGCGCGTCTTGGGGAGCTTGTCCACGAACTTGATATCGTCCGGCTTGGCGATGGGGCCGAGATGTTGCCCAACATGCTGACGTAGCTCGTCGGCCAGTTCGGGCGAGCCGGTATGCCCGGCGCGCAACAGCACGAAGGCGTGGATGGCGTTCCCCTTCACGTCGTGTGGCAGGCCGATGGCTGCAGCCTCGGCCACCGCCGGATGGCTAACCAGCGCGCTCTCGATCTCGGCGGTGCCCAGTCGGTGGCCGCTGACCTTGATCACATCGTCGGTGCGACCGATGATCCAGAAGTAGCCGTCCTTGTCGCGGCGGGCCGAGTCGCCGGCCATGTACTTGCCGGGATACTTGCTCCAATACTGGCGCACGTAACGCTCGTCGTCGCCGTAAATGGTGCGCAGCATCGCCGGCCACGGGCGCTTGAGCACCAGATAGCCCTCCTCGCCATCCGGCACCGGGTTGCCGTGTTCGTCCAGGATCTCTGCCTCCTGCCCGAAGAACGGGCGCGTGCCCGAGCCGGGCTTGAGCGGCACCACCGGCGTCGGCGTGATCATGAACATGCCGGTCTCCGTCTGCCACCAGGTGTCCATGATCGGGCAACGGCCCTTGCCGATGACGCGGTGATACCACTTCCACGCCTCGGGGTTGATCGGCTCACCCACCGAGCCGAGCAGTCGCAGCGAGCTGAGGTCGTGCTTGTTGGGCCAGGCCTCGCCGAAGCGCATCAGCCCGCGAATGGCCGTGGGCGCGGTGTAGAACACGCTGATGCCGTAGCGCTCGACGCATTGCCACCAGCGATTGGGATACGGGTAAGCCGGGCCGCCCTCGAACATGAAAGACGTTGCGCCGTTGAGCAGCGGCCCGTAGACGAGGTAGGAGTGGCCGGTCACCCAGCCGGGATCGGCTGTGCACCACCAGCGGTCTTCATCCTTGAGATCGAATACGTACTTGAGTGTGGTGTACGTTCCAACCATATAGCCGCCGTGTGTGTGCAGGATGGCCTTGGGCTTGCCGGTGGAGCCGGAGGTGTAGAGGATGTAGAGCGGGTCTTCGGCATCCAGCGGCTCGGTGGGGCATTTGCCGGCGGCGATGGGCAGAGCGGCCAGGCTCTCGAACCAGTGATCGCGCAACGGGTCCATTGTCACCTCCTGCCCGGTGCGCTTCACGACGATGACGTTCTCCACCGTCGGGCAGCGTTTGAGCGCCTCGTCCACGATCTTCTTCAACTCGAAAATCTTGCCGTTCACCCACGAACCGTCGGCGCAGATGACCAGTTTGCTCTGCGAGTCCTCGATGCGGCCCTGTAGCGCGTCCGTGCTGAAGCCGGCGAAGACCACCGAGTGCACCGCCCCGATCTTGGCGCAGGCCAGCATCGCAAACACGATCTCGGGGATGCGTGGCAGGTAGATGGTGACGCGGTCGCCCTTCTGCACACCCATGGCCTTGAGGAGGTTGGCCCATTTGTTGACTTCGCGGTTGAGAGCAAAGTAGGAGTAGGTGCGGTGTTCCTTGCCGTCCTCGCTCTCCCAGATCAGGGCCAGCTTGTTCCGGCGCGCCGTCTTGAGATGGCGATCAACGGCGTTGTGCACGATGTTGACCTTGCCCCCGACAAACCATTTGTAGAACGGCTTTTTGGAGTCATCCAGCACTTTATCCCAGCGCCGGTACCACTCCAATTCCTCGGCGCGTTGCGCCCAGAAGCCCTCCAGGTCGTCATGGGCGAACCGCGCCAGCGCCTCCCAGTCGGGCACGTTGGCGTTGGCGATCACGCTGGCGTCGGGGTAATAGACTTCGCCATCGAGAGGCGGGCGGGGCGTGTGGCTCATACGGAGTCTCCTGTCCTGTAATGTTGGGTTGGCCGCCGCGCCAGATACGGCGGACGGAATTCGAAATTGTGGAGAGTCAAAGGCCGGTTTGTAGGCCAAATATACTGCATCCGGTGTTTCCCCTCAATCCGGCATCCACTCTTCGCGGATGTAGGCTCATGTATAGAACAAGTGCAGGCTGGCTGAACTTGTGGTATCGTCCGCCGCATGGACTTTCCCATTGTCGAACTCCTGGACGACCAGGCCAGTTTGGCTTGGCTGCTGAAACACTTTCACCCGACGGGTTTACGCTGCCCCCAGTGCCAAGCCAGCGTGGAACACGCCCGGCCCTTCCGCCAGACC
>JBBIQY010000105.1:0-11436 GCA_037442085.1 Anaerolineae bacterium
GGTCTGGCGGAAGGGCCGGGCGTGTTCCACGCTGGCTTGGCACTGGGGGCAGCGTAAACCCGTCGGGTGAAAGTGTTTCAGCAGCCAAGCCAAACTGGCCTGGTCGTCCAGGAGTTCGACAATGGGAAAGTCCATGCGGCGGACGATACCACAAGTTCAGCCAGCCTACACTTGTTCTATACATGAGCCGTGATATTATAGTGTGCAGCTAGCGTTCATCAGAGGAGACTAAGATGGGCATTCAGGAGATCATTTCAGGTTTCGCAACGATTGCCTGGCTCGGCGCTATCGCCGCGCTGGGCTGGCTGGTGTTCAACAGCGCGCGCGGCCAGCGGCTGGGCAGCAATGCGGCGTTGGTCGTCACGATCGTCGTGTTAGCAGCCGTCTTGAGCACTGTTGCCGCCGGCATCGTCTTCGTGCAGCCCACCCAGCGCGGCGTGGTCATCACCGCGGTCGGCGCCGGCGGCATTCGTGGCACGGCGCTGGAGCCGGGCCTGCACTGGGTTATCCCCTTCGCCGAACAGGTTCGCCTGTACGACGTGTCGCGGCGCACGTTTACCATGTCCAGCACTGGAGATGAGGGCGGGGCGGCCGTTGACGAGCCCATCCAGGCGCGCACACGCGATGGCCAGTTCGTGACCATAGACGCTTCGGTCATCTATTCGATTGATCCCGCCCGGATCATTGACCTGCACAAGACCTGGCAGGATCGGTTTCAGGAGGGGCTGGTGAGGCCGGCGGCGCGCGGCGTGATCCGAGGTGTCGCCTCGCAGTACGGCGTCGAGGAGATCGTCAGCCTGCGACGTGAGGAAATGACCGAGCGCATCACGGAGCAACTGCGGACTCAATTAGGAAATAACAACCTGATTTTGCAAGAGTTCGTGCTGCGCAACATCACCTTCTCGGAGGAGTACGCCAACGCTGTGGAGCAGAAGCAGATCGCCGAACAGCAGGCGCAACAGGCGGCGTTCGTGGTCGAGCAGCGCCGGCAGGAGGCCGAGCAGGCGCGGCAGGTGGCACAAGGCCAGGCGGATGCGCGCGTGATTGCGGCCAAGGGCGACGCCGAGGCTCGCCTTATTCAGGCACAGGCGGAAGCGGAGGCGCTGAAGCGAATTGCCGAGGCCATCCGAAACAACCCGGACCTTCTCACCTATCAGTACATTCAGCGGCTGGCGCCCGGCGTGCAGACGATCTATCTGCCGTCCAATCAGCCCTATCTGCTGCCGCTGCCACAACCCGGCGGGGCAACGACCGGTGCCTCCACGCTGCCGGCGCCGACGACGGGCATCACCACGACCACGCCATAAGAGCTTATCTCTGAACTTCGCCTTGGCGATTTGTCTGGCGAAGGCAATGCCTTCGCCAGACCCTCGGTTTAGAGATAGGTTCTGAGCGCCATGAGCCTCGAGGCAAACCTGCCGGCCCCTTCAGAGACCGGCAGGTTTTTCTATCGCTCCGTCTCGACCCACAGCCGTTCTCCGTCGGTCATCAACGTCAGCGCGCCGTGCTCGTCGGTGCGCAGCAGGGTGCGGCCCGCCAGGCGCTCGGCGGCCATCGCTGAGATCGCGCCGGTTGCCTCGGTCGAGAGCAAGACGACCCGCGGATCGAGCGCAGTGAATTGCTGCTCGGACAGCTCGTTCAATGTGCGGGGCGTGGCCAGCAGTGCCGTTGCCGGTTGCAGCTCGGGCGGCGCATCCGCCATAGCCAGCCATATCAACGAAAAGCGACTCCACTCCAGCCGCAGCACGCTGCCGCGCTCGCCATCGGCCAGCACGCGCAGACGGATACCGTCGCCCAGCGCAAAGATCGGCAGATCGGCGGCGGCGACCTTCTCGAGGGAGCGGGCGTTCAAGGCCTCGAGCGTGGTTCGATAGGCGGTATCGCGGCTCGTCGCCTGGGTGAGCAGCACACGCTCGAGGCGATACCGCTCCAGCACGTCCGGCAGACCGCCCACGCTCTCTTCGCGCGCGGCAGCGATCACGAGCAGATCCAGGTGATCGGCAAACAGCGGCAGGCGCTCACTCAAAGCGCGCACCAGCGCGTTGCCGCTCGGCCCACCATCAATCAGCACTACGTTGCCGGAGGGCGTTTGGATCAGCAGGCCGGCGCCGCGCCCGGCGTCGAGCACTGTCACCGTCAGCCGGCCCGGCTCCGGCAGACTGAAGTACGCGCCCCAGGCCAGGAAAGCGACGACGCTCACAACGATGACGCCGCCAAGAGGTAACGTCTCGCGTGCAAACGAGGCCCACCACGCCGGTCGCTTCTCTGCCGGTCGGTTGAGCAACCAGGTCGCGCCAAACAGCGCCGCGTAAAAAGTCACGACGATCGCCGGCGCAACGTCGGTGAGCACAAGGGACGCGCCGGGGACTCGAGCGAAGAACCCGACGAAGGCCAGCGTGTAGGCGACGAACGGGTACGCCAGCCAGGCGGCCAGTTGCCCCAGCGGCAACCAGACCATTCCCAGGATCAGCGCCATCCCGCCCA
This sequence comes from Anaerolineae bacterium, assembly GCA_037442085.1. Lineage (GTDB taxonomy): Bacteria > Chloroflexota > Anaerolineae > Anaerolineales > UBA6663 > JANWXR01. The sequence continues at coordinate 2,485 of JBBIQY010000105.1, forward strand.
GGATCATCACGGCCGGTTGGACGGGCAGGATGATGACGTTGGCGACGAGCGAGATGAGCGAGACCTGCTCGAAGGTGAAGGCGATGAGAGGTAGTGTGGTGAGCTGCGCGGCAAAGGTGAGCAGAAACAAATCGGCGGCGAGCCGCGCGAGAGACGCCGCCCGCCCGGCGGAGAGACGGCGCGCCAGCCAGTGACTGAGTGCGTTCTCGAACGGTTCGGCATACAGGATCAGCCCGAGGGTGGCCGCTGCGCTAAGCTGAAAGCCCACATCCCAGAGGGTCAGTGGATTGAAAAGCGTCATCGCAACAGCGGCCAGGGCGAGCGTGTTCAGTCCGACGGAACGACGGCCCAACCGTTGCGCTACCACGCCTAGGCTACCCATCAGGGCCGCGCGCACGACGGAGGCGCCCGCGCCGACCAGAACGGTGTAGGCAATGATGACGCCGATGGTCAGCGCTGCGCCGCGCACCGGCCCGACCACGCGGCTAAACAAAGCCATGAAGACGCCGATGAGCACAGCCAGGTTGAATCCCGAAATCGCCACGATGTGCGACGTGCCCGTGATGCTGAACTGAGTCTTGATGTCTGCCGGGATGTGCGACTCGACGCCGAGCAGAATCCCCTGCAACAGGGCGGCGTGCGGCTCGGGAAAGAGTTGGGCCAGGGTCGCCAGGGCACGGGTCTTGAAGTCGAAGATGAGTTGAAAGAGGGGGTTGCCTTGTCGTTCGGCCAGGAAGTCTACCCGCGCCTGTCGAATCTGCGAGTAGATCGCGAAGCGTGCCAGGTAGTCGCGGTAGGCGAAGTCCTCGAAGACGGGCGGCGTTTCCAGTTCGCCGGTGACGCGCAGGCGGTCGCCGTAGCCCCACTCGGCCAGGCCGGTCGCCTGCCGCCGTTCGTTCGAGAACCGCGGGGCTGCCACCAGGGCCAGGCCGCTCACCGCCCGCGGCGTTGTTTCATTCGGCAGCCAGAGCTGTTCCACCGCCAGGCGCAGGTCGGTGCGCGTTTCACGTCTCAACGGCTCATCCCAGACGGTTCCCACCACCGTCACCGCGCCTGACCCGTTGTAGAAGGCGAGCGTTGTTTCGGTGAAGACGGGCTGGGCCGATTGATACCGCGCGCCGCCCAGAGCCAGCACGACCAGGCAGACCAGCGGCAGGCGCAACGCCTTGCGCCGCCACAGCGCCCAGGCACCGAGCAGGCCGGCAACGGCCACAAGCAGCCAGGCCCACGTCGGACGAGTTTGAAAGTAAGCCAGGGCCAGGCCGGCTAACCAGGCAACGGCGATCCAGACAAGCGGCATGCAATATCCCGGGTGGGGCCGTGAGCGGTCAGTCGGCGAAGTACGTTCTCAGCCAGGCGGCCGAGTGACTGATGTCGGCATCCGCCGCAATCTCGATCAGGCGTTCCGTTTTCCTGTAGTTGTCCAGGCTGATCTCTTCGCGCAGGGTCGGGTTGAGACGACAGTACCGTTCCCCCAGCAACTGGCCACACTGGTAATGGGCCACATCCGCCGTGCCATCCACCAGGATGTTGACCAGATGAACGGCCCATTGCAACAGGCCAATGTTTGCGCCCTGCTCGCGCGGCACGAACTGCTGATTGCGGCCCGTGCCCAGCGAGAGCAAGACGATATCGTCCAGGGTGATGGGCACCGGTTCGCCCTGCGCGTTGAGGTGCCGGCCGGAATCGAGCGCTTGCGCCACCGCGCACATGCTTGGGTTGTTCGCAACGACGCCGCCGTCAATATAGCCGTCATAGACGGGAAGGTAAGTGGGGGCGGCGCTCGTCCGTAGGGCCACATCCACCACTCCTTCGGCCAGGTCAGCGCCGCGCTCTTCGTCGGCGTAGTTATGAAAGAACTTGGCCTTCCAGGTGCGGAACTTCTCCGGGTCACGGTTGGCGTTGTCCTGGTTATCCAGGTCAAAGCTGGAGACCAGAACGTGCCGAGGCAGCAGGTCCTTCAGCGTCTTATCGCCGAAGTACCGCCTCAAGACCCGCGCCAGGTTGTCGTTTTCGTACTTCGCGCCGAACAGGCTGCCGCCGTCCAGCCAGTCGGGGACGGGGTTGGCGAAGATTTCCGGGCCGAACCGGACATACAGAGCCTTGCACTCTTCCGGCGAAAAGCCGGCCGCCAGCGCCAGGGCCAGGATACCGCCGGTCGAGGTGCCGGCGAACAGGTTGATCTTGTCGAGAAAGCCCGGCTGAATCTGGTCGAGTCGCTTGAGCAGCACGGCGGTGAGCACACCGCGGATGCCGCCGCCATCCAGGGAGAGGATGCGATACATGGGGCGATTCTCCTGTCGCTGAGCGTAGGTGTGCGGTTCAGGCCGGCGTCATTATAAGATAAGCCAGCGCCGTTGACGGCCCGACCGCCTGCCCCGATTAACGGTCGGCGCCGCTTTTTCTTGACAGCCGTTGCCCGTGTCCGGTACAATCGCTGCGCTGTCGGGCCTGTGGCTCAGTTGGGAGAGCGCCTCAATCGCACTGAGGAGGTCAAGGGTTCAAATCCCTTCAGGTCCACCTTGGATTTTGGGTTGCGGATTTGAGATTTTGGGCACGCCTCCCAATCTGCAATCAGAAATCTAAAATCCTTCGGGCCCATAGCGCAGTTGGGAGCGCGTCTCAATGGCATTGAGAAGGTCGAGGGTTCAAATCCCTCTGGGTCCACAGACAAGGACAATCAGGAATGATTGTCCCTCATAGGGTAAATGCAGGACTGTGTTTGCCCAACCATGCGATGAACGGGAGCAGTAAGCCATCCCTCAGAGAGCCGGACGGCAGGTGAAAGTCCGGTAAGCTTTCAGGGAAAGCGTCAGGCCGAACTCGCCCGGGAGCATCTTCAGCAAAAGAGCAAACGATATTGGCTCGCTGAGTTGAAGACGGGTCTGCCCGATACAGCTCTCAAGCGGGCGCGGATTCTGCCGCGTCAAGCAGGGTTGGTACCACGGAGGCCCCTTCGTCCCTGAGCTGGATGAAGGGTCTTTTATTTCGAGGTCGGTTACGACAGCGCCGAAACGTTCTCCTTTTTGCATCAGCGCAGGTGGCAGCGCCGAAATTCGGCGCACCTGTCGCCCGCGGGCCCGAGGAGTGAAAGACATGGCGACGACTCAGAAGAAAACCGCCGGAACTAAAAAGACGGCGGCCAAAACCAAAGCCAGAAAGACCGCGACCGCCAGACCGGCGGCCCGCCCGGTGAAAGCGGCTGCGCCGAAAAAGAAAGCGACCGCGCCCAAACGGGCCAGCGTCCGCAAGCGAGCCGCTGCACGCCCTGCCGCGCCGCCCCCAGCCCGTGCGCCCGCGAAGGAGCAGGTTCGAAAGATCATCACTGCGTTGAAGGCCGCTCCTGTAGAGCGCGCTCCGGCAGAGAGGGCCGCCCCGCCACCACGGTACGACCCTGCCGCCATCGAGCCGAAGTGGCAAAAGCAATGGGAACACGATCGGCTCTACCGCTCGGTCGTTGATTGGAGCAGGCCCAAGCACTACGCGCTGACGATGTTGCCCTACCCCAGCGGCAATCTGCACATCGGGCACTGGTATGCGATGGCGCCCTCCGACACGCGAGCGCGCTTCATGCGGATGCGCGGCTACAACGTGTTGTTCCCGATGGGCTTCGACGCCTTCGGCCTGCCCGCCGAGAACGCCGCCATCAAGGACGGCGTCCATCCCATGAAGCGCACCTACGCCAACATCGCCTACATGCGCGAGCAACTGCGTAGCATGGGCGCCATGTTCGACTGGGAGCGCGAGGCTGTCTCGTCCGACCCGGAATACTACCGCTGGACGCAGTGGTTCTTCATCCAATTATTCAAACATGGGCTAGCCTACAAGAAGCTGTCCCCAGTAGACTGGTGCCCGAACTGTAACACCACGCTGGCGCGCGAGCAGGTCTGGGGCGAGGATCGCCACTGCGAGCGTTGCGGCACGCCCGTCATCAAGAAGAACCTGGACCAGTGGTACTTCCGCACGACCCGGTACGCCGAGGAGCTATTGCGCTTCGACGGCATTGACTGGCCGGACAAGGTGCGCGAGATGCAGACCAACTGGATCGGGCGCAGCGAGGGCGCGGAGGTCACCTTCCCAATCATCAAGCCTCAGTCATCCAGTATGGCCGATGACTCCATCACCGTCTTCACTACCCGCCCCGACACGCTGTGGGGCGCGACTTTCATGGTGCTGGCCCCCGAGCATCCGCTGGTGGCCAAGCTGACCACGCCCGAACGCCGGGTGGAGGTCGAAGCCTACGTGGCACAGGCCATCCGGCAAACCGATATTGACCGCGAAGCCGCCGAGAAAGAAAAGACCGGCGTCTTCATCGGCGCTTATGCCGTCAATCCGGTGAACGGAGCCCGCCTGCCCATCTGGATCGCAGACTACGTGCTGATGACCTACGGCACCGGCGCGATCATGGCCGTGCCGGCGCACGACGAGCGCGACTTCGCCTTCGCGCTGAAATTTGGCCTGCCCATCCTGCCCGTCATCGAGCGGCCCGATCGGCTGACGAAGTCGTTTGCCCTGGGCGGCACCATGCGCCCGGGCTTCGCCGAGGCGTTGCGCGCCGAGGGCATCCCGTTCGAGGAACGGCAAGGCTCGCTGTACATCACCATCCCGCCCGCCAAATTGGATCGGTACCTCGAGATCGCCCGTCAGTTCGTCCAGCCTGACGCCTGGAACGAAGTGGTCGGCACGCGCTGGCTATTCATCTATAGCGACGGCGTCTGGGCCTGGGACTCGCTGGAGGCCGAGGCCCGCATCCTGGCGCGCTGCCACGCGCTGGAGCCGGACGTGCGCGACAAGCGCACCGTGATGGAGATGCTCTGGGCCGTGGAGTTCTATCGCGACGTGCTCTACCACGATGCCGACGGGACGATGATCCACTCCGGCGCGTTCAGCGGCTCACCCGGTGCCAGCGCAAAGGCGGAGGTGATTCGCTGGCTGGAGGCGACCGGCAAAGGCCGCGGCGCGATCACCTATCGCTTGCGCGACTGGCTGATCAGCCGCCAGCGCTACTGGGGCGCACCCATCCCGATCGTGTACTGCCCCGAGCACGGCCTCGTGCCTGTGCCCGATGACCAGTTGCCGGTGACCCTGCCCGAGGACGTGGAGTGGCTGCCCACCGGCCAGAGCCCTCTGAAGCTGCACCCGACCTGGAGCAAGACCACCTGTCCCATCTGTGGCCGGCCGGCGGAGCGCGACACCGACACGATGGACACCTTCATGTGCTCGTCGTGGTATCACCTGCGTTACCTGAGTCCGCACTATGCGGAGGGGCCGTTCGATCCGGCCGAGTACGACTACTGGATGCCGGTGGATACCTACACCGGCGGCGCCGAGCACGCCACCATGCACCTGATCTACACGCGCTTCTTCCACAAGGCGCTGCGCGATATGGGCATCGTGCGTGGCGACGAGCCGATGTTGCAGTTGCGCAACCAGGGCCAGATCCTGGGGCCGGACGGGCAGCGCATGAGCAAGAGCCGCGGCAACGTGATTGACCCCGACGAGCAGGTGCGCCTGTACGGTGCCGATGCCGTGCGCGCCTACCTGATGTTCGGTTACCAGTGGAGCGAGGGCGGCCCGTGGAGCGCGGAGAACATCCAGGGCGTGGTGCGCTGGCTGAACCGAGTATGGACGATCGTCACCGAGACGGCGGGCGGCAGACAGCGAATGACCGGCAGCAATCCGGCTGAAGAGCGCGCGCTGCGCCGCTTCACACACCAGACTATTCAGAGAGTGACCCGGGATTTGGAGCAGTTCGAGTTCAACACCGTCGTCTCAGCGCTGATGGAGTTGACCAACGCTTTGTACAAATATCGCGACTCGCTGGCGGGCACGCCGGCGTGGGGGGAAGCGATCACCACGCTGCTGTTACTGGCCGCACCGGTTGCGCCGCACATCACCGAGGAGCTGTGGCAGCACATAGGACGGCCGTACTCCATCCACCTCCAACGCTGGCCGGCTTATGATCCGGCCATCGCCGCTGCAGAGACCATCGTCATCGTGGTGCAGGTCAACGGCAAAGTGCGTGACCGCATCACCGTCCCTGCCGAGACACCGGACGAGGCGATCAAGGCTGCTGCGCTGGCCAGCGCAGGCGCGCAGAAATATCTGGACGGCCAACCTCCCAAGAACGTGGTCTACGTCAAGGGACGATTGGTGAACATCGTCGTTTAGCGAAAGTGCAGAATCGAGGCAGTGCCGACCTCCTACACCGACGACGATCTAAAAATCCACACGGCGGATGGGCAAGTCGTGGGCTACGACACGTTGGTGCGCGTCTCGGGTAAGGTCTACTTCCCGCTTGTGGAGCAGGAGTTCGCCTGTGGGCTGGAAAACCCGCTGAGCGAGTTCGGCGGCGGCTGAGCGACATGCACCTTCAGAACGCCAGAGCCTTAATCACCGGCGCCTCCAGCGGCATCGGCGCGGCGACGGCTAAGGCGTTGGCGGCGCGTGGCGCGGCAATCGCCTTGCTGGCGCGCACGGTCTCTGCGCTCGAAAAAGTGGCCGGTGAGATTCGCGCCGCCGGCGGGAGCGCGCAAATCTTCCCGGTGGACGCCGCCGACTGGCAGGCGGTGGACGCGCTCGCGCCGCGCCTAATGACCGGGTTCGGCCCGCCGGACATCGTCGTCAACAGCGCCGGTGCGGGCCGCTGGCTGTTCACCGAGGAGACACATCCGGAGGAAGCCGTGGCCATGATGGGCGCGCCTTACTTTGCCGCCTTCTTCGTCACGCGCGTCTGCCTGCCGGCGATGCTGGCGCAGCGGCGCGGCCACATCGTCAACATCAACTCACCAGTGGTGCGGCTGATCTGGCCGGGGGCCGCCGGCTACGCCGCGGCGCGCGGTGCCTTACAAACCTACACGGACGCGCTGCGCGTTGATTTGCATGGGACGGGCGTGCGCGTCAGTTCCATCATCGCCGGCAGGGTAGATACGCCCTACTTTGAACACAATCCCGGCGTGCTCGACCGTGCGCCACGGGCCGCCCGCTTCATCCCGACGGTGACGGCTGAACAGGTGGCCGACGCCGTCGTGCGCGCCGTGGAGCACAATCGGCGGGAAGTGGTGCTGCCCTTCATGCTGCGCGTCTTCTTCTTCGTGCACACACTTTTTCCTCGGTTTACAGAGTGGCTGGCGCTCCGCACGGGCCATCGGCATTCGTGAGGCCGATCATGCCGCACCACCGCCCGGGCTGGACCTTGCCGAACGGCCACATCGTCCGCAGTAACGCCGAGGCTGCTCTCTGTGATCTCCTGAGCGAGATGGAGATCGGCCACGCGCACTGGAAGCTGGCTTTCGATCTGCCGCTCGGCGACGACCAGCACATGCTCTTTATCCCGGCGCTGCACCTGACCGACCTCAAGGAGGCGCAGCGCACCGTTCTGATCCAGCCGCTGGACTCCGTAGCGCGCGGCAGCGGCGTGCGCCGGCTGCAGGTGCTGCGCCGGCGGCACGGGCAGGAGTACTGCGTGGTGCTCGTCGCGCGCCGCCCACTCCATCCTCATATTCCTTCGGATGCCTACGACCACATCTTCCCCCTGGAAGAGCTTCAGCCTCTGTTGACCTTCATGCGCGGTCTTTATGTCTGACTATGTGGCACGGCTGCGCGCCCGCGTCGGCCTGCGCAAGGTGATCCTGGTTTACGCTACCGCGCTCATCCGCGACGCGCAAGGCCGACTACTCTTTCAGCGCCGGAGCGATTTCGAGTGGTGGGGATTGCCCGGCGGCGCCCTCGAGATCGGTGAGACGTTGAGCGCTTGCTGCATCCGCGAGGTTTGGGAGGAGACCGGCTATCACGTCGAGCCGATGCGCTTGGTCGGGCTATACTCCGGCCCGCAGTACGATGTGCGCTACCCCAACGGCGACGAAGTCCAACAATTCACCGCCGCCTTCGAATGTCGCCTCGTCGCCGGCGACGGGCAGACGAATGGCGCCGAGTTGCGGGCGCAGGCCTTCTTCCCGCCGGATGCGTTGCCGCCCACTTCACCCTGGTACGCCGACATGGCCCGCCATTGCCTGGCTGGTAAATCGCACGCTTTCTTCGAGCCGCCGCGCCCGCAGAGCGAGCGAGAGAGAACCGCTGCGCGGTTCTCGGCCGGCCGGCTCCCGGGCCAGCCGATCTCCAACGGCGACTACGTGATGGAACTGCGCGCTTCGGTGGGCGCCCTGCCGCTGATTGGCGCAGGCGCGAACGGCCTGATCCGTGACGAGGCGGGCCGTTTCCTGCTCATCCAACGGGCGGACAACGGCCAGTGGAACACGCCCGGCGGATACAGCAATCTGGGCGAGTCCGCCGCCGAAACGGCCGTCCGCGAAGTGGAGGAGGAAGTGGGGCTGCGCGTTGAGCCGACCCGCTTGATCAACGTGCGCACCGGCCCCGAACACTACGTGCGCTACTCTAACGGCGACGAAACGCAGGTATGCGTCGCGTTGTTCGAATGTCGTGTCCTCGGCGGCGAACTGCGGCCCGATCATCGGGAAGTGCGCCAGGCCGCCTACTTCGCGCCGGACGCCCTGCCCGAGCCGATGCCGGAACGGGCGCGCCAGCGCCTCGCCGACGCCGCGCTCAACGTCCCTTACGCCCTCTTTTCCTAAGTCCCCGTTGAAAAGATCTGCGCCATCCGTATGATCCGCCTCATCCACTAATGAGTCCTCTGCAAAAAGCCGAACTTTAACAACCAACAACCAGGGCGTGCGCTGGTCGAGGGCATAGCCAGCCTGCCAGGAAGCGCCGAAGAGCGGCAAAAAAAGAAACCTGGGGTGTCATGGACTGGTCTTTTTCGTTCAGGACTGTCTGCATGGCTTTGATTTTCGCTGCTGAGTAGCGCTGAATTCGCCGCACATTGGTCATGGCAGCCGAACTGATGATCATACAAGCCACGCGGAACTTGCCGCGCACCGGCAGTTTACCTGCCGGAAATGGGTGCTTGAGCGAGCGCACACTGGATTCAACCGC
>JBBIQY010000106.1:0-10935 GCA_037442085.1 Anaerolineae bacterium
AGTCTGCCGCCGTCCCAAGGAGTCGCCATGTCCACCACTCGCACCCTAGCCCGTCTGCTCGGCTTCGGCGCAGCCCTGGTCGCCGCCTACTACGCGACGGCCTATGCGCGCCGCACGCCGCCCCTGCTCCCGCCGCGCGTCATCGCGCATCGCGGCGGGCCGAAGGAAGCGCCGGAGAACACGCTGGCTGCGTTCGCAAGCGCCTTCGCCCGCGGTGTCCCGATGGTGGAGTGTGACGTGCACCTCACGCGCGACGGCGAAGTCATCATCATTCACGACGAGACGCTGGAGCGCACGACGAACGGCACCGGCTGGGTGATGGATCAGACACTGGCGGAGTTGAAACAGTGGGACGCCGGCAACGGCGAGCGCCTCCCGGCCCTGGCCGAACTGGTGGAACTGGCCCGGCCTTCCGGCGCGGAGCTGCTCATCGAGTTGAAGTCGCCGCACCTCTACCCCGGAATCGAGTTCAAAGTGCTGACCGAGCTGGAGGATCTGGGCTACCTCGACCGCTGTGTCCTGCAATCGTTCGACTGGGACTGCGTGCGCCGCCTGCGCCAGCTCAAACCCTCGGCCCGGCTGGGCGCCCTGTACGAGGTGGGCAACCTGGACGTGAGCTGGCCGCCCGCCGACGCCGAGTTCGTCTGCCCACCGGCCGAGAACGTGCTGCTCAACCCCAACCTGGTGCGCACCGCGCACAGCGAAGGGCGCGGCGTGTTCGTCTGGTTCAGCCGGGGCGAAGCGCCGTGGCTGTATCGCTACCTCAAAGTCTTCGGTGTGGACGGCCTGATCACCGACGACCCGGACGCGGCGCGCGAGGCGTTGCGCGCGTAGTACAATCCTCCGCGTGCAAACCCTCTCCGGCGTCGTCGAACGCGTCACCTACTTCAACCCCGAAAACGGCTACTCCGTCATCCGGCTCACAGTGCCCGGCCAGCCCGACCCGGTGACCGTGGTCGGCGCGCTGCCGGAGGTGACGCCCGGTGAAAGCCTGCGCCTCACCGGCCGCTGGGCCGTCCACCCCGACTACGGCAGACAGTTCAAGGCCGAGACCTGCGAGCAGGTGCTGCCGGCCACCGTCGAGGGCATCCGCCGCTATCTCGGCTCCGGCCTGATCAAGGGCATCGGCCCGCGCACCGCCGATAAGATCGTGCAGGCTTTCGGCGCGGACACGCTCTATGTGATTGACACGAACCCGCAGCGCTTGCGCGAAGTGCCCGACATCGGCCGAAAACGCTACGAGTGGATCACCCAGGCCTGGGAACAGCAGAAGGCCATCAAGGAGGTGATGGTCTTCCTCCAATCGCACGGCGTGAGCGCCGGGCTGGCCGTGAAAATCTACAAGCAGTACGGCGATGACTCGCTGAACGTGGTGAAGGCCGACCCGTATCGGCTGGCGCGCGACATCTGGGGCATCGGCTTCAAGACGGCGGACAAGATCGCCCGCGCCCTCGGCCTGCCCGCCGACGCGCCGACGCGGCTCGAAGCCGGCCTGGCCCACACCCTCAACGAGCTGGCCGACGACGGCCACGTGTTCGCCCCGCAGCCCGAGCTGATCCGCGCCGCCGCCGAGCTGCTGGACGTTCCCGCCGAGACCCTGCCCGCTGCGCTGGATCGGCTGGAGGCGGATGGGCGCATCAAACGCGAAGTCCTGGCCTCGCCGGCGGCGGCAGCGGCCCTCACGCTCGCCGTCTATCTCACGCCGTTCTATCAGGCCGAGGTCAATGCCGCGCAGCGCCTGCTGACCCTGCTCGATGCGCCGACCACGCGGCTGACCGAGTTCGCGAACGCAGCGCGTTCGACCATGCCGGAATGGGACTGGTTCTTCCGGCAGGCGGCGGAGAAAGACTCGCCGGTGACGCTCACCGAGGAGCAACGCGCTGCCGTGCGCACCGCGCTCACCGCCAAAGTGAGCGTGCTCACCGGCGGGCCGGGCACGGGCAAGACCACCACGCTGCGCGCGCTCATCCGCCTGCTCGAGGTGAAAGGCCATCCGGTGGCGCTGGCCTCGCCCACCGGACGCGCGGCCAAACGCCTGAGCGAAGCGACGGGCCGCCCGGCCCAGACCCTGCACCGCCTGCTCGGCTTTTCGCCCACCGCCGGCGCCTTCACCGTCAACGAGCACCAGCGCCTGAGCGCCCACATGGTCATCGTGGACGAGGTCTCGATGCTGGACCTGGTGATGTTCAACAATCTGCTCAAAGCGATCGAGCCGGGCGCGCACCTGCTGCTGGTAGGCGACGCCGACCAGCTCCCTTCGGTGGGGGCCGGCAATGTGCTTGGCGATCTGATCGCCTGTGGACGCGTGCCGGTTGTGCGCTTGAGCGCCATCTTTCGGCAGGCGGCCGAGAGCCACATCATCACCAACGCCCATCACATCAACCAGGGGCGGATGCCGGTGTTCGCCCGGGACTCGCGCGATTTCTTCCTCTTCACCGAGGACGACGCCGAGCAGGCCGCCGAGAGGCTGGTGGATGTGGTCGCCAACCGCATCCCGCGCAGGTTTGGCCTGAACCCGCTGACGGACGTGCAGGTGCTCGCGCCGATGCACCGCGGCTCGGCCGGCGTATCCGTGCTCAACCAGCGCCTGCAGGCGGCGCTCAATCCGCCCGCGCCTCACAAAGCGGAGCGCCTGCTGGCGGGCCGCCTCTTCCGGGTTGGCGACCGTGTGATGCAGTTGCGCAACAACTACCAGAAGGAGACGTTCAACGGCGACATCGGCCGTATCGTGGATATTGACCTGGAGCAGCAGCGGCTGACGGCCGAGTTCGACGGGCGGCCCGTCTTCTACGAATGGGTCGAGGCCGATGAGTTGCAGCACGCCTTCGCCGTCAGCATCCACAAGGCGCAAGGCTCGGAGTTCCCGGCGGTGGTCGTGCCGCTGCTTACCCGGCACTACGTCATGCTCCAGCGCAACCTGCTGTACACGGCGGTGACGCGCCCTCGACAATTGTGCGTGCTGGTCGGCAGCCGCCGCGCCATTGCCCTCGCCGTCAAGAACGCCAGCGTGGCGCAGCGCTGGAGCGGGTTGGCTGAGCGGTTGCGATGAACCTCGACTACACCCTCTGCTTTCTGACGCGCGGCGACGAGGTGCTGCTCCTGCATCGCCGCAAACCGCCGAACGCGGGCAAATGGAACGGTGTAGGCGGACGCATCGAGCCGGGCGAGTCGCCGCTGACCACCTGCCTGCGCGAAGTGCGCGAGGAAACCGGTTACGTCCTGAGGACGGCACGCTTCGCCGGCCTGCTGACCTGGACGGGCTTCGAGATCGCCGACGGCGGACTGTACCTCTTTTTAGCCGAAGCGCCTCCCGGCCCGCCGCGCGCCAACGCCGAGGGCGAGCTGCGCTGGTGGCCGCAGGCGCAGGCCTGCCGTGCGCCCGAGGTCGTCTCCAACTTACACCTCGTCCTGCCGCCCCTGTTCGGCGGCGCGCCGCCGCAGATCTACCACCTCGTTTATCGGGACAGCCGCCTGGTCGCACACAGCCTCCAGCCCCTGCCGGCCGGCTTCCGCCTCTAGCCTGTCATGCCTCACATCGGCATACTGCGCGAGAGCCACCTGCACGCCGCGCTCAAGCAGTATTACGCCTTGCCCGGCGACGCAATCGAGTCGCCCGTAGCCGGCTTCGTCGCCGACATCGTGCGCGGCGACCTGGTCGTCGAGATTCAGACAGCGCACTTCTCGCCGCTCAAACGCAAGCTGCCGCGCCTGCTCGAAGCTCACCGGCTGCGGCTGGTGTATCCAATTGCGGTGGAGAGATGGATCGTGCGCCTGGATGGGGCGGGCCGCACCCTCAGCCGGCGCAAGTCGCCCCGGCGCGGTTGTCTCGAACACCTCTTCCTGGAGCTGGTGAGTGTGCCGGAATTGGCCGCACATCCGAACTTCTCGCTGGAGGTGGCGCTGGTGCGCGAGGAGGAACGGCGTGCACCCGCCGCCCGCACCCGGCGGCGCTGGCGCAAAGACTGGCGCACGGTGGATCGCGTGCTGCTGGAGGTGATGGACTTTGAAGTCTTCGAGTCCCCGGCCGACTACGCCCACCGCTTCCTGCCGGCCGCTTTGTCGCAGCCGTTCACCAGCCGCGACCTGGCGCGCGCCCTCCGCCAGCCCGTTGACCTCGGGCACAAGATGACGTACTGCCTGAGCCGGATGGGTGTGCTGGAGGAAGCCGGGCGGCGCGGGCGCGCGAAGTTATGGCGGCGGATACCGTAGAGGGGCGACGCGTACGTCACTCCCACCCCGGCGTTGCGGCGCCAGCGGCATCCACCCAGTACGGCGCCCAGGCCAGCGCCACCAGCTGCACGTTGATATCGGCCTTCCTGGGCCTGAGCGTCAGCGTCTCAAGCACCTCGGCCTGAGCATCGACGCGCACGGCGACTTCGGCGCTCTCGGCTTTGAACTGCTCATCCAGTTGGGCGATCTGCTGCTGAATGGCCGCGACCGTCTCTTTGGCGCGAGCCACGTCGCCGCCCTCCTGCATAGCGCGGCCCGCGCCTTTGGCGGCGCTGGAGGCGCGCCCGAGCACGGAGCCTTTGCGCCCCACGAAAGCGCTGAGCAGAGTCGCGCCGATGGACACCGCCGTGTTGAGCTGCGCCTGTTTGGCCTGCGCCTCCTGGGCCGCCACCGCCTGCTGCGCTTTGCGCAGGCGCTCCTGCAAAGCCGCCATCTTGGGCGCGTACTTGGCGCGCAGCTTCTCCGCTGCCTCATCGCGTCTCTCGCGCGCGGCCTGGGCCAGGCGGGCGCGAAAGTCGCGCTCGCTCTCGCCCGGGTTGCTCACCAGCTTCGTGCTCGGGCTGAGCTGTAACTCGAGCTTCTCCGCGCCGAAGAGATAGCTCACGAAGTCCTTGCCCCAGGCCGCATAGCTGCGCGCTTTGGCGGCGGCCGCCGGCAGTTCGGCGAACGCCGCGCCCTCTTCCGGCTGGCGCTCCAAATCGCTCACGGCCAGGCTGGCCGCCCGGGCCTCGTCCCAGTTCACCGGCAGAGCGGCCTCGGTGATGGCGGTCACATAAACAGCGTCGCGCGTCACATCCACGCGCGTCTTGCTGTCGGTGAAGTTGACTTTGGCCGCGCCGAGCAACAGCGGGCGATAGACGAGCGTCCCGCTCTTACGGCCTCGCAGCGGGATGAAGAACTGCGGGATGTCCGGGGGGAGAGAGGGGCGATTGCTGACCGTTGACGGCGGACTGCCGACGGTGGGCGGTGGACTCACAACTGCTGGCGGCGCGCCGCTGGCAGCAATCGGCGGTCGGCTGTCTGCCGTTGGCCTGCGCCTCGGGTCCATCAACTGCTTGATTTGCTGGCGGGTGAGCGGGCCGCGCAGGTAGCTCATCACCCAGCGCGTTGTGAAGATGACGGGCGCGGTCTCATGGACATTGTTCAGCAGGAAGACGCGGTTGCCCAGGCCGGCCAGTATCTCCTCCAGACGCGCGCGGTCGAAGCCGGCGCCGGCGGTCGTAGCCGCGCCCTCCAGCCCGTCGAGCACGCGCTGCTTGTCGCGGTCGGTTTGCAGCCGGCCGATGAACCATGAGCCGGTGTTCGCCAGGCCTTTGTAGTCCAAATCTACCGGATTTTGCGTGGCGAGCACCACGCCCAGGCCGAAGGCGCGCGCCTGTTTGAGCAACGTGAGCAGCGGCTGCTTGCTCGGCGGGTTGGCGACGGGCGGGAAGTAACCGAAGATTTCGTCCATGTACAGGATGGCGCGCAGCGAGGTGGTGCCGCTTTGCTGGCGCACCCAGCCCAGCACCTGGTTGAGCAGCAGCGAGACAAAGAACATGCGCTCGGCGTCATTGAGGTGGGCGATGGAAAAGATGACGTGGCGCGGCTTGCCGCTTGGCGTGTACAGCATGGCTTGCAGGTCGAGCGGCTCGCCCTCCAGCCAGGCGCTGAAGCCCGGCGCAGCCAGCAGGTTATTGAGGGCCATCACCAGCCCGAAGCGTTCTTTGCCGGGGTAGAACGACTCGAGGTCGAGCACGCCCACCTTAGTGATGGGCGGATTCTGGATCAGGCCGATGAGGGCGGCCAGATCGAGGTCCTTGCCCTGCCGCCACTGGTTGTCAATGAGCGTAGCAAGCAGGATGTGCTCGCGGCTCTGCAGCGGGTCGGCCTGGATTTTAAGCAGGCCGAGCAGGCTGGTGACGGTGGTGTTGATGCGCTCACGCAACAGCTCGCCGTCTTCGAGCATGGCTGGGTCGGGCGCGGCGAACGATTTGAGGATCGAAACCGGCAGGCCGGCGCTGGAGCCGGGCGTATACACAACGAAGTCCGCCGCCTCGCGCAGCTTCTGGATACGCGTGCCGTCCTGGCCCCAATCGCTCAATCCCTTGCGCCACAGATCGGCCTGCTGTTGCGCAAAGGCCGGCATGTCGAGGCCCTTCTTGGCCGCGTCCTCGGGGTTGACCCAGGGCAGGAAATCCTCGCCGCGCAGTTGGGGGAAGGTGAGCAACAGGTTGGGCAGGTCGCCCTTCGGGTCAATGAGGATGGCCGGCACGCCGTCAATGGCGGCCTCTTCGAGCAGGGCCAGGCACAGGCCGGTCTTGCCGCTGCCCGTCATGCCGACGACGACCGCGTGGGTCACCAAATCTTTCGAGTCGTACAGCAACAGGTCATCCTTCGCCTGCCGCGCGGCCAGGTCATATTCTTTGCCGAGGTAAAACGCGCCGAGTTTTTCGTAGTCGGAGGGGGACATGAGGATTTGAGATTAGAGATTGCGGATTTTGGGTTTATCAAAGGCCTGCAATCATCAGTCCATTCGATGGGCAAACATCACAGCACCGCGCCCGGGCATCCTGGCTTTCCGAGCACGGCATGGCGCAATTATAGGCGAAAAGTTGACGGCCTCTGCTCCGCCGCCCGCCCAATCAGCACATACGGCCGGCCGTTGACGTGCGTGAGGAACACGATGCGGCTCTCGTCGCCCGAGAGCTTGAGTTTGCGGATCAATTCTTCCGGCGTCAACGGCGAGCCGCGCTTCTTCACCGTCACCTGCCCCACGCCGCGCTCGCGCAGGTAGGCGCGCAGACGCTTGAGTTGAAACGGGAAGGCGGCCTCCAGCACAAAGGCGCGCGCGAACGGCGTGGGCGTGAGCGTGTCCGAGGTGAGGTAAGCGATGTCCGGGTCGAGCTGGTGGGCGTCGAGCTGCGCGGCCAGTGCGGTTACCAGGCCGGCGCGGAGGATGGCCGGGTCGGGTTCGTAGAGAAAGGCGCGAGGCGCGCTGAGGGAAGTGGATGATTCGAGATTGGAGATCAGGGAATGCGGGCCGGGGAGGAGCGTCGCGCGGCGCGCGGCCCCGGTACGCAGCGTGCCGAACCACAACACGCACTCCTTCAACTCGCCATGGACGGAGATGAATTCGACTTCACAATCGGGAAGGCCGCCGTCAATTTCTGTCAGATTCACGCCCGGTGAAATCTTCACGCCCAGGGCCGGCGTCTGCGCCAGCCACTTAGGGAGAAGGGACAGCGGCGGCGTGTAATCGCGCACGGAGAACGCGCGGCGGCCTGCGGTGCGGCGGGCGGGGTCGAACCAGAGCGCGGCAGCGGCGGGCAATGGCGCAGCGGTCACATCCGCGCAGATCGCTGCAGCAGTCCGGCCATATGCGGCCAGGTTGGCCTGCGCCAGGGCCAAACGCAGCGGGTCTTTGTCAATCACCGTCACGGACGCCACACCGGCCAGCCCGATTGCATCGCCGCCCAGCCCACAGCCGATATCGGCCACGCGTCCCAGGCCGGCGTAACGTTGCGCGCGGTAAGTCGCAATCATTTCGCTGGAAGCCTGCTCCAGCGCCTCGCGCGTGAAGTACATCGCCTCGGCCCGCGAGAATTTGGCCCGCGCTTTGGCGCGCAGGATCACGGTCTCCAACGCGGCTTTGGCCAGTGCGGCCTCGTAATGACTCTGAAGTTGCGTCAGGCTGCGAAGGAAGGTTTCGTCAGTGGGCTGCAACGCAGCGGCGGCAGCGATGGCCGCCTGGCCGGTGGCGGTGAGCAGGTCTTCGAAAATTCCTCGGTCCAAGCTGCAGATTGCCTCACTCGGCCGCAATTTCCAGGAGGCGCTCGAAGCAATCACGCCTCATCCATGACCGCTGTTTGCGGGTCCACAGTGAGCGGTGGAGCGAGCGCCGCCGCGCGCCAGTCGTCGAAGCTCGGGTTGATGACCAGCGGCAGCCCCCAGGTCGGCGCCGCCTCGGCGCGAAACTTGCCAACCTTGTTGACACCGCCGAGGAACCCTGCCAGCACGGCCGGCTGCATGAAGGCTACCGCCTTCACCAGCGAGGTGAACGCCAGCAGCGTCGGCCGGCCGTTAGCCGGGTCGAGCAAGGTCGCCGCGCGCCATTCCAGCTTTTCATCGGGCGCAAGTTTCCAGGCCGGCTTGTTGGGCGTTTGGGTGATGAGGAGGAAGACGAACGGAGATCGAAGACTGGAGGCCGGAGAGCGGGGGCTGGAGAGCGGAGATCGAGCCGCTGACTGAATGCGCTCGGTGGAAGAGCCGCGAGGCGGCCGCTCGCCGCGATAAAGGATCAGCCCGGCGTCATCCTCGACCAGACAATGGATATAGCCGGCTGTGATCAATGCCTCGAGGGCGGTCGCCTCCGGCACAGCCCTTTCGGCGAGGATCAGGCGTCCACCGGGGCGCAGGCGCGGCAGCCACCGTTCAAGGTCGCGGGGCGCCGCATAGCCGACGACCGCGTCGAATTGCTCGCCGTCGGACCAGGCGCGCGCCAACTCGACTTCTTCGGACGGCAACTCCGAGGCGGCCCGCTCATCGAGCGCGAGGACGCGCGGCAGGCCGGCGCTGGGCGGCAGATGCTTGGCGAACAGGGAAGCCATCGGCAGGCTGAAACACAAGCCCTCTGCACTCAGCCCTTCCCGGCCGAGCGGATGAGCTGGAGGAATTCCTCCCACTCCTCCTTGAAGAGATGCAGGGTGACGTTGCCCAGTTCGAGGTTGTACGTCATCTCGCCTTCGCCATCTTCGGCCGTCCAGATCATATAGTTGTCGGTCTCGGCCAAGGTGGTGGTCTTGATGGAGTCGTGGTGATTGTGGTTTGAAGCGGACATGATCTCCTGCTTTTTGCAACTACCCAGGCCCCGTGTTCGGGCGATTGAAATCGTGACAGCTATAGCGAAGCTGCCTGCGCAGACGCGAAGGTGATTTCATTGCGGCTCTCGACCGGCGGCTTCCAAGCGATCGCCGGCCCGACTAGCTTTCGGCCTCCAGCGCGATCAGCACTTTTTCCAGCGCGGCCAGGCTACGTCCGGCATGGACGCTCGCACCTAAGCCGGGCAGCGTATAGCGGCGGTGATAGTCGTTCAGCTCAAAATCCGGTCGGCGCATCAGGTCTTGCACCGCGGCAAGGACGGCTGCACGGCGGGCAGCGTCCCAGGCGCGAGCCTGCTTCACCCAGAAGACGGCGTAGGAGAACTCGACGCGCGGTTCGTTCGGGCAAGTCATTGCGATTGGCCTTGCGGCGACGGCGCCTCCGTCTGGCGTCGTTCCGGCTCCAGGTGACGCAGCTTGGGGCGGCGGCCAAAACCGATCGAGCGCAGGCGGGCGAGCGGCGAGACCTGTGCAGGCCGGGTGAACTGCAGGGCGCCCGACGTGCCCTCCCAGGGATCCAGGTCGAACAGCTTGCGGAAGACGTAGCGGCCAAAGACCAGCAGGGTGGCGATGAGCGGCGCCGCCAGCATCAGGCCGATCACGCCGACGAGTTGCGCCATCACCAATGCGCCAACGATGATGATCAGCGGATGCAGGTTGAGCGTGCCGCCCATGATGCGCGGCCAGAACACGTAACCCTGGATTTGTTGCAGGATGAGGTACATCGCGCCGACGACCACGGCGTACCAGATCGGATCGAGGCCGAGCCAGTTGCTGCTCTGGAAGAGGGCAACCAGCGTGCCGATCGAGAAAGACACCATCGCGCCGAGATAGGGGATGAAATCGAGCACAAACGCCAGGATGCCGAGCACCGGCGCATATCTCACGCCCAACACCGAGAGTGTTACGCCGACCATAATGCCCAAGATGCCGGAGAGCATCACCTGTCCGCGCAGATAATTGTTCCAGATCGGCCCAAGGCTGCTGGCCAGGCGACGCACATCCTCCCGTAGCGCCAGGGGTACGCGTTGATCGAGCCCGGTCAGCACGTTGCGCAGATCAATCAGCAGATAGTAGGACAGGATCAGCACGAAGAAGAACCAACCCAGGCCGGTGGCGGTGCCGGCGGCAAAGCCGCTCACCCAGGCGCCTAACTGGCCGAGCGCCGGCTGCATGGTCGAAGTCAACGGCTGCAGGAGCTGGTTCACATCAACCGTCGCTGGGTCAATGGTGAAGGGGCCGAGGACGATAGGCCGGCGGGTCAACTCCTGCACGAAGCCGGGCAGGTCGCCGGAGATACGGACCACGGCGTTGTACAGCCCCAGCACCTGCCGCTGAATGGCGACGCCGGCCACGATACCCAGGACGATGAGCAGGATGAAGACCACAACGTACACGAGCGTGACGGAGGCCGCCCAGGGTAGGCGGGTGAGGCGCGCCACCCAGCCCGCCACCGGGCTGAGCAGGTAGGCAATGATGCACATCGCGATCATCGGCCCCCACAGGCTCTGGAATTGCAATAGCAGCCAGCCGAGGAGCGTCAGGCATACCAGCGCCACCAGGAACTTGGTGGGCGTGTTCCAGCGTGGTGAAACGGGTTGAGGTGAATCGGACACAGCGTCAACGAAGCAGGATGGCTTAGAGCTCAGGTTGGGCGAAGGCAATGGTTTCGCCCGACCATTAGCGCCTTGTCTTCCAGCGACACCATTTTAGCCGGTTAATCGAGCACGGGCGACCCTTGCGAGTCGCCCGCCCGTCATCTCAACTAGCTCTGTTTGGGTACGACACTGCAAGGCACAAGGTTTAGATCGTCTTGCCTTAAGACGTTACCCCCTTTGTACTCCGT
>JBBIQY010000107.1:0-10902 GCA_037442085.1 Anaerolineae bacterium
GCTGCCGAAGATCGAAGCGTTCGCACTTCAGTTGCCGGAATGGATGCCAGCGGGAAAGCGGCCATCGTTTTGCTCCTTTCGGAATTTCATCCGGCCAAGTGGCGTTGACTCGATAATGCGGCCCAACTATGGCTTAAGCGGACAAAAGTCTGGTCTAACTCCCTATGTCTTGAATCCAGTCCAGATAATCCCCCTCAACGGGGTTTTATCAGGCGATTATGCCGTATAATAGCGCTGGCACGCCGGCTTCGGGGTCTTATTCGTCTCCCCGTAAGCTGTTGCTCAGAGTATAAGCCCAATTCCTTCAATTGCAAGACCGACTTTGTGGCCAGGGCCGCCCTCCCATGTCCACCCCCTCGCCCCAAAAAGCTCCTCGACCAGATGCGGGACACACTCTGGAACCAGCACTATTCTCTTCGCCAAGAACGTTTATATAAATTTGGCCGGCGTTACATCCTGTTTCACAACAAGCGCCATCCCCGGGAGATGGGCCAGGCTGAGATCAAGGCCTGCCTCGCCCACCTGGCTGTCGCATAGCTCATCGCCGCTTCCAACCACCACCGGTCACCGGCCACCTCATTGAGCAGTCGCCGCGTCACACGTGATGCGCTGCAGCAGCTTGGCAGCGTTGGCGATTGCGGTGGTCGCCACAGCCGGCAGCGGCTGCTGTCCTGAGCTGGGCCGTCAGCAAATTCGTGGCAACTGTTCGCCGATCTGCATATCCACCACGCGCGTCCCACCGATGCCGGTGCGCGCCGTGACCAGGCCGGGGTGCGCGGCGACGACCTCTCCGATACGGGCGGCCCGCGCGCCGAGCGGGTGAGCGCGCATGGCCGCGAGCACGGCCTCGGCCTGCGTCGCCGGCACAATCGCCGTCAGCTTGCCCTCGTTCGCCACGTAAATCGGGTCCATCCCCAGCAGCTCGCAGGCCGAGTGCACCGCCGGGTTCACCGGGATTTTGCGCTCGTCCAGGGCAATGCCTACGCCCGCCGCCTGCGCGATCTCGTTGAGGGCGGAGGCCAGGCCGCCGCGCGTCGGGTCGCGCAACACATGGATATCGCGCGTCACGGCCAGCATCGCCTCCACCAGGCCATGGAGCGGCGCGGTATCGCTGACGATCTCGGTCTCGAACTGCAAGCCCTCGCGCACGCTCATGACCGCCATGCCATGGTCGCCAATTGTGCCGCTGAGGAGCACCACGTCGCCGGGCTGCGCGCGCTGCGGGCCGATGTCCACGCCATCCGGGATCAGGCCGAAGCCGCTGGTGTTGATGAAGACGCCGTCGCCGTGGCCCTTGTCCACCACCTTCGTGTCACCGGCGATGAGCTGCACGCCGGCAGCCTTCGCAGCGGCGGCCATGCTCTCCACAATCACGCCCAACTGCGCCAGCGGCAGGCCCTCTTCGATGATGAAGCCGGCGGTCAGGTAGAGCGGCTGAGCGCCGCTCATGGCCAGGTCGTTGACCGTCCCGTTGACGGCCAGCTCGCCGATGTTGCCGCCGGGGAAGAACAGCGGGCGCACGACGAACGAGTCGGTGGACACGGCGACGCGCCCGCCGTTGAACGCGAAGACAGTCGAGTCGCCCAGCCGGCTGAGGGCGTCGTTGCCGAAGGCGGGCAGAAACAGATGGCGGATGAGGTCGGCCGAGAGCTTGCCGCCGCCGCCGTGCCCCAGCACGATGTTGGGATAATCGCGCAGCGGGAGCGGGCAGGACCAGGATTCGAAGTTGAGGGCGGTTGACATGGATCCGGCTCGGACAAACGCAGGTCGCTCTGCGACGAATGGATCAGTTGCCGACGGACGGAACGGCTTGTCGTCTCGCCCCGAGTCCTCCGCCATCCACATTCGTGGCCGCCGTTATCTCTCAGCCGGCCGCCGGCTGAATGCTCTCCAGCGCCACGAACCGCCCGTAACGATAGTACGCGGCGCAGGCGCCCTCGCTCGAGACCATCGTCGCGCCGAGCGGTTTCTGCGGCGTGCATTCCTTGCCGAAGGCCGCACACTGGTTGGGCTCGATCATCCCCTGCAAGACCTCGCCGCTGCGGCAGATCGGCGACTCCTGAGTCCGGATATCCCCCACCTCGAAGCGCCGGGCCGCGTCGAACTCGGCGTACTTCTCGCTCAGCGCCCAGCCGCTGGCCGGGATCAGGCCGATGCCGCGCCACATCCGATCGGTGACGACGAAGACATCCGCCAGCATCTTCTGCGCCGGCGTGTTGCCCTCGTAGCGCACCGCCCGCTCGTAGGCGTTCTCGATTTCGGCGCGGCCCGCCTCCAGCTGCTTCACCGCGCGCAGGATGCCGTGCAGCACGTCCAGCGGCTCGAAGCCAGTAACGACGATGGGGACGCGGTACTTCTCCGCCAGCGGGCCGTATTGCCAGTAGCCCATCACCGCGCAGACGTGGCCGGCGGCCAGGAAGGCCTGCACGCGGTTGGTGGGCGAGGCCATGATGGCCTCGATGGCCGGCGGGACGAGCACGTGCGAGACGAGCAGCGAAAAATTCTTCAACCCCAACTGCTTCGCCTGAAACACGGCCATGGCGTTGGCGGGCGCCGTGGTCTCGAAGCCGACGCCGAAGAAGACCACCTCCTTCTCCGGGTTGTCGCGCGCGATCTTGACCGCATCGAGCGGCGAGTAGACGATGCGCACATCGCCGCCCCGGCTCTTGACGCTGAACAGGTCGCGCTCACTGCCCGGCACGCGCAGCATGTCGCCGAACGAGCAGAAGATCACGCCGGGCTGTGCGGCGATGGCGAGCGCCTTGTCAATCATCTCCAGCGGCGTGACGCACACCGGGCAGCCGGGGCCGTGGATCATCTCCACCGTGTCGGGCAGCAGCTGGTCAATGCCGTTGCGAATGATGGAGTGTGTCTGTCCGCCGCAGACCTCCATTAACACCCACGGGCGCGTGGCCGTCTGCCGGATTTCGTCCAGCAACTTCTGTGCAACTTCAGGATCGCGGAATTCATCCAGGTATTTCATGGCCGACCTCCGGGTTGATGTTCACCAGAGAGAACACGGGGAGCACTGGGCCTGGTGAAGGCAATGCCTTCGCCAGACCCGGAAGCTCCAAGCGCTTCGCGCCTTCGCGGTCAAGTCCCATTGGGTGAGGCCTGCGCCGACTCCTCCCCCGCTGCCAGCTCCTCCTCGAACGCGCCCAATTCCCTGAACAGGCGCAGGCTTTCCAGCGCCGACTCTTCGTCCAGCTTGGTGATGGCGAAGCCGACGTGGACGATGGTGTAATCGCCCACGCCCAACTCGGGCAGGTAAGCCAGGCAGACCTCCTTCTGGATGCCGTCGAAATCCACCTTGCCCATGCGGATGCCGCCGTTGTCGTAGATTTCCAGAACCTTGCCAGGGATGCCGAGACACATAGCTCCTCCGATCGCAGATCGCGGATTTTGGATTTGAACTTTGAGAGCCGATCAGCCATCACTCATCAGGAATCCTTTTGGCGCCGATCACTGCCTGTCCGAGCGCCAGGCCGCCGTCGTTGGGTGGGACGAGACGATGGACCAGGACTTCGAAGCCGTCCGCGCGCAGGCGCTGCGCCGTCCGCGCCAACAGGGTCACGTTCTGAAAGACGCCGCCGCTCAGGGCCACGGTGTTCAGGCCGTGCTGCTCGCGCAGCCGGCGGCTGAGGGTGAGTATAAGCGCTGAGACCGCATTGTGGAAGCGTGCCGCAATCACCGGCGCGCCCACACCCGCCCGCCAATCGGCCACGATGGCGCGGATCACCGGGGCGGCATCGAACGCCGTTGCCCGAATCTCGAATTGATACGCGCCATCCGCTACATCCGTTTTCTCATCGGCTGCCAGCGCTTCCATCTCGATCGCTGCCTGCGCCTCGTAGGTCACGGTCTGCCGCACACCGCACAGTGCGGCCACGGCATCGAACAGGCGGCCCAGGCTGGAGGTCGGCGCAGCGTTGAGGCCGGTGCGGAGCTGGTGAGCGAGGACGTGGCGCTCCGCCGGCGGGCAGGCAGCCACGGGCGGCAGGTCGTCGTCCCAGGACAGGCCGGCGGCGTGCAGGTGCGCGAGGGCGGCGCGGTACGGACGCTTCACCGCTGCATCGCCGCCCGGCAGCGGCACATAGGCCAGGTGCAGGGCGCGGTCGAAGCCCGCGTAATCGGCCAGCAACACCTCCCCGCCCCAGATCGCGCCATCGGTTCCATAGCCGGTGCCATCGAAGCTAAAACCGATCACGCGGCCCGCGACGTAGCCGTTCTCCGCCATCACCGAGGCGAGGTGCGCATGATGGTGTTGGACGCGAACGTGTCGGCGGCCGCCGGCGTGCTCGTGCGCCCAGCGCGCCGAGAGATAGCGCGGATGCAGATCGCTGACGATGATTTCCGGCTCGCAGCGGAAGATGGCCTGGAAGTGCCCCACGGCGCGTTCGAAGGCGTACAGCGTCTCCAGGTTCTCCAGGTCGCCGATGTGCTGGCTCATGAAAGCGTCATCGTCGCGCGCCAGGCAGAACGTGGCCTTGAGTTCGCCGCCGACGGCGAGCGTAGGCGGGACGGGAAAGGGCAGTTTGACCGGGAAGGGCGCATAGCCGCGCGAGCGGCGGAGGGGCAAGTGATCTCCGCTCTCCCCTCTTGACGGGCTGGAGATTTGAGATTGGAGATCGAGGACTCGCATCACCGAGTCATCGCAATGTACATGGATGTCGCGGTTGTGCATCAAGAAGGCATCGGCCAATGGGGCCAGCCGCTCGCGGGCCTCGGCGTTGTCTTTGACAATCGGCTCATCGCTGTAGTTGGCGGAGGTCATCACCAGCGGGCCGCGGCCTTCGAGCAGGAGTTCGTGCAGCGGGGTATAGGGCAGCATCACGCCTACATACGGGTTGCCGGGCGCGATCAGCGCCGAGAGCGCGGCCTGCGGCTTGCGGCGCAGCAGCACGATTGGGCGCTCCTTTGAGGTGAGCAGTTGCGCCTCCGCCTCGTTGATCTCGGCCAGCGCACGCGCCGCCTCCAGGTCAGCGGCCATGATCGCGAAGGGCTTGTCCACGCGGCCTTTGCGTTCCCGCAGAAGCTGCACCACCTTGTCGGAGGCGGCGTCACATGCCAGGTGAAAGCCGCCGATGCCCTTGACGGCGACGATGTGGCCGAGATCTAAAAGTTTACGCGCCTGTTCGATCGGGGATTGGAGATCGAGGATTGCAGCGGCAATCTCTGCCTGCCGGTCTCCCAGCTCCAGCCACACTCGCGGCCCACACTCCGGACAGGCATTGGGCTGGGCGTGAAAGCGGCGGTTGAGCGGATCATGATACTCGGCCCGACAGGCCGGGCACATCTCGAAGCCCGCCATCGTGGTGAGCGGGCGATCATACGGGATGTCTTTGATGATGGTGAAGCGCGGGCCGCAGTTGGTGCAGTTGATGAACGGGTAACGATAACGGCGGTCGTGCGGGTCGAACAGCTCGCGGCGGCAGTCGGCGCACAGGCAAATATCGGGCGAGATGAGCGTGTTGGCTGCCGGCTCTGTGCCGCTCAGCAGAGCGACGCTTTCCACGATGCGGAAACCGCTCTCGTTGCGTGGCGTCAGCGCCGCGACGGTGACGGTCTCGATGTGGGCCAGCGGCGGTTTGCGCCGGAGGAGGTCGGACTGAAAGGCATCGAGGGCGGGCGCCGGGCCTTCGACTTCGATGAACACGCCGCCGCTGTTGTTGCCCACGAAGCCGGCCAGGCCGTGCGCCTGAGCCAGGCCGTACACGAACGGCCGGAAGCCCACGCCCTGGACGACGCCGGTCACATGCAGTCGTTGTCGAATACGGGTCATCGTCAATTTCAAAGCCCGGTCACGGTGCGCGGTGCGACAAACTGAGCGCGTAAGCAATCACCTGCCAGCGTTCGATCTCGCTCAGGTGATACTTCCAGGCCGGCATGATCGAGCCTCGCGAGTGAAACGGCTCGGCTGTGCCGCCCTCGCTCACGCGCCAGAACCAGTAGCCCAACGGCTCGCGCGCGACGCCGTTCGGGTCGGCCAGGTTCGCGGGTTTGAGCCGGCCGGTCTGGCCGGCCAGGCCGTCGCCTCGGCCCGTCTCGCCGTGGCACGTGGCGCAATGGTCCTGGAACAACTCGCGGCCTGCTTCCAGGTTGACGCTCTCGGTCAGGAAGGTCGCGGAGGGAGGTGCGGCGTTTCGATACGCTGTGGGCACAGTGGGTTCGCCACCAGCACTACTGCAGGCCGCCAGCGCCCATAGGCACACGCCACAGCTAAGGACGAGTCGGAGCATGCGGCGTTCACGGTCGCTCGACTTCGCAATCATACCCCCAGGCGTGCAACTGCTCCAGGGCGCGACAGGCCAGCGGCCCGATCTGCGCCGCAATGGTGGGCGACAGTTCCAGCCCGACGCCGAAGGACTCCGGCTGCAGGCCCAGCACGGCGATGGCCGGCGGCGCGCAGCCCAGCAGCTTGGCCGCCGCCAGCAGATCGTGCAAGCCGACCTGATGCGGCGAGACTTTGATCTTGAGGCTGGCCGGCACGGCATCGCCTTCCAGCGCGATGAGCTCGCCGGGGGCCTTGTCCGCGTCAATGGCGTCCAGCACAATCAGATGGTCAACGCCCTCGAGATAGCCCAATAATTCCAGCCCCGACGTGCCGCCATCCAGCAGCGTCACCTCCTGGCCGTTGGCCGGGAAACGGGCATGGGCCTGCAGCCACTCCACCGCCCGCACCCCCAGGCCCTCATCCCTCTCCAGGATATTGCCGACGCCCAGAACTAGAGCGCGCGCCATATCCGCGACGGAACGCGCAACACATCAGCGGTTGCGTGCTGCGTGCTCCGTGAACGTCAGGCCTTCCCCTTCGGTTCGCCCTGGCGGCGCCCCGGCACCACGAACTTCCAGCCGCTGAAGATGCTGCTTATCAGGCCGTTGGCCTCTTCGGCATCCACCAGGAAGGCGCTGTAGATGTGGTGCAGCGCGAAGGCGATGAGCAGCCACATGTTCAGGTGGTGGAGCAGGCGCAGGCGCTGCGGCTCGACGACCTGAAAGACCCAACTGGTGACGTTCCACCACAGGCTGTCCTGGTGCGACAGGCCGTAGAGCGCGTAGCCGGAGAAGACCTGCAGGAAGTAAAGGAAGACGATGACCCCATAGGTGAAGCCGGCCAGCGCGTTGTGGCCGAGCACGGTGGGCGGCTCGCGGCGCTGGAAGGTGTAGTACTGGAGCGCCTGCACCAGCCCGCGCCGGCCCTCGGCGGTGAGGAACGGGAAGAGCGCACGCCAACTGGCATACTTGTTGCCGACGAAGGCCCAGTAGGTGCGCAGGGCCAGGCTGCCGACAAAGACGTAGGCCGTGGCGAAGTGCAGGAAGCGCATGATCCCCATGAAGTATGACCCATACCACTCGCGGTTGCTGACCTCGATATACGGGTTGCCGATGTAATAGCCGGTAAACGACAGGATGACGATGCACACCACGTTGAGCCAGTGCGTCAGCCGCACCGGGATTTCCCACACGTAGACGCGCCCGCCGACTTCCCGGGTGAATTCCGTGGTCGTAGGTGATTCGGTCACGGCGGCCATGCGTTACCTCCTCTCTCCCTCTCCCGTGAGAGAAAGGGCCGAGGGATGGGGGCCTGTCACTGCACCTTCACCGACACGATCTCTCTACCGTTTGCATCGAACAGGTGCGCGGCGCAGGCCATACAAGGGTCGAACGAGTGGATGGTGCGCAGGATCTCCAGCGGCTTCTCCGGATCGGCGATGGGCGTGCCGACCAGCGCCGATTCGTAAGCGCCTTCTTTGCCGTTCGCATCGCGCGGGCTGCCGTTCCAGGTGCTGGGCACCACGCACTGATACTCCTTCACCGCGCCGTTCTCGATGATGACCCAGTGACCGAGCGCGCCGCGCGGCGCCTCGGTCCAGCCGAAGCCCTCCGCGCGCTGCGGCCAGGTCGAAGGCTCCCACTTGCTGTTGTTGTGGATGCGCAGATCGCCCCGGTGGATGTTCTGCTTGAGGGCCTCCAGC
Organism: Anaerolineae bacterium; assembly: GCA_037442085.1. Classification (GTDB taxonomy): domain Bacteria; phylum Chloroflexota; class Anaerolineae; order Anaerolineales; family UBA6663; genus JANWXR01. The sequence goes on from JBBIQY010000107.1 coordinate 7,977, forward strand.
CAGTCGAAGGCGGCCTCGGCCAGAACCTGCGTCTCGATCGCGCGCGCCGCCGTGCGGCCCAGCGTCGAGAACAGCGCCTCCGGCCCAACGCCCAGCTTGCCGAGGACGAAATCCACCAGCTCCTTCACCCGCTTGTGGCTTGGCGCGTTCGGGCTGGCATAAGCCATCAACATGCGCGCCAGTGGGCCGACCTCGACGGCATGACCGTCATAGCGCGGCGCTTTGAGCCAGCTGTACTTGCCGTCGGTGTCGAGGAAGCTGTAGGGCGGCTGCGGGCCGGTGTAGTTCGGCCTGGTCTCGCCCTGCCACGGATGCAGCGCCACACCGTCGCCGCCGCTGTACGCGTAGTACGAGTGCGTGACGTACTCGGCGACCCTGGTGTGATCCAGCGGGTAAACGCGGCTCAAATCTTTGTTGAGGATCAGGCCGCGCGGCAGGAAGAGCAGTTCCGGCCTGAGGCCGGGGTCTCCGGTGCTCAGGGGGAAGTCGCCGTAAGCCATGAAGTTGCCCAGCCCGCCGCCGAGCGCCGCCCATTCCTTATAGAAGGAGGCAACGGCCAGCACGTCGGGGAGGTAGACCTTCTCGACGAACTCTTTACCCTTCTTGAACAGGGCCTCGAGCTGCGCGAGCCGCGCGACGTTCAGGGCCGCCGGGCTGTTGAGGTCCACCGGGATGGCCATGCCGCCGACGAGGTAGGTCTGCGGGTGCGGGTTCTTGCCGCCGAGGATGGCGTGGATGCGGATGATGTCGCGCTGCCAGTCGAGGGCTTCGAGGTAGTGCGCGACGGCCATCAGGTTGGCCTCGGGCGGGAGCTGGTAGGCCGGGTGGCCCCAGTAGCCGTTGGTGAACGGCCCCAACTGCCCGGCGTTCACGAAGGCCGTCAGCTTGTTCTTGACGCCGGCGAAGTAGCTCTCGCTGGAGAGCGGCCAGTCGGAGATGGATTGCGCCAGCGCGGCAGTGGCCTTGGGATCGGCGCTCAGCGCGCTGACCACGTCCACCCAATCCAGCGCGTGCAGGTGATAGAAGTGAACGATGTGATCCTGAAGGTACAGCGCGGCCTCGATCAGGTTGCGGATGAGGACGGCGTTCAGCGGCACTTCGAGGCCGAGGGCGTTTTCGACGGCTCGCACGGAGCCGATTGAATGGACGGTCGTTCAGACCCCACAGATGCGTTGGGTGAAGTACCAGATCTCACGCGGGTCGCGCCCACGCACGATCAGCTCGATGCCGCGCCACATGGTGGTGGAGCTCCAGGCCTTGGTCACCTGGCCGCCATCCACCTGGGCCTCCACGCGCAAATGGCCTTCGATGCGCGTAATCGGGTCAACGGCGATTTTCGGCATAGTCAATTCCCTTCCACTTTCATCTCGGTCTTCTTCACCGGATTCGCTTTGGCGCGGATGGCGGCGGCGAGGCCGTGCAGCGCAAACGCCCCTCCCACCGCGCCGGCGACGATCAGGCCGACCTGGTCGGCGGTCGCCTCCACGCCGAAACCGGGAACGTTCGGCAGGCGGCGATAGGCCGGCATCATCGTGTCCCAGAAATTCGGCTCGGAGCACCCCACACAACCGTGCCCCGCCCCGATGGGCCAACTGGTCGCGTCGTTCCACTCGGCCTGCGGGCAGTTGTGGAAAGTGGCCGGGCCTTTGCAGCCCATCTTGTACAGGCACCAGCCCTGCCGGTGGCCGCTATCGCCCCACTCCTCCACGAACTGGCCGGCGTCGAAATGGCCGCGTCGCTCGCAGTTGTCGTGGATGCGCGCGCCATAGGCGAAGAGCGGGCGCTTGAACTGATCCACCGCCGGCAACTGACCAAAGGTGAGATAGTGGACGACGGTCGCCGTAAGATTGACGACGTTCATCGGGCAGCCGGGCAGGTTGACGATGGCGGCATTGGGCAGCACATCCTGGACACTGACCGCGCCGGTAGGGTTGGGCGCTGCCGCCGGGATGCCGCCAAACGCCGAGCAGGTGCCGGCCGAGATGATGGCCGCCGCCCCCTTCCCCACCTCCTGCAAGATGTCCAGCGCCGAGCGCCCGCCGATGGTGCAATACACGCCGTTGTCCTTGGTCGGGATGGAGCCTTCCACGACGACCAGATACCCCGGCTCTTCGATGGCTGCGGCCCGGGCCTCTTCCGCTTGATGCCCGGCAGCCGCCATGATCGTCTCGTGATACTCGACCGACAGGAGGTCGAGCACGATCTCGCCGACGCCGGGGCTGTTGGCGCGCAGGAACGACTCGGTGTTGCCGCAGCAGTCCTGAAACTCCAGCCAGACCACCACCGGCTTCTTCGCGCCGGCCACGGCGGCTGCTACCTTGCCCACGTAGTGCTGCGGCAGGGCCAGCGCCGCCGTCATCACCGCGCAAAAGCGCAGGAATTCGCGCCGGGAGACGCCGCGCTGCGCCAGCTGATGGGCGATATCGTGATATCGAGTTTTAGGTTCGGGGTCCAGTTTCATCAGAGTTTCCTTCCGCGCAAGAGGAAAGGGGGACGAACCCGGTGGGGCCGGGGGCCCTCTAAGCTGGACGAAGAGGGTGGTGATTAGGTTGAATCATGTCCGACTTTATTCCGCTTTTTATAGTGGACAATGTCATGGATAACCATGACATTCATCATGTGATTGCGAGAGGCCCGGTCGGGCTTGGAAGATTACCAGGCAAAGCTCGGTCGGAGTTGCAAATCCGAGGTGATTGTGGGCCCTTTTACTCGGATTAGCGTGAGACGGCTTGCCGATCGTGAGGGCGATAGAACCGCTGCGTGATGAGCCGGCGCTTGAGCCTGTGGTTCTCTATTTCAGGTTCTACCGGATTCAACGGGAAATAGCGTCCTGAGCGGAGCGCCGCGCCCTTCGACTGCGCTGACCAGAAAATAGGTCGCTCCGACTGATGCGTCCAGTCGAGCCTCAAGCCACGGGCGTTACGCC
>JBBIQY010000108.1:0-10701 GCA_037442085.1 Anaerolineae bacterium
TCCGCAGTCCAGGTATAGGGGGAAGTGTCGGCCTGCTCAACCTGTCCAACCGGCTCAACTCGTTCGGCTTGCTCAACTGGCTCGGCCTGCTCGACCTGCTCAACCGGCTCGACCGGCTCGACTTGTTCAGCTTGCTCGGCATGCGTAACTGGCTCAGCTTGCTCGACTTGTCCAGCCTGCGCAGCCTGCGTAACTGGCTCGGCCTGCCCAACCGGCTCAACTCGCTTGGCTTGCTCAACCGACTCGGCCTGCTCGACTTGACCAACCTGCTCGACCTGTCCAGCTTGTTCGGCCTGCGTAACCGGCTCGGCTTGCTCGACTTGTCCAGCCTGCTCAGCCTGCGCAACTGGCTCGGACTGCCCAACCGGCTCAACTCGCTCAGTTTGTTCAACTTGCCCAACTTGGGCAACCGAGGTCGGTGACGCCGGCTCTAATGCAACGGTCAGGCTTCTCGCCTTGAGAATTTCATTCAACTTGTCCAGGCCGTGTTTGACTATGCCTTTGCTGACCGAATCGAACAAGCGCTGACCCACGCCGGCAACCTTTCCGCCGATTTGTAATTCGCCGTTGTATTTCATCAGAGTTTTGCCGTCAGCCTGTTCGGTCAGAACGACTTCGCCGGAGCCTTTCAGGAAGCCGAGCTTGCCCATCCCTTCTACGTTCAACGTGCAACTGGCAGGCGGCTGTTCGTTGCTGACGGTGACACGCCCTCCGAAAACTCCGGTGAGCGGGCCGATGCGCAGGAAGATCTCGCCGGTAAATTCATTGTCGCTCAACTTATTGATGCTTTGTATGCCCAGCACACAGGCAGCCAACACGTCAGGATCACGCACCAATTTCCAGACTCCATCGCGGGGGCCGTCGAACGCATATTCGCCTTCGAGTTTCATGGTTCTCCGTGTTTTCCGTTTTGCTGTGGCTCGAATGGGAAGTGAGAGAACCTTCCTTACGCCTGGCGCGCCGCCGAGAGCAATTCAAACAGGCGGTTCGGGCTGAGCGGCATTTCCAGAATTTCCAGGTTGCGGTCGTGGAAGGCACTTTCAACCGCTTGCGCAAAAAGGGCCGGCACCGGAATCGCGCCCGCCTCACCCACGCCCTTGGCGCCCAGTTCGTTCAATGGGGAGGGGGTTTCGAGATGCGCCACCTCGATGTGCGGCATTTCGGTGGACGAGACCAGCAGATAGTCGGCAAAGGAGGCGTTGAGCAGTTGCCCGTTTTCGTCTATGTGGAGTTTTTCGTAGTAGGCGTTGCCCAGCCCCATCGAAACGCCGCCGTGAATCTGACCCTCCAAAATCAATGGGTTGAGAACGGTGCCGCAGTCCTCCGCCACCACATAGCGATGGATCTTGATCATCATCGTTTCCGGATCAATTTCCAGGATCATGGCATGGGTGCCGAATGCCGTCGCCCCGTACTTCGGACCAAAATAGGAGGTGGACTCCAGCCCGGGCTCGGTGCCCGGTTCGACCGCGCCGCGCAGCGGATTCGCCAGCACTGCCAGCTCGCCCAGGCTGATGGATTTCTGCGGAATGTCCGCCACTCGCACTATCCCATCGCCCAATTCCAACTCCTCTTCGGGCGTTTCCAAAACTCGGCTGGCAAGCTCTAACACCTTTCGCCGCACGACCTTGGCCGCGGCATGGACGGCGTTACCCGCCACCACCGCGCCGCGGCTGGCAAACGTACCGGTGCCCCAGTGAAACTCGGAAGTGTCGCCGGTCACAACACGCACGTCGCTGACCTTCACGCCCAACTGTTCGGCGACCACCTGCGCGAAGGACGTGAAGTGTCCCTGTCCTTGTGTGCCGATGCCGGTGGTGACATTGATCTTGCCGCTGGCTTCTACGGTCACGCGCGCACCTTCGTAGGGGCCGACGCCGGTCGTCTCGATGAAGGACGCGACGCCGATGCCCACATATTTTCCTTCCCGGCGTAGGCGAGGTTGTTCTTCCTTGAGAAATTTTTCGTAGCCGATCAGCTCCAGGGCTTTGTCCATCACGGCTTTGTAATTTCCGCTGTCCAGGATGAGGGGCGCAAACGCCTGGTCAATGATCTGATGTTCGTACGGGAACGCGCCCGGCGGAATCAGGTTGCGCTTGCGGAGCTCGACCGGGTCCATCCCCAATTCACGGGCGGCGGCGTCCATCATGCGCTCGATGACGAAAATGCCTTGCGGTCTGCCCGCGCCGCGCACCGGCGTGGCGATGATACGGTTGGTGAACACCACCTTGAATTCCGACGAGTAGTTGCGGATGTCATACCCGCCCATGCTGTGGCTTTGCGTATTGAGCGGGATGGTCAGGCCGTAGGGGTCATATGCGCCGGTATCATGCAGAAAATCGTCCTTCAAGCCCAGCACGCGCCCGTCGCGGCTGAGCGCCATCTCCACGTCGTGAACCTGTCCGCGCTCCTGGGTGGTGGCATAGAAGTTTTCGCGGCGGTCTTCGATCCATTTGACGGGGCGGTTGAGTTTCTTCGCCGCCCACGGGATGACCATCTCTTCGGGGTAGAACATCATGATCTTGGGGCCGAACCCCCCGCCGATGTAGGGGGCGATCACCCGCACCTGATGTTCCGAGAGACCCAGCCGCGCCGCCGTCCCGTTGCGAATCGGGATCGGCGCCTGCGTGGTATCCCAAATGGTCAGATGTTCGCTCTGCGCATCCCACTGCGCGACGATACCGCGATTCTCCATCGCCGCCGCCGCGCCGCGTTCGATGTAAATGCGCCGCTTGACGATCACATCCGCCTGCCGACGGGCGGCTTCGTAATCGCCCTTTTTCTGATACAGGCGGGCGGCAAGATTGGATTCCAGGTCATCGTGAACGAGGGGGCTGTCGGGCTCCAAGGCTTTTTCCAAATCCAAAACGACGGGCAGCGGTTCATACTCGACCTCGATCTCTTCCACCGCGTCCTCGGCAACGTAGCGGCTTTCAGCGATGACCACCGCAATCGCTTCGCCCGCGTGACGGACTTTGTCTTTGGCAAGCGGAACCTGCCGCCGCGAATGGAAGACCACCTCCTTCACCGTCGGCGGGGGCGAGACGAGGGGCGGACCGGGAAACCAGTCTTTGCCCATGTCTTCCGCTGTGAAGACCGCCACCACGCCCGGATGCCGACGCGCTTTGGAGACATCCACTTTGCGCAGGCGGGCGTGGGCATGTTCGCTGCGCAGGAAGGCGGCGTGCAACATGCCCGGCAGCCGTACGTCATCCACAAATTGCGCGTGGCCGGTTAGGAGATACGGGTCCTCGTTGCGGACTACCCGTTTGCCGATCCATTTTCCGTCCATCCGTTCCTCCTGCTATCAATCATCCAAGAGCCTGACGGCCGATGAAGCTCTCCGCATCTTCTCGGCGGCTAATCCGACAGCTTCGATGATATGCTGATAGCCCGTACAGCGGCAAAGATTCCCGGAAAGCGCCTCACGGATCGCTTCTTCGCTGGGGTTTGGATTCTGTTCCAGAAACGCTTTGACCGTCAGCAGAATACCGGACGTGCAGAATCCGCACTGCAAACCGTGCGCTTCCCGGAAGGCTTGTTGGATGGGGTGGAGGTTGGCCACCGTCCCGAGCCCCTCGATGGTGGTGATTTCGTGTCCGTGCGCCTGCACGGCAAAGGCTAGGCAGGAGCGGATGGGCTGTCCATCCATCAGAACGGAGCAGGAGCCGCACACGCCATGCTCACAGCCGACGTGCGTGCCGGTCAGCCCCAGATCATGGCGCAGAAAATCGCTCAACAACATGCGCGGTTCCACCCTCCGCTCATAGCGCATTCCGTTGACAGTGACGGTAAGATCGAATGCGTTTTGCATAACGGCCCTTCTACTTGTTGTTTTCTGCAGCGCGCTGGAAAGCCTGCTCGAGCGCGCGGCGAGTGAGCACGTTGGCCAGATGACGGCGGAATCCCGCCGAGGCATGGATGTCGCTGCTGGGATCTATTTCCTGCGCCGAGGCGATTTCCGCCACTTCGCGTATGACTTCGGGCGTGGGCGCCTGATCCTTGAGCGTTTCAGCGGCCCGTTCCGCCAGCATCGGACGGTCACCCGCGCTGATGAACGCCAGGCGCGCCCTTTCGCACAGCCCTTTTTCGTCCAGCGTCACGATTGCTGCGACGCCGACCAATGCGAAGTCATGCGGGCGGCGAGCCACTTCCTGCAAGGACCAGCCGGAGCGCGGCGGCAGGGGCGGGAAAGCGGCCTCCACCAGCAACTCATCCGCTTCGAGGACGGTGGTGAACAGGCCGAGGAAAAACTCGCTGGCGGGCACCCAGCGCTCCCCGTCCCGACGGCGGAGGCGGAATTTCCCGTCCAGCGCCAGGCTGAGCGCGGGCAGTTCCGCCGACGGGTCGGCGTGAGAGATGCTTCCGCCAAACGTGCTGCGCGTGCGCACCTGCGGATAGGCGATCTTGGGCATGGCCGCATATACCAGCGGTGCGCGTTCCGCAGCCAGCGGGCTGGTCTCTACCTGACGATGGCGGGTCATCGCCCCGATTCGCAAACCACCGTTTTCGTCCGGGCGGATGTAAGCAAGGTCGGGGATGTTGTTCAAATCCACCAAAATGGCAGGCTGTACGAGGCGGAAGTTCATCATGGGAATCAGGCTTTGTCCGCCGGCTAACACCTTAGCGTCATAGCCGTGTTCCGCCAAAAGGGACAGGGCTTCGTCTGTCGTTGCAGGAGCGTAATAGTCGAATGGCGCAGGCTTCATAGCATTTCATTGCCTCCACGGGTGTGGCACACGATTCCCCCTGCAACATTGAGTTGTCCGCTCAACGGGAACTGGCAGTAGTCCGAGCGATTCACTTTGCGTTTCGTGCTTTGAGCCACGCCCGAATTATGTCATATTTCGGGTTTTCTGCGTAATTCCAGAGACGATCTACATGCGACTCAGGTGCGGAACACAAGATTATTGCCATGTAGAACACACCAACGCACAGGAACGATACGCCCCTGCGCCCGGCGCATGTTGCTCAAATCCGACTCATGCGCTCATCCTACTTGCCTTCCTTGAACGCCACAAAGCGCGCCCACATGGATTCGGCTTCCATGGCTTTCTGCGGGTAGCAGCCGATGTAGTAACGTCCGCTTTTGGCGCGGGCAATGTCGCCGCCAAGATTTTCGGCGTGGACGATCTTCTTTGGGAACAAGTTCAGGTGCATGTCCTGATAGTAGTGTTCCAGCGGATACATCTCGTCCCAGTCTTTGCCGAAGTCCCTGATCAGTTTCGCATTTGCCTCCGCGAAGGTCTTGGGATGCCAGAGGCGCATGATGGTGTTCATGGGATGATCCGCCGAGACCGCGTCCACGCCGATCCATTTGATTTGCATGTCCGCCGCCCATTTCGAAAAATCGGCGGAGGGGCCGGGGTGCTTGACCATGTAGCGGAACTCGTCCGAATCTTCGCTGAACCAGCCGTACTTGTTCCACCCCGTCTTGATGATGAGAATGTCGCCCTTGCGGATGTCCACCACATCCCGAATCATCTGCGGGGTGTAAACGCTCGAATCGCTAACCAGATGAGAGATGTCGGCGATGACGCCGGGCCCGACCCACTCGGAGAGCGGCACTTGCCCGATGGTGCGTCCGTTCGGGTAGAAGTGCTTTTCCCCATCCATGTGAGTAGCCAGGTGGATGCTGGCGTTGCAGATCGAGCCGTTGCGCCCCATGCCGAAGTACTGTCCGCCGACGCGCTTGGTATAGGTGACGCTCAACGGAATGTAGTTCAGCCACTGTGGGGTCTGAACACTAAACGGCACAGTCATATCGAGCATTTCGGCGTTTTCCATCGCGGCGAAGAATTCGTCGTCACTCATGCCGTCCGGCGCAGTCAGGGCAGAGACGCGCGCCCAGGCAGTTTCCACTTCCACGAAGGGGATGGGCATGATTTGAATCCAGGCGCGCTTGTTCTTCAGTTTGTCAATCTCGCCGACGATACACTCGGCCAGGACAAGATGCGCCTTAGGCATAGTAAGGTGCGTCAGTTCGTAGTACTCGCCCGGCGGGAAGGTTTCGTCCCAGGTCTTGCCTGTCTCCTTTTTTAGTTTTTCTTCCGCCAGTTTGAAGTGATTTTCGTGCATGCGGCGGATGGGGGTGTTCATGGGATGTTCAGCGCAGCCACAGTCCACGCCGACGACTTTGAGTTTCATGTCCAGCGCCCACTTGTAGAATTCGATGGAAGGCCCCGGATGGCGAACAAGAAAGCCAAATTCCATGGATTCGACGCCGCCCTGTGCGTTGAGATTATGCACCGGCGGCTGGTCCCAGGAATATTTGTGATAGCCCGTGTTGATGATGAGGATGTCGCCTTTCTTGACTTCGGCTTTTTTCATGATCAGTTCGGGCGTGATGATGCTGTAATCGGATACCACATCCGAGATGTCCACGATCACGCCAGGCCCGTTCAAATCCCTCAACGGAATATCGGCGATGGCGCGCCCGCCGGAGTGGAAGGCGCGCTCGCCCACCAGGTGCGTGCCGACGGTGTTGCTCCAGTTCAGGATTTGACCGTTCGCGCCCTGCCCGCCGCCGTGCGCCCCGGTGACGCGTTTGAAGAAATGCACTTCCAGCCCTTTTTCGCCGGGCCAGGGCGGGGTGAAAATACTGCAATCCTGGGTGAGGTCATATAATTTTGCCTCGCTCATCATCTTGATGAAACTTTCTCGGTTCATTGCAGCCTCCGTTTTTCGTTTTTTAGGGATTTACAAATAAAATTCCGCAACTGCCGACCCTGCGAGCCGGGCGAGGGCGGATAAGTGAAAAAGGTGCACAAGACAGCGCCAGCGTTTTTCTCATATTTGCGGCCAAGCGAAATGCCTGCCAGCGGGCATGCGCTCGGTGGGCACGCAAAGGTTGTCAGTTGGCAGCGGATTTCACAGCGAATGTAACGGATAGATGCCATTCGCGAAGCGCATCCGCTGCCTCAGTTGCCTCACTCGCTGCCAATGCCGCCCAAAAGCCCTTGAGCGCACACAATTTTATGGGCCTCGTATAGTTTAACGCCAGTCAGTGTAAAATAGATAGGCTGTTACAAACCACCCCCTAAGGAGCAACCATGGATAAGCAAACCCTCATTGACCGATTAAACCGCGATTTGGCCGGGGAGTACCAGGCCATTTTGCAATATATGCAGCACTACTTCGTGATGAAAGGCCCGGAACGGCTGACGGTGGGCGAGTTCTTCAAGAAGGTCGCCATCGGCGAGATGAAACATGCCGAGTTTCTGGCCGAGAAGATCGTGGCCCTGGGCGGCATCCCGACCGTCACGCCCCTGCCCGTCGTCCAGCCGGCCACCGTGCGCGAGATGCTGGAAGCGAACCTGGCGGCCGAGCGACAGGCCATCCGGGATTACGCCGAGCGCGCCGAACAGGCCGAAGCATTCGGCGATGAGGGGCTGGAGACCGAATTAGAAAACATCTTGGCCGAAGAAACGGCGCATGCCGAAGCGTTCGCGAAACTGCTGCCGGCTTACGCGCCGGCCACATCACCTCAGCGGCGCGGGCGCAAGCCGGGCCAGACCGTGGGGCGGCGCGGGCGCAAGCCGGGCCAGACCGTGGGGCGGCGCGGGCGTAAACCGCGCCAGGCCGCACGGCAGACGGCGACCAAAGAAGAATGACACCGCCGACGCTCTCGCCGGCTTTTCTTTTCGTGCTCGCTGCGCTGTTCTTTCTGGTTGGCCTGTTATATGCCTCGATCGGGCAGGGAGGCGCGTCCGGCTATCTGGCCGTCATCAGCCTGTTTGGCCTCGCCTCAGCAACCATATCCACCAGCGCCTTGTTGCTAAACGTGCTGGTAGCAGGGACAGCATTCGTTGCCTTCTATCGGGCGGGCCATTTCTCCTGGCGGCTCACCTGGCCGTTTGCGCTGGCCTCGGTGCCCGCCGCGTTGGTAGGCGGGCTCGTCCCTATCACCGCCGAGGTCTACCTGCTGCTGTTGGGCGGTGTGCTCGCCTATGCCGGGCTGCGCCTGATGCTGCACTCGGACCACGGCCATCGGGTCGAGCACTATCAAAGCCCCGCGTTGCGGGTTGCCTTGCCGGCCGGGGCCGGCATCGGGTTGTTGTCGGGCATCGTCGGCGTGGGCGGCGGCATCTTCCTCAGCCCGCTGATGATCCTGCTGCGCTGGGCGGACGCTAAAAACACGGCGGCGACCTCAGCGGCGTTCATCGTCATGAATTCAATCGCCGGGCTGAGCGGGCGGTTAATCGCCGGCCGCTTTGCTGTCGGCGATCTGCTGCCGCTGATGCTGGCCGCGTTCACTGGCGGGCTGGTCGGCGCTTACCTGGGTGCGAACCGCTTCAACTCGTCGCTGTTGCGCCGCGTTCTGGGCGTGGTGTTGCTCGTCGCGGCGTTCCGGTTGCTTCAAGCATAAGAGCCGGATGCGCTACCAGTTGACCTGACCCGACGACGCGAATTGCTGGGCGCGCCCGGTAGCCCCTGGACCTCACCCTCTTCGCCGTGCGCTCCAGGCGCGGGGAAGGGGCGCAGCGGTGGCTTGCGGAGTCAGAGGTGCCTATGCCCGAACTGGGACTCATTGCCAACATCGCCGCGGCCCTGAGCGCCGCCTTCGTTGGCGGCATCGTCGCCCGTCGCCTGGGCCTGCCCACGCTTGTAGGATACTTGCTGGCCGGGGTCGCCATCGGGCCTTTCACGCCAGGGTTCGTCGGCGACGCGGAAACCATCGGCCAGCTCGCCGAATTGGGCGTGATCTTCCTGATGTTTGGCGTTGGCCTCCAGTTTGCCCTGCACGATCTGTGGGCCGTGAGGGACATTGCCATTCCCGGCGCACTGGCACAAATGATTATCACCGCGGCGCTTGGCTATGGGCTGAGCCAGCTCTGGGGTTGGCCAGCGGCTGCCGGCCTGACGCTGGGCCTGACGGTCTGCATCGCCAGCACCGTCGTCCTCTTGCGTGGACTGATGGACAACGCCCTGCTTAACACAGGCCACGGGCACGTGGCGGTGGGCTGGCTGGTCATGCAGGATGTGGTGACGGTGGCGATCCTGGTGATGCTGCCGGCGTTCGCGCGCGCTGATAGCGAGGCCCTGTGGCCGGCGCTCGGCCTGACCCTGTTGAAAGCCGGCGGGTTTGTCGGGCTGATGTTTCTGGTGGGTGCGCGCTTCGTCCCCTGGGTTTTGCTCCGCATCGCCCATACCCAATCCCGAGAACTATTCATTCTGGTGATCCTTGTCATTGCACTGGGGACGGCGTTCGGCTCAGCCGAGCTCTTCGGAGTGTCGTTGGCTCTCGGCGCGTTTGTGGCAGGGGTGATCATAAATGCGTCGCCCTTCAGCCGGCAGGCCGCGGCCGACGTGCTGCCTTTCCGCGAGGCGTTCAGTGTGCTGTTCTTCGTATCGGTCGGGATGCTGATTGACCCACGCTATTTGGTGGCCCAGGCCGGCCCGGTACTAGCGCTGACCGCTTTTATCGTGATCGGCAAGGCCGCCCTTACGGCCCTCATCGGCTTCTTTTTCCCCTATCCGGCCCGCACCGCGCTGGTCCTCGGGGTGGGCAACGCCCACATCGGTGAATTCTCGTTCCTCCTCGGACAGGCAGCCCTGGGCCTGGCTCTGCTCAATCGGGACCACTATGCGCTCATCCTGGCCGGCGCGCTGCTTTCAATCACACTCAACCCGCTGCTGTTCCGCGCCCTGGCGCCGGTGGAGGCTTTCCTGCGACGGTTCCCTAACCTCTGGCGGTTGCTGGATCGGCACGGCCCTTCCCTGCCGCCGGTCGAAGAGGGGATGAGCGGGCATGTGGTGATCGTGGGCTGCGGGCGGGTGGGCCAGCACATGGTGGAGGTTCTGGGCCATCTCCACGTCCCGCGCCTGGTGATCGAAGTAGATGCCCGGCGCGTGTCCCGGTTGGGAGAGCTGGGCATCCCCACCCTGTTCGGCGACGCCGCCAACTCGGAGGTGCTGAAACACGCCAGGCTGGAACACGCCCGCGCCCTGGTGGTCACCCTGCCGGACGAAGCCGCAGCCGAGATCGTGATCGCCACTGCCCGGCAGTTGGCGCCGGCGCTTCCGATCGTGGCGCGCGCCGCGACGCAGGAGGGTGTGGGACGGCTGGCTGCCTTTGCACCGCGAAGGTCGCCCGGCGCGCTCGTGGTAGTTCATCCCGAACTCGAAGGCGGCCTGGAAATCGTCCGCCACACTCTCCTGCTGCTGAATTTCTCACCGCTCGAAGTCCAGAAGTATACCGACGCGATGCGGTTCAACCATTATGGCATAGCCACCAGCGCCGACAAAGAACTACAGGCCCTCGATCAACTGATTGGCGCGGCGCGCACGATCACCATCGCCTGGTTCCGCCTGACGGCCGACAGCCCCCTGGTCGGCCAGACCGTGGCCGAGGCCGACCTGCGCGCTCGCACCGGCGCGTCGGTGGTGGCGATCTGGCGCGACCAGACGTTGATCGCCAATCCAAAATCGCTGACACCGTTTCAGGCAGGTGATTTAATTGGGTTGATCGGTGAGGCGCCGCAGATCGAGATGGTCAAGGAGCTGTTGAGCGCCTCCAATCTGCAGGAGCAAAATGTTCTGCCGCCGGCTGAGTAGCTAACACTTTGCAATCCGCCCATGAAATTGGCACAATCGGTGGTTACCACACCAAACCGAAAGGCCAATCTCATGAGCGTCAGTCACGAATTGTACACCCGCGTGTTTACGAAATTGCGTGCCGTCCATCCCGAACCTCACCTG
>JBBIQY010000109.1:0-10478 GCA_037442085.1 Anaerolineae bacterium
GGCACCGAGCGGCTTCGGTGTTGCTGAAGACCTTCTGCGTGGCAATCAGAAAATGAATGTAGTCGAGTTCGTCACACTTGGGCGGGTTCATACCCGCAGTGTACCCGACTTATGGCAAGTGCGTAACTCCTATTCAGTGTAGCCCTGGGCGAGGGCGCTGTCAGCGAACGAACGGTGAAGGTAATGTGAAGGTTGGGTGAAAGCGCGGGCGGATGGCGCGACTCACTACCGGACATTTTCTAGAGTGATGACTTGAGAACGGCGTGGCTGGGGCACAAACGCGATCCGCAGCGGTAGGTCTTCATTGAGCCAATGGTCGAGCAAGCGCAGCCCGAGTTGAAAGCGGCTCAGATCACAGCGCTTGGCGCGATGCAGGTGCGCCTGCCAGCGTGGGGCGACAGCCACGGTACCCAAGTAGATCATCCACAAATACGCCAGGCAGGCAGCGATCAACAAGCGGGTCAAGCGCGCTGGGTCGCTCAGATGACTGCGGTCCAGTTGGAAGCCACGACTTTTTTGGTCGGAGAACAAGGTCTCGATGTGCATGCGTTTCTGATACCGGCGGCAAGCGGCCGCCCGGTCGGTCAGGTTGGTCACCAGATACAGCGGTTCGTCGTAGGCGCTCGCCCACCAGCCAATGACCTGTACCGGCCCATAGGCGGTTTGGGTGAAACGCACGTTGCGCCACATCTTCTTGCGCCCGCGGTGCACGTCGATCTCGGCCAGCGCGCGCCACTCCGTTTCATGCAGAATGCGCGTGTTTTTCGCCGTTCGGCACACATACTGCCAGCCGCAGGCGTCCAGCGCCTGTTGCAGTTCCACGCTGTCAAACTCGCCATCGCCCAGAAAGACGACTTCCGCAGCCGACGGCCAGCACGGATTGTGTACAACTCGACTATGCGTCGGGCACCGAGGCCTGGACCTCTCCGGGGAATGCTTACCGTTCCGACAATGTGTATTCCACCGTTTCTGTGGATGGGACTACCGGTGAATATCTCTATTGCCGCAACTTCGGCTTCTCGCTTCCTGCCGGGGCCGTGATCCGGGGCATCGTGGTGGACGTTGAGCGCAGTTCTGACCGCCTCACCGACGGCGGCAGCCGCGACGCCTCGGTGCGGTTGGTCAACGCTGCAGGAACGCCGGTTGGAAATGACAATGCCACAATGACTTTGTACACCACGAGCGATGTGATGGAACCTCACGGGAGCCCCAGTGACTTATGGGGGGTGGGCTGGACGGCGGCGGACATCAACGACCCGGATTTCGGGGTTGTCTTTGCCGCCACCAAGCCCAATGCGGCTGGCCCGGCCCACACCATTCGGGCTGACTATATCCGGATCACGATCTACTACTCTCCCTGACGGCCCCCTCCGGGTGCATTCCAGATTTTTGGCCGCCCTTCGACTGCGCTCCGCTCAGGGCGCAGCCTGCCAAATAATAGAAATGCACCCGCCCTCCTCCCCTCCGGCGTCCAGAAACGCGGGCCGGCGCTGATCCACAGGGCTGCGGCGGCAGCATGCGCCGGGCGCTCTCCGTCTCCCGGTCATGGCCCGGCGCGATACAAGAACCAGAAGTCGTCTTCAGGGAAGGCGGGCTTCAGCTCCGGCGGCCAGACGAAGGCGGTCCTGGGGGCGCGGCTCTGCAGGCGGGCGTCGAGCGCGCCGAGGCGCAGTGCGTCGGGCGTCGCGCCCAGCCTGGGGAACTGGCGCAGCAGCAGGGCGGCCATCACGCGCTGCGCGACTTCGGTGGCGTAGCGGCCCTGCTCGTCGTCCAGGCAGTTTTGCCAGAGGGTCAGGCGCGTATGCAACTCTTTGGCCGCCTTGCGTTCGGCGGCGGCCTGCCATTGCGCCAAAACGGCATCGCCGCGCTGGCAGAGGGCGGTAATGGCCGCGCGCTGGTTCGGCGCTGCCATGAGCCGCTGGCGCGTCAGCAGGTAAGCGCCCAGGCTCAGCTTGGGGAAGTGGCTGGAGCCGCCCAATTGCCAGAACTCGACGTCTGACAGCAGATAGTCTTCCAGTTGCTCCGTCATGGCTGTCAGAGCCGCAAGGTCATTGGCGAAATCCATATGCGTATGTTCCCGGTCGCAGCCCAACTGTACCGCACTTTCTCTCTTGGGTCGCTTAATTTTGTCGGCGTATACTTGTGCTGCATGCCCGCTATCTCCGGCGCCCAACTGCGCCGCTACCGCGAACGCACCTACCACCTCAAGCCGGCGCTCCGCCTGACCAGAAAATCGAGTATTCAGTTCCCCCTCTTGACTGTCATGGGTGCTGTCTCAGATCGCTACCTTGACCTCTTCTCCCGGTTGCCGGTTCACCGTCACTTCGTACCCCAACTTGTTCAGCCGCTTCAGCAGGCGTTTGGCCACGCGCTCTTTCTGCACCGCGTTCAACTCGGCCGGCCTCGGCTCTCGATACGGTTCATCGTTCTTCAACATATGCCAGCCGCTCACCACGAGCGAGTGCGCCACCGCCATCAGCGCCCGCTTCTTCCCCCGCCGCGCCGGCAGCCGGTGAGGCCGATCAATCCGGCGCTGTGCCTGCGCAGTGTCGTCCACGATACGGCGGCGCGGCCGGCGGTGATCAACCGGCACAAGTTGGCGTAGCCGTCGCGTGTTTCGGCCAACAGGGTGAGATGGCTGCCGTCTTCCATTGTCAGTTCGGCCCCGGCGATGGCTTTGAGGCCGTGAGCCTGAGCCGCGCGCTGAAGGGCCGGCACACCGGCCACCGAATCGTGATCGGTGAGGGCGACCGCGCCGAGGCCCAGTTCCGCGGCGCGCTCTGCGATCTGTTCGGGAGTCGGCACCCCGTCGAGCAGGCTGTGGCAGCTGTGGATATGCAGTTCGCAGTAATGGGCGGGGCGGGTGGACATCAAGTGATCGAACGCAAAGAAAGGGGACAGTTTGATGGTTTCGGTCTGGCTGAGTATACCCTCGATCCTTTCAGGTGAAGATTGCAGATTGGCGCACAAAGGCAGGGTCTTCGTCCTGTTCACCGGCAGAGCAGGGGGCTGAGATCATCACAAAACGGGCCAGCCTATGCGCTTACGGCGGGCTGATGGCGAGCCGCAGGGCTTGGGCCGCGCTCAGAATCTCGGTATCGCTCAAAGGCACGGCGGCCTGATCGAGGCAGTGCAACAGTAATTCGTCAAACCAGCGTCCGTCGCACACCGCGGTCTCGGTGGGCGTCAGGCGCGCGAGGTAGGCCGCCAGCAGAGCATTGCCCGGCGTGGCCTCGAACACCGGGTTATCGCGGTATCGGTCCCAGAAGCTGACAAAATCAACGGTGCTGCCGGGGAGGATGGGCTGGTTCCCGTTCGTGGCCAGCAGGCCCAGCCGACTTCCTTGGCCCGAATTCAATCGGGCCAGGGCGTTGGTGTTGTGGAACCGGGCCAGCCAGGTGCCTGCCTGCGCCAGCTCAGGATGACGGGCCAGCTGATGCAGATACACGAGGGTGTCGAGGGCGGTGATCAGCCCTTCCTCGTACACACCGTTCAGGTTGTCTTGGTGGAGCGGTTCGTGGGCAAAGGTGCGAGTGAAGAGAAACGGATTTTCAGCGCGGAATTGATCGTTGAACACGATCTCCAGCCGTTCCTCCCCGGCGGCCTCACTGACCGGCCGGACGGTGGCCACGACATTCGGCTGTAACTCGCCGAACGTGACGCGTATAAACAGCGGCTGTCCCTCCCGGGTTTGCGCCGATAGCACGGTTTCAATTGCCGGTTCGGCCAGTGTGTTGAGCAGCCCAACGAACCCGGCCCGCAGGCCGGGGTGAGGGATTTTCTGCCGGGCGGCCTCGCTGTCGAACAACGCCAGACCGGCTCGAACTTTTTCGATGTCGCCCTCAAACTCAACCGTCAGGTAGGCCTCCAGCAAGTCTCGAACCTGATCTTCAGCCGGCTCTGGGCCGCTCGCGGGCAGGGCCTCGGGGCCGGGGTAGACGCTGGGGTTGAGCAGGCTGGTGTCGGTCGGCGGCCAGGGCCGGCCCTCGAGGAGCGCTGTCGCAGGAGTTGAGGCAGTGCTGAGACCTGCCGCCGGCGGAACGGACGCTGGTGAAGGCTCCCGGACAATCACCATCCCGTGCTGAAGCCACTCGCTCATGTTGAATTCGGCGATGAACTCGCCGGCGGCGTTGAGTTTCACCAGCCGCCAGTTTGCGTTGTAGACGTAGAGATTGCCCAGACTGTCGGCCGCCAGCATTTCGGGCCGGCTGAACTGGCCGGGGCCGGCGCCATTGTCATGCCCCCATTCGGCGAGGATGTTGCCCTCCTGATCGAGCTTCAGCACCTTGTGATCGCCGGTCACCTCGTCCAGCCACTGCGACACATATATATTGCCGTGAGTGTCTGCAGTGATCCCGTGCAACCCGGGAATTTCGTATGTTGCCAGAACTGCGAAGTCTTCACCGGATAACTTGAGGAGCCGGCTTTGCGAAAACGCATCCGCCGTCACGCTGATGACCCAGAGGCGGCCATGGGGGTCAACCGCCAAATCCACCACGTTGTTGAGGCCTTTTGAGAGGGCGGCCATTTGGCCTTCCGCATCACATTTGAGCAGGCCTTTGGATGAATAGCTTGCGGCCATAACGATAATAAGGTTGCCCTGTGAGTCGAGGCGGACGAGCTGGGGTGTGAGAGGGGCGACTCCCGGGTTCCGGTTGAAGCAGTCTGGCTGAAGATACGGCTCGAGACTGGCGCCGGTCAGATTGAAACGGGTGATTTCAGTGGGATTGGCGAGTGAATAGATGACGCCGCGGGCAGGGTCAACGGCAAAGGCTTCGTGGTGAAAGCGGCGGTTTGCCGATTTGTGTGTAATTTCGTAGGCGCGGCTCTCAGACCCGCGCCTACAGGCCGAATTACACAATTTTCGGCATACGGCCGTGAAAGCCCTCCAGCCGCCATTCACAGACCAGACTGCCATCCAGATCATATTTTTGCAGTTTGTCTTCCTTGTCTTCAAAGAAGTAAAGATACTCGCCTCCGGTTGGGCAGGGCCCGGGCGGCACTTCCGATGGGGCGGGGGCCGCCGTGACGGTGGGGGGTGCGGCCGTCGGGGTGGCTGGCCGCGGCTCGGCCGTGTCGGTGGGGGCAGGGGCGGCAGTGGGCGCCGCCGCGGTGAAGAGGGTGCAGGCAAACAGGGTCAGGCCGCTCATCAGGGGGATGATTCGTGCGCGAAACATGTTCTTTTCTTTTTCCAGAGGGGTATCAACCAGGGCTATTTCAAAAAGGGAGTCAGGCCAAGGAACTTGAGAGCTGCTCGGACCGACTTCCGCTCGTCGGTGTTGAGCGAGTCATATTCGCAGACAATGGCCGGGATGGCTTTGCGCAGCATCGCCATGACCACGCCGGAGGCAATCGGCAGTCCGAGGGAGGCCAGGCCGCCCGTGACAAACATTGTGACCTGGTAAACGCCGATGATGAGTCCGATGACTGCCGTAATCTCGGTGGCGATCCGCCCGATGATCGCCAGGCCTTTCAAGATTTGCCCTTTGTCAATGGCTTCCTTCAGGTCGTGTGCATCCTTATCCAGATCGTCGCTGAGGGTTGACATTGCCTCTTTGTTAACTCCTGTTGCAACTGGATACAGGGGTTACGCAGGGCCGTATGCCGAAAATTGTGTAATTCGGCCTGTAGGCGCGGGTCTGAGAGCCGCGCCTACGAAATTACACACAAATCGGCAAACCGCCTTACGCAGTTGCGGGAATCTACACACGAATCTGACGAATGGCACGAATGCTGATACGCACGATTCGAGAAATTCGTGGGCCGAATTGGGGTGCACTGCGTAACACCTATGGATAAATTGGCGGGAGTATATCATGCTGAGGGGCGGTTGCCAAAATTTGAGAGCGCTCAGGGGGTTAAGAGCGGTGCGCACCCCATCGGCCATCAGTCTCAACACACCGCGTCACAGCATCACACTGTCGTGCCACGGCCTTTGCGATCAAAGATGTCGTGATACCCGCGATCAAGATCGTCGTCCGAAAGATGGGCGTAGCGCTGGGTGATGGCGATGTTTTTGTGCCGGGCCAGTTCCTGAGCCAGCTTGAGGTTGCCGCCCGAGGCCCGCAGCACCACCGTGACAAAGTAGTGCCGGAAGGAGTGAGGCGTGATGACGCCTTTGGCGGCTTCGCCCAGCGCGCCCACCACCGCCTTGTTGACAATTTCCCGCGCGCCCACGGTGTTCAGGCGCAGCACCTTCCGACCGGCGCCGTCATCGTGCCGGGCGAAGATGGGCAGCGACGCCAGCGCGCGGCCGGCCGCGCCATCCAGCGCCGCGCGGGCGTTGAGATAGGCCTTGATGGCGGCCAACGCCCGCGATGAAAAGCGCACCACACTTTCGCGCCCGCCCTTGATGGTGACAATCGCCCGGCCCTCGGCCCAGTCGATGTGCCCGCGCGTCAGCCGGCAGGCCTCCGAAATCCTCAACCCCGTGTCGGACAAAGTCAGGATGAAGGCGCGGTCGCGCAGGCGGCGCAGGTGCTCCCTCTCGTCAGCGCCAGTTGTGCCCTCCGATGAATTGACATAATTCAGTACTGCTTCGATCTCCTCGCGTGGAAACTGGGGAAGCCGGGGCGGAACAGCTCGCGCGCTGCGCTCCACCTTGACGGGGCCCCGGCCTCCGGCAAGGCGCTCCCGCGTAATGAAGCGGTTCGCTCAAATCCGTTCGCCAGGAGGATCACTCGGACGGTACGCCCAACGATAACAACAACCAAGTAGCACTCGATCTTTTACACCATTGACAGAGACGCTAACTGACTGCCTGCCAGCGCACGCTCAAAGATTACTTGAAAAGGATGCACATCGAAGAAAGTTTCCGCGATGAAAAATCGGGCAGCTTTGATCTGGACGCCACCAAACTGACTGACCCGCAACGTCTCAATCATCTCTTGCTGGCCATCGCCGTCGCCGTCCTGTGGATTTATGACATCGGCCAAGACGTGCTTCGCGCGGACGCCCGCCAGGAAATTGATCCGGCCTATCGGCGGCAGTTGAGTGTCTTCCAAATCGGTTGGCGTAAATTGCGCCGTTGGATCACTTGTCAAACCTCAACCCTGCCGTTCTTGACTTTGCGGCTCAGCCCCTTCCGGCTCGCCCCCGCTTGGCGAAAGTGTTAGCTACTCAGGCTCATATCCTTTGAAAGTGCCTAACAGGTTCTAGAGCCTATCCTAAATCGGGGGTCTGGCGAAGGCATTGCCTTCGCCAGACCCAGCGCTTAGGCCTGAGTCCCCAGCCGGCCGGCGTAGTAATCGGCAAGGATGCGGCGGGCCTGGGCGGCCTGGCCGGTCGGCACTAATAAATCCACCTCGCTCAGTGGGCCGGCGGATAAGCCTTCCACGCGCCCGGCCGGCTCGTAAGAGAACATGACCTGAATGCCCTGCGCTTCCAGTAAGCTGCGCAGTGCCTCCGCCTGCAAAGCGCCGATGGCGGTATCAACGACGGTCAAGGATTCGTTCATGGACGAGCTCCTCCACGATGATTCTGTGGTCGCTTGGCTTGAGCGGGCACTGAGGGCGCAGCGTCGGAAGCTGCCCGCCCAGCTTCTCCCGCCGGCCTCTCCCGCAGCCACAGGAGCAGGGCGCCGTTCTATTTGGTCACACGATCGGTCGAGCCTCCGGTGTGACACAGGCAGGGAGGCACTGGCGCGTCAGACCCTTGGCGCGAAGCAACTTCAGCGTATGGCGCACGCGGGCGGTTGGGGAGTGGAGAACGTCATACGCCGCAGGTGACAATGGGCCGGTTGCTTCGACGCCAGGCAACGCTTGCTGGCTGCCAAGCGGTCGGGAGGCGCTGGCGGCGTCGAGCGTCCTGGAAGGGCGCGCTTTGAAAACTTAGCGCGAGATGGCGAGCGCGCCGGCGTTGCCGCGCATGAAGTGCTCGAGCGCGGGGCCGCTGACGGCGAGCGGGGTGCGGCGGGCCGGGTCGTGGACGAGGAAGTAGCCGGAGTGGGAGTCGTAAGCGGTGACGGTGACGAAGTGGCCGGTCGCGCCGCCGGGCACGGTCGTGTTGTCGTGGCCCCGGTCGCCCGTCCAGGGCAGGGGGCTCTTGCCGACGAAGGTGCCCGAGAGGACGACGCTCGCGCCGCGCAGCAGCGCCTGGCGCACACTCTCGGCGTTGGGCGCGATGAGCTGAGTGGTCGCGCCGGAGGCCTGCGCGCCGCGCTGCACCTCTCCCAAGCTGGTAAAGCTGCCCATCTCCGACTCGGCAATTTGGCCGCTGCTCGTCACGCCGTCACGGCTCGGATCGGCGACCATGGCGCGCTGGGCGAGCGCCACCGCCTGGCCGTCGTTCAGGCCCGGCACTGCGCCGGCAATGTCGCGGCCCACTGCCCGCAACGCCATCACCAGCGCCGCCGGGCCGCAGTTGGCGTTGCGGCCGTCGCCGCCCACCTGCCGTTGCCGTTCTGCTTCGAACTGGTTGAGGTGTGTGAAGCGGGCCACCGCGCCGGTGACGCCGCTTGTCGCGGCCGCCAGTCCCTCCGGCAATTGCGCCAACAGCTTCTCCAGCACCGTCAGCATCAGCAGCGTCATCAAACTGCCGGACGCGCCGCCCGCCGTGCGGAGCTGCGCCAGCATCAACGCGTTGAACGTGTCCTGGAATTCACCGCGCTCCGGAGCGGGTGGGGTGTGGGCGGGCAGGGCGGCTAAGTTTGAAGATGAACGGGATGAGACGGACTCGGTCACGCCCCTCAGTCTAATGTCAACCCTGCTGTGTGGCAGTAAAAGCGGCGTGAAAAGCACAGCCGGGCCGCCGCCGTCACGCCAGCACCCTCTCGTATAAAGCCAGCGTGGCGCGCACCGTCTTCTCCCAGGTGAACGTTTGCGCCTGAGCCAGGCCGCGCCGGATCAGGTCGGCGCGCAGAGTGGAGTCGGTCAGCGTGCGGCGGAGTGCGTCGGCGAGCGCCTCCACGTCATCCGGGTCAATGGGCAGGCCGGCCTCGGCCGCGATTTCCGGCAGCGAGGAGGTGTTGGCGTAAACGACCGGCGTCCCACAGCCCATCGCCTCCAGCAGGGGGAAGCCGAAGCCTTCGTAGTGCGATGGCAGGACGCAGACACCTGCGCCGCTGTAGAGCGCCGGCAGCTCGGCGTCCGGGACGTTTTCGAGCCGGCGCAGGTGGGCATCTAGTCTTAGAGCGTGTGCCAGGCGCAGCGCTTCTTCGAACAGCCAACCGGTGTTGCCGATGAGCACGAGCGGCGGCGCGTCGGGCCATTGCGCCTGCAGTTGAGCGTAAGCGCGCAGCAGGGTCGGGATGTTTTTGCGCGGCTCGAATGTGCCGACGAACAGCACGTAGCCGGGCGGCAGGCGGTAGCGGGCCAGCGTCGCAGTCACCTCGGCCTCGGCCTGCGGGTGGAACGCCGCATCCAGGCCGAGAGGAATGACGGTGATCTTCTCGGGCGGGGCCTTGAGCAGGTTGACCAGGTCGGCCTGTGTCGCCCGCGAGTCGGCGCTGATGGCGTGCGCCCGGCGCACCGCGTCGGCAATCTGGCCGTTGTAATAACGGCGGCTTTCGGCGGTAAGGAACTCGGGATAATGCAGGAAGGCCAGGTCGTGGATGGTGATAACGAGGCGGCGCGCACCGAAGCGGGGCGGGATGAAATCCGGCGAGTGAAACAGGTCGAGGCGATGCGGCAGAAGCTCGAGGCCGAGGGCGGCCGACTCCCAACGGTGATGCGCCGGCGTCCAACACGCCACACGCTGGGCGGCGGTGGTCAACGTTTCGGCGTGCCCGCGCCGGTAGAAGTGCAGGTGTGTGTGTTGAACAGCCAGGGCGGGCAGGCCTTCGGCGAGGCGGCGCGCATACTTGGCGATGCCGCCGCGCGTGTAATACGTCAGTCGCAGGTCGAGTCCCAGGCGCATCGCACGCATTCTACTATTGACTTCACCCCCAAGTCCGGTTAAACTCCGCCTTCGTTTGCCTGGGCTTCTTCGTCCGGGCAAGTTCAGGTATAATCCTTGCGCCAACTTGCCGACGTAGCTCAATTGGCAGAGC
The DNA here is from genome assembly GCA_037442085.1 of Anaerolineae bacterium. Lineage (GTDB taxonomy): Bacteria > Chloroflexota > Anaerolineae > Anaerolineales > UBA6663 > JANWXR01. Next base: position 9,989 of record JBBIQY010000109.1, read on the forward strand.
AACCGCCTTGTAAGCGGTAGGTTACGGGTTCAATTCCCGTCGTCGGCTTGCGCGCTATTGTCCCGGGCAGGCGCCGGAGGTGGTGAGCCGGGCCGGTCTGTAAAATCGGTGGCGTACGCCTGTGTGGGTCCGAATCCCACCCTGCCCACCTGAGATCGTCCGGTAGTCGCGTGGGCGGTTGGCCGCGCAGTCGGCTTCGACGACGAGACTACTCGACTGAAAGACAACATGAATAAGCGCCCAAGTAGCTCAGTCGGTAGAGCACACCCTTGGTAAGGGTGAGGTCACGAGTTCAATCCTCGTCTTGGGCTTTGTAATCGTCATCAACAACCGAACCTTCATTTTTTCAAGGAGAGACTTGGCATGTCCAAGGAGAAGTTTGATCGCAGCAAGCCGCACCTGAACATTGGGACGATCGGCCACATTGACCATGGGAAGACGACGCTGACGGCGGCCATCACGAAAGTGCTGGCGCTGAAGAAGCAGGCGG
>JBBIQY010000110.1:0-10030 GCA_037442085.1 Anaerolineae bacterium
GGCACCGAGCGGCTTCGGTGTTGCTGAAGACCTTCTGCGTGGCAATCAGAAAATGAATGTAGTCGAGTTCGTCACACTTGGGCGGGTTCATACCCGCAGTGTACCCGACTTATGGCAAGTGCGTAACTCCTAGAAGAATGTCATGCCCGTTCCGAGAGGTTTTATCGGGCCTGTCATGGCCGGGCCGAATTCGTTTCGCTGCTCAGATAAACACGATCTGCGCACCTTCCGTCATGTCCATAAAATCGCCGGCGGTCACGATGCCTTCTACGCCTTCGACGAAATCGTCCATCTTCAGGCCCATCATGTCCACCGACATCTTGCAGGCATAGAGCTTGGCGCCGGCGTCTACCAGCATCTGGAGGTATTCGCGCACCGACGGGACTTCCAGCTTCTTCATCTTGTCCTTCATCAGCGCCGTGGCGAAGGCCGTCATGCCGGGCAGCACGCCGAGGAGCTGCGGGATGCCCAGGTTGCCGGGCACCCCCATCATGCTCATCTTCATACTGGTGTTGGCGACCGGAGCAATCTCCAGATGATCAACACGGTCTTTGTTGATGAGGTCCAGCCCCCAGAAGGTGAAGAAGATGGTCACGTCAATGCCGTTGCCCAGAGCCGCCCACCCCATCACCAGGGCGGGATAAGCCATATCCAGCGTGCCTTTAGAGCAGATGAAGGCGATATGACGCGGCTTGTCCTCCGCCACTTTCTTGGGGACGATCTCGGTCTGAGTTTGAGCGCCGTTGGTTTGCATGGTGGTCTCCGTAATCAAATTCCGGTTGGACGACGGCCAAGCCATCGTCTATTTTTGCTAGGGTCGTTGTTCCCCGATCAGACGCAGCCCTCCGGCTTGCCCAGTCCGGCGATGCGCGCGACCTTTTTGGCCGGGCCTTTGGGGAAAAGCGCGAACAGCTCCTTGGTGCTCAGGCCTGTGCCATTGGTGATAGCGCGCAGGGTCGGGGCCTTGCCGGAGGCTGTAGCGCTCTGGCGGCAGAAATCAATGATCTTCCAGTGGGCGGGCGTCAGCTCGGCGATACCCTCTTCCAGGGCGATGGCGGCGGCGATGTCCCGCGTCCACTCGTTCGGGTTAGTCATGAACCCTTCGTCGTTGACGTGCACGGTTGCACCGGCAATGGTTTTGGTAGTCATAGTCAGGCTCCTTGAATATGAAATCTGGATGAGAGATTCAGTTTTGTCTCGGGCCGTCCGGTTGATCGGCGAGGGTCTTGACGACGCGCAGCAGGCGGGCCAGGCCCCGGCGCACCCTCGGGTCGTTCATCTCACGCACCAGCGCCCAGAGGCTGGCGTCCTGCTCTGCCGGCTCCGGCTCGTGAAGTTGGTTGACGGCGTTGTTGGCCAGGGCCATGATATCCGGCTGGGTCATATTCTTGACGGTGCGCAGAATGGTGACGATGTTTTCGCCCAGCGCACGCACATCGGCCTCGGTGAACCCCGTCACCACGCGGTCAACGATGCGCGCGCCCTCGCGCGCAAAGACGAAGTAGCCTTTGCGCTCCAGGTCGTCCAGCGTCGCCACCGCCCGGTTGAAGACGGGCTTGCTCAGCTTGGCCAATTCATCCAACAGATCCAGGACGGACTCCAGTTGAACGAGCAGCACATTGAAGCGGTGCGTGTTCGCCAGCAGGCGTTTGACGAGGAAGATCAGCTCCTCGCGGGTGAACTCACCGTCCACTTCGTCCAGCTCACGCACCACGGTTTTGAAGGCCTGATTGACGACCGGCGTCAGGTCCTGCACCAGTTCTTCAACGGCCTGGGTGCTGCGGTGCTGGGCCTGCACCAACTCCGTCAGGGACCGCACCTCGCCCGTCAGGGACTCGACTTTTTGCAGCAGAGTGCTCAGCTCTTCGGCGCGAACGCCGACCTCCATCTCCATCACCATCATCGCCTCTCAGTTGTACTTGCCGACCATGCTCATCTGCGTCTCCAGCGGCAGTTCCGCGCCGCGCAGCAGCAGGTTCCAATACACCCACCGGAACATGAGCTTGCCCCAGTGGTTGGCCTCGCTCTCCTTGAGCAGATCGAACGGGCCGATGCCGGGCATAGGGAACTTGCCGGGCAGCGGCTCGGTGTCATAGTTGAAGTCAATCAGGAAGCCTTTGCCGAAGCCGCTCTCGATGAAGCAGTTGGCGTGGCCGTCGAACTTCGGCTCCGGCGGCAGGCCGTCTATCTGGCGCAGCAGGTTCTCGGTGAGCACTTCGGCCTGGAAGTGCGCGACCGAGCCGGCCTTGGAGGCCGGCAGGTTAGTGGCGTCGCCGATCACCCAGACGTTGGGCCACTTCTGGCTTTGCAACGTGTGCGGGTCAGTCGGGATGAAGTGCAGCTCGTCGCCCAGGCCGGAGCGTTGCACCACCTCCGAACCCATGTGGACGGGAATGGTGACCAACAAGTCATAGTTGATTTCGCGCCCATCGTAACTGGCGATGACCTGGCGGCCGTTGTCCACCTCCATCAAAGTGAACTCGGGTTCGACGGCGATGTCGCGCTCCTTCAGCATCGCGCCCATGATGGCCGAGGTGCGCGGCTTGGTGAACGCGCCGGGCAGAGGCGTCGCATACACGATCTCCACCTTGTCGCGCATGCCGCGCTCGACGAAGTAGGCGTGCGCTAGGAAGGCAAACTCCAGCGGAGCCACCGGGCACTTGATGGGCATCTCGGCCACGTTGAGCACCAGCCGCCCGCCCGGCCAGCGGCGCAGGAACTTCGCCAGCGCTACCGCGCCTTCGAAGGTGTAGAAGTCAAAGACGTTCTGCCGCCAGCCGCCGTCCTTGAGGCCGGGCGTCTCCTCGGGCACGATGCGCGAGCCGGTGGCGATGACGAGTATGTCGTAGTAGATGACGCGCCCGCCCAGCGTCAGCTTGACGCGGCTGGCCTCCGGCTCGATGACTTCGACATCCGAGACCACGACCTCCACGCCGTGCGGCAGATAGTTGCGCTTGGGACGGCGCACGTCCTCCGGCCCATAGAGGCCGAAGGGAATGAACAGGAAACCGGGCTGGTAGTAGTGCGCCTCGTCCTTATCCACCACAATGACGCGCCACTCGGTCAGATCGAGCTTGTGGGCCATCTTGTTGGCGATCATCGTGCCGCCGGTGCCGGCGCCCAAAATCAATAACGTCTTCATGCGTTTAGCTCCTCACTCCAATCGTAGTTCGAGATGAGCGCGGATTCGGGCAGAATGCCTCGAGGCAGCCTCGCAATTCGAGGCGAACCATGAGTAGTCGTGCTGGCCGCCCTCCATCCGCTTCATCCGTTATCGAACGCGCCCATCAGCTCCGTCCGCCGCGAGAGCGAGTCATGCAGGACGGTGCGCAGGATATCCAGCGCCTCGATCAGGCGCCTGTCAGCCAACTGATATTCCACTGCCGCGCCCTGCCGCGTCGCCGTGACCATGCCCCGGTCGCGTAACACCTTGAGGTGGCGCGAGACGAGCGGCTGGCTCAAATTCAGGCTGTGAGCCAGCTCGGTCACGTTGCGGGGAGCAGCCGAAAGTTCATACAGGATGAGAATGCGCTTGGGGTCGGCCAGGCCGGCGCAGATCTCGGCGTGCAGCTGGTCAACCTCATGTTCGAGTGTTTTGTTCATAAGACAGTTTTATAAACGATTCTCGATGTATACGCATAAATATATAAGCCGATAAGCATTTGTGAGACAGTACACAATGTCACATATGTCAGGGTGATAAAGATCACCGAAAATGAGCTATCGGCCACGCGAGCCGACGTCGTTGCATTGCAGAGAAGGACGAGCAGGAATTGTGCGGAAGCCCGTTTCGGAGGCGCTCAGTGCGATTTGTCACCCAGTCGGAGATGAATTGTCACTTGGGGTTTCGGCCTGTCGCTCGTATACTGTCGGCGTTGCACCCAAGGTGAGACCGCACGGCCGTCACCGGTGCGATCCACCCCGACTCGATGAGCCACGCTTATGAACATTGGCCTCCCCCGTGAACGTCGCCCAGACGAGAATCGTATCGGCATGACGCCCGCCGGGATCGAACTGCTGGTCGCCGCGGGCAACCGCTGCTACGTGGAACGCGGTGCCGGCGTGGGCGCCGGCTTCCGCGACGACGATTTCGCCCGCGCGGGCGCCTCGATCGTTTACTCTGGCGAAGAGGTCTATGGCCGCGCCGACCTGGTGCTCAAGGTCGCCCGCCCCACCAGCGAAGAGCTGCAGTGGCTGCGCGAAGAGCAAACGGTGATGGCCTTCTGGCACCTGGCCTCCGCCTCCCCCGACAACCTGGAGACTTTGCTGAAACGCCGCGTCACCGCCATCGCCCTCGAAACCATTCAGCTGGAGGATGGCACGTTGCCGGTGCTGCGCCCAATGAGCCAGATCGTGGGCCGGATGTCGGCCTTTCTGGCCGCCGGCCTGCTGCGCAACGACCGCGGCGGCAAGGGCATCATGCTTGGCGGCGTGCCCGGCGTGCCGCCCGCGGAGATCGTCATCCTGGGCGCGGGCACCGTCGGCACCAATGCCGTGCGGGCCTTCACCGGTATGGGCGCGACGGTGTACGTGCTCGACCGCGATATGACGAAACTGGAGCGCATCACCGACAGCTTCCCGCACGCCATCACCATGATCTCGCACCCGATCAACCTGCGCAAAGTCGTGCGCTTCGCCGACGTACTGGTGGGCGCGGTGCTGGTGCCTGGCCAGCGCGCGCCGGTGCTGGTCACACGCCAGATGGTGCGCGAGATGCGCCCCCGCTCGGTCATCCTCGATATCGCCATTGACCAGGGCGGCTGTGTAGAGACCAGCCGCCCGACCACACATCGCAACCCGATATTCCTGGAAGAAAACATCATCCACTACTGTGTGCCGAACATCGCCGGGACGGTAGGCCGCACGGCCACACACGCGCTGGTGAACGCCGTCTACTACTTCGTCAGCCAGGTGGCCGCCGAGGGCGTGGCGGCAGCGATGGCGCATAACAGCGCCATTGCCCGCGGCGTCGTCACCCACGCCGGCCAGGTCATCGCGCCCGGGCTCGCCGAGGTCGTCGCATGAATTGGTTCAACCTCTACCGCGATCGGGTAGTCTCGGCCGAACAGGCCGTCACACACATCCAGTCGCGCCAGCGCCTCTTCCTCACCGGCAACTGTTCGGTGCCGCGCACAGTGCTCGCCGCCCTGGTGGCTCGGGCGCCTGAGTTGGAAGACGTCGAAATCTGCCAGGTGCTCACCGTCGGCCCGGCGGACTACGTCTCACCGGAGATGTCCGGTCACCTGCGCGTCAATACGCTCTTCATCAGCGACAACGTGCGCGCAGCCGTCAACGAGGGGCTGGCCGACTTCACCCCCTGCTTCCTCTCCGAGATTCCGGGCCTGTTCAAATCGGGCCGGCTGCCGCTGGACGTTGCGCTGATCCAGGTCTCGCCGCCGGACGACCACGGCTTCTGTTCTTACGGCGTAGAGGTCGGCGTCACCAAGACGGCGGCGCAATCCGCCAAGTGCGTTATCGCCGAAATCAACCCCAACATGCCGCGCACCCTCGGCGACTCATTCATCCACATCTCCAAAATCAACGTGATGGTGCCGGTGAACTACCTGCTGCCTGAGCTGAGGATGTCGGCGGACAACGACCCGGTCAGCGAGCGCATCGCCGACCACGTAGCGGCCCTGATCCCGGACGGGGCGACCCTGCAAACCGGCATCGGCGCGATCCCGGACGCGGTGCTCAGCCGCCTGGGCGACCGGCGCGACCTCGGCATTCACACCGAGTTGTTCTCCGACGGCATCATTGACCTGGTGAACCGGGGCGTGATCAACGGCGAACGCAAGACCATCCACGCCGGCAAGATCACCGCCGGTTTCATGCTCGGCACCCAGCGCCTGTACGACTTCGTCAACGACAACCCGCTGGTGGAGCTGCACCCCACCGAGTACGTCAACGACCCGTTCGTTATTGCCCAGAACGACAACATGATCGCCATCAACTCGGCGATCGAGGTAGACCTGACGGGACAGGTGTGCGCGGACTCCATCGGGCCGAGGCTGTATAGCGGCGTGGGCGGCCAGGTGGACTTCATCTACGGGGCGTCGCGCTCAAAGGGCGGCAAGCCCATCATCGCCCTGCCCAGCACGCTGGTGACAAAGGACGGCTCGAAGCTGAGCAAGATCACGGCTCTGCTTAAGCCGGGTGCGGGCGTCACCACCACGCGCAATCACGTGCATTACGTGGTTACCGAGCACGGCGTGGCCGACCTGTACGGCAAGACCATCGCCCAGCGCGCCGAGGCCCTCATCGCCATCGCCGCCCCCGAGTTCCGCGACGAGCTCACGCGGCAGGCCAAAGAGCTGAAGTATCTGTGAGAGCCGCTTCGCCTGACGGCCTGCCCACGGCCACGCGACTCGACGATCAGGAAGTGCAAAATATGACGGACACCCCCCTATTCCGTGATCTCCGTCACTAGAAGCAATCCTCCCCGGCCGGTAGGTTTAACCGGAATAAATTCCTCTGCTTTGCTCATGAATGGAGGCCTCCCATGGCTATGGCAAAAGTCAAACCCAAGGCTGCACCTCGAGCGGCGGCCCGCAAGATCGCGGCGCCCAGGAACGGCGCGGCGCTCAAGAATAAGAAATGGGTTTACCTCTTCAATGAGGTAGACGCCGCCGAGAAGTACGCCCGAAGCTGGGAGGGCGTGCGCGCCCTGCTCGGCGGCAAAGGCGCCGGCCTGGCGGATATGTACCGCGGCGGCCTGCCCGTCCCGCCCTTCTTCACCGTCACCACCGAGGCCTGCAACGCCTACCTGGCGGCGGGCGAGAAGTTCCCGCCCGGCCTGTGGGAGCAGGAACTTAAGGCGCTCAAGGAAATCGAGAAGGCTACCGGCAAGAAGTTCGGCGATCCCCAGAACCCGCTGCTCGTCTCCTGCCGCTCCGGCGCCAAGTTCTCCATGCCCGGCATGATGGACACCGTCCTCAATATCGGCCTCAACGATGCGACCGCCGCCGGCCTGATCGCGCTGACCGATAATGAGCGCTTCGTCTACGACGCCTACCGCCGCCTGGTGCAAATGTTCGGCTCCGTGGTGATGGGCGTCGCGAAGGACGACTTCGAGAAGGTGCTGGAGGCCTATCGCCATAAGCGCGGCGTGAGTAACGACGCCGATCTCGAGGTGGAGGACCTCAAGACGATCACGGCCACCTTCAAGGACATCGTGCGCCAGGCCACCGGCCGCCAGTTCCCCACCGATCCCATCGAGCAGCTCCGGCTAGCGACCGAGGCCGTGTTCAAGAGCTGGAACGGCAAGCGCGCGGTTGACTATCGCAACGCCTCCAAGATTCCACACAACCTGGGGACCGCCGTCAACATCGTGACGATGGTCTTCGGCAACATGGGCCAGGACTCGGGCACGGGCGTGCTCACCACGCGCAACGTCTCCGACGGCACGCCGCAGATGGAGGGCGACTTCCTGATCAACGCGCAGGGCGAGGACGTGGTCGCCGGCACGCGCACCCCGCTGCCCATCGCCGCCATGAAGGACGCGATGCCCAAGCTCTACGCCCAGCTCGAAAAAATCTGCCGGAAGCTGGAGAAGTATTACCGCGACACACAGGACATCGAGTTCACGATCGAGCGCGGCAAGCTGTGGATGCTGCAGACGCGCGCCGCCAAACGCACCGCCCAGGCCGCCATCCGCATCGCCGTGGATATGGTCGAGGAGAAGCTGATCAGCCGGGCCGAAGCCGTCGGGCGCGTCAGCCCCGAGCACATTGACTTCTTTCTGCACCCGCAGTTCGACGCCAGGGAGAAGAAGGCCGCCAGAGAGCGCGGCGATTTCCTGGCCGCCGGCTTAAACGTCTCGCCCGGAGCAGCCAGCGGCGTACTGGCGTTCGACGCCGACACCGCCGAGAAGTGGGGCAAGGACGAGAAGAAATCGGTCATCATGGCGCGGCAGGAGACCAAGCCCGACGACGTGCACGGCATGTTGGCGGCCAAGGGCATCCTCACCAGCCGAGGCGGGCGCACCAGCCACGCGGCGCTCGTCGCGCGCCAGTTCGGTAAACCCGCCGTTGTCGGCGTGGCCGCCCTGAACATGGACCTGGAGAAACGCCAGTTCACCGTCAATGGGCGCACCTTCCACGAGGGCGACGTGATCTCGATTGACGGTACGACCGGCGAGGTCTTCGCCGGTGAGATCAAGGCCGTCATCCCGGATTTCAACGACCCCTACGTGCTCAAACTGCTCCGATGGGCGGACGATATCCGCCGGCTGGGCGTATGGGCCAATGCCGATTATCCGCGCGACGCCCAGCGCGCCCGTGAGTACGGCGCCGAGGGCATCGGCCTGTGCCGCACCGAGCACATGTTCTTCGAGACCGAGCGCCTGCCGTACGTACAGCAAATGATCCTGGCCAAGACCGACGCCGAGCGCGCCGAGCCGCTGGCTAAGCTGTTGCCCTTCCAGCGCAGCGACTTCGACGGCCTGTTCCGCGTGATGGACGGCCTGCCGGTCACCATCCGCCTGATTGACCCGCCGCTGCACGAGTTCCTGCCCAGCCACGACGAACTGTTGAAGGACACGACCGAGCTGACGATGGACCTGGCCGCCCGCCAGCGGGAGATGCAGGCCATCACCAACGTGCTCGCGAAACGGCACAAGATGTTCGAGGCCGTGGACGCCGTACGCCAGGCCGCCTACGAGATCGGGGCGCCCATCCACGCGGCCCTGCCCACCCGCGAGGAGCAGGCCCAGGACATGGCCATGATGGAAGAGCGCATCAGAGCCTGCGAGGCCGACATCAAGACCTATAGCGCCAGGCTGGCCGAGAAACAGAAGATGCTGCAGGCAGTCGAGTCCATGCGCGAAGCCAATCCGATGCTTGGCCTGCGCGGCGTGCGCCTGGGCATCCACCTCTCCGAGCTGACCAAGATGCAGGTGCGCGCCATCTTCGAGGCCGCCTGCCAGTGCGCCAAGGACGGCGTCAGGGTCTATCCCAAGATCATGATCCCGCTCACCGCGCACATCAACGAACTGAAGGCGCAACAGACGCTGCTCGAAGAAGAAGCGGAGAAGGTCATGGCCGAGCAGGGCATCACAATCAAGTATCAGTTCGGCACGATGATCGAGATCCCGCGCGCCGCCCTGACCGCCGATCAGATCGCCAAGTACGCCCAGTTCTTCTCCTTCGGCACCAACGACCTGACGCAGACCACCTTCGGCATCTCGCGCGATGACGCCGAGACCGGCTTCCTGATGGAGTACCTGGAGAAAGGCATCCTGCCGGAGAACCCGTTTGCGACGATTGACGCTGACGGCGTGGGTAAGCTGATGGAAATGGGTGTAAAGCTGGGCCGCCAGACCCGCCCTGACCTGGAGGTGGGCATCTGCGGCGAACACGGCGGCGACCCACAGAGCATCGCCTTGTGCCACCAAATCGGCTTGAACTACGTCAGTTGCTCGCCGTTCCGCGTGCCGATTGCGCGGCTGGCGGCGGCGCACGCGGCGTTGAGCGAAAAGGCGGACTTGCGATAGTTGAAATCGTGAGACCCTGAGGGTCTGGCTGCGGATAGATGTGCGACGCACTCACAAAGTGCGTCGCACTTGTTTTCGTATCCCTCCGTAAGGATTCGAGTTTAGACTAACCGAACACCCTCGGGAGATAAGCCGAGGGCTGAAACCGAACCTTATCAATTGAACTGACACACGAATTTCCCTGGGAGCCATTTCGGGCCTCAAAATTGGAGCTGCTCCAATTTAGAGCCTGTTATGAACTTTTGGGGATGGTAAACTCTGGGAATGACCAGAACACCATACCCAAGCGACGTAACAGATGAAGAATGGGCATTTGTTGCTCCATACTTACCTTGATGAAAGAAGATGCTCCGCAAAGCGATCACGACTTGCGGGAAGTATTCAATGGCTTGCGCTGGAGTGTGCGCACAGGTTGTCAATGGAGGCTGATGCCTCATGATTTACCACCCTGGTACACCGTCTATCAACAGGCTCAACGCTGGATCGCAGCCGGTGTCTTTGAAGACATGGGGCATGCCTTGCGAGCCTTGATCCGCC